>JAJUGS010000162.1 GCA_029265875.1 Prolixibacteraceae bacterium
CGTCAGTACCGGATTTAGCCGTTTGACTTCCTTCAGTGCATGGGTCACCCCAAACCACCTTGTCACTTGCTAATACTTCCGGGCGTTACCCCAGTGTATAAGGGACTTACACCCTATGGAAAAATACACACTTGTTATTTCGATGCTATGTAAAGTTTATTTTTATTTTTAGACTTTTTTCAGAGCTTACAACAAGTGTGTGCGCTGCTTATGCAGGGCGCACACAATCTGTATATGTCATAGCCGTTTTTGTGCTTAATTGTAGGTTCATCTCCCGCATTTACTTCATCTCGGCTTGACAGGAAAGTAGCCCGCAATCGGCTACGCCACATACAGGTAACCGTAAATTTTGAAAAAAGAATTGCAGCATAAACAATTATGATTATTTTTGATAGTATCATATGATAGTATCAATATTATAAACGATGAAACCGCCATACGAAATAACAAGTAAAATTTTAAACTTAATTGCTTCTATTTCAGAAAAAATCGGAGAAGTAAATGCGGCACATTTATATAAACCACCGGCAGAATTACGAAAAATAAATCGGATTAAAACAATTCAATCATCACTCGAAATTGAGGGAAACACTTTGACTGTTAAGCAAATTACAGACTTGCTTGACAACAAAAGAATTCTTGCCCCCAAGAAAGACATTCTGGAAGTTAAAAATGCAATCGAGGTTTATAATCAACTGAATAAATTTAATGCCTACGAATTAAAATCGTTGTGTAAAGCACATGAGATTTTAATGAAGGAATTGATTGAAAATCCGGGAAAACTTCGAACCGGTTCTGTTGGAATTGTAAAAGGCAGCGACATCGCCCACATTGCACCTCCCGGAGAAATGGTTTATTCGTTAATGACTGATTTATTTAATTATCTCAAAAACGACGACGATTTAATTCTAATAAAAAGTTGTGTATTCCATTACGAATTCGAATTTATTCACCCGTTCATCGACGGAAACGGCAGAATGGGAAGGCTTTGGCAAACCATGATTTTAAAAGAACACTCCCCTGTTTTTGAATTTCTCCCCATTGAAAGTATAGTAAAATCAAGACAACAGGAATATTACAATGTATTAGGGAAATCAGACAAACAAGGAAATTCTACTGCGTTTATAGAATTCATGCTTGAAATAATAAAAGATGCACTGGAAGATTTATTAAAAGTTCAAAATATTAGTCTGACCAATAATGACAGAATTTTGAATTTTAAAGAAATCATTGGCACAAAAGAATTTTCAAGACAAAATTATTTAAGAGCATTTAAAAACATATCGCAGGCAACTGCCAGCAGAGATTTAAAAATTGCCGTTGATGACGGAATAATTGAAAAACACGGTGACAAAAGAACAACAAAATATAAATACAAATAAAAAAACTAAACCTAACAAATTGTATATGGCAGGCGGGAGTTTAGCGGTATGACTTGTCAGACCTCGTGCCCATTTTCCTTCGGGGCTGACAGGATTTCTCTCCGAAATCCCGCCCGACAAATGTACCAACCGTTGTACCGCATGTTGAAAAACAAAACTTTGCATACTTGTTTTATATACTAAAATGATATACTTTTAGTATTTAAAAGTATAAATTATGAAACGAACATGTTTGCAGAAAGACACAAATAACGATGAACAAATTACATGTGAGTTCCATCGGGTGAAAATGCAGATGAAAGAGAACAAGCACAACCGACAACTAATCAGAAACTTCAATAATTTATTCAGATGAAAACAGTATCATTGAAAATTGACGATTCGATTTTTGGAGAAACAGAAAAAATTCTTTCGAAAATTAAAAAACCGAGAAACAGGTATATTAACGAGGCAATTGAATACTACAATCGGATTCAAAAACGTGCGCTTTTGGAAAAAAAGCTAAAAACAGAATCAGATTTAGTTAAAGCAGATTCAATGGATGTATTAAAAGATTTTGAGGAAATTGACCATGTCGGTTAAACAATTTGAAATCTGGATTGCTGATTTAAGCCCGCAAATCGGGACAGAACCTGGAAAAACAAGACCTGTGCTCATTGTTCAGACAAACCTTCTTAATCAAATTCCACATCCATCGACAATAATCTGCCCATTGACTGCAAATGTTAAAAAAGACGCAGATATTTTGAGGGTACATTTAAAAAAAGGAGAAGCAAATTTGCATCAAGACTGTGATGTGATGATTGACCAAATAAGAGCAATTGACAATAATCGGTTATTAAATAAAGTTGGGGATTTGCCAGAAAAATTGATTGAAACAGTGAAAGAAAACTTAATGGTTATCATCGATTTAGATTAAAAAAGATTAACAACAAATAATAAAACTAACTGACCAAAAAATTAAAACACGAAGGCCTAACAAATTGTATATGTCAAAGCAGGTTTTATAAGTAATTGTGGGGGCATCTCCCGCTTTAACTTTATCCCGGCTTGACTGGAAAATAACCCGCAGTCGGCAACTGCACATAATTCCGTACGTTATAACTAAAAAATACTACTAACAATGAAAGCAAAATTAAGTGTTTCAGTACTTTTTCTGCTGCTGGCATTTGCCGGGCAGGCACAACCAGCCGGGAACCCGGTGGTACAAACCATACTCTCCGGGTATTCGGCAAAAAACTTTGTTGCTGGACCTGTTTCAGAGCACGACATCAATTTGATTCTCGAATGCGGGATCAAAGCGCCCAGTGCCCGGAACAGCCAGTTGTGGAAATTCACGGTTATCAAAGATGAAAGCCTGATTTTGCCGGTTGCCAGGTTTGCCAAACCCGGAAATGTCATCATCATTGTTTCGGGGGCAGAAACAGCGCCCGAAGGGATGAACGTGGATTTCGACTGCGCACTGGCCACCGAAAATATGTATGTGGCGGCGCAGGGTCTCGGGCTGGGAGCGCACATTTACACGGGCCCCATCAGAAGCATCAACGAAAAAAAACAGGATTATCAGATTCCGGAAGGCTACCGGGCCGTTTCGGTTTTGCAGATCGGCCATATCGATACCGGTGTTGATGCCGTTTCGGCTGCATCCGCCAGAAAAACAAAAGACGAGTTGGTGAATTACAGGAAATAGGGGTAGCTTGCAGAAATAGCTGTCTGCAGTTTTCTGATTCAGGGAGCAACTTATCCGTTTTGTTTCGATACCACATAATACATGGCGGTGGTAACAAAATTGCGCAGCCACGGAACTGATGAAATTATCCGGGGCAGTTTCCGTGGTTTCAGCCCGAATTTTGTCTGGTAATTGGGATTGATCAGCCAGAATACCTTTTTATCGGTGCGGTAATTACTGCGCCTTAAAATGCGCTCAAAACGCTCGATGGAAATGCCGGTGTCTTTGATTTCAAGCAGGGCTGTGATGGTTCCTTCGTTTTCACCCATCCATTTCAAAAACAGTTTGTAAAAACCCCGGGGCAAAAGATGAAACCACGGGAGTTTCGAGAGCAGTTTTCCGCGGCAAATCTGCTGGTGCCCGCCAAACGGGTTTTGCCACGGTGGAAATGCCAGGAAAAATTTACCGCCGGGTTTCAGAAAAGCTTTTACAAACTCCATAAACCGCTCCTGGTTGGGAATGTGCTCAATCACATCGCGCATGATAATGATATCGAATGGCGCACCCGGTTCCACTTTGTAAATATCGTTGCAGATGAGTGTCAGGTTTTCACGGTTGGGATGATTGCTGTAAAATTCTTTGGCCAGCTCAATGCGTCCGCACGAAATATCTATTCCTGTACACCGGCAGCCCATATCCAGAAAGGGTTTCAGGTTACCGGCTTCGCCACAGCCGATTTCGAGAACAGCGGTTTTGTTGTCAATCTTCAGCAGATCAGCCAGAAAAGGCACCACAAATTTTTGAGAAGTCAGCCCTTGTTCATTAAAATATTGCTCCTTGTTTTTGTGGCGCTCCTGCATGAAAATGTCTTAAATATTGGCAACCCGGCGCAAACTGGCCAAATCAAGGAATTTGATTTTCCGGCCCTGCAACTCGATAAGTTTATCCTGTTTGAATTCAGATAACAACCTGATTACCGATTCGGTGGCAGTTCCCACCATGTTGGCCAGCTCTTCGCGCGTAAGCGAAATCTGGAGCGTATTCTGGTTGTCGAGCTCAAAATTTTCCTTCAGCAAAAGCAGTACTTCGGCCAGTCGCTCGCGCACGGTTTTTTGGGCAATGTCGGTAATGTAATCGTTGGCTTCGCGCAACTCGCGGCAAACAATCTGCAGCATGTGGTGCGAAAACTGCCAGTTATTCTGAATCAGGTAAAGCAACGTCTGGTACGGAACGTGGCAAAGAATGGCCTCGTCGATAATTTTAGCGGTGGTGCAGGCCAGTTCCTGGCTCAGCAGCGAGCGGTAGGCAATTATTTCACCCCGTTTCGCAAAGCGGATAATCTGTTCTTTTCCGTCGATACCGGTTTTAAAAATCTTGACAATCCCACGGGTAACACAATAAAAACCGGTGAGGCGGCTGCCTTCGCGGTAAATAATGGTGCCTTTCTTATACAACTGACAGGTTTTGTCAAAATTCAGCCGGTTAAATTCGTCTTCGGTCAGTTTATTGAAAAGTTGAAATCCACTGAGGTTGGTTTCCTGTTCTGTCGGCCTTTTAATGATTGTTCTCATCTGAAAATGGTATTCTGATTAATCTTTTTCAAACAATTATTTGTTCTGTTCCATGCACTTTTGTTCTATCATGCAGCAATTATTTATGTAGATAGTTACATGCGTTATATTTGTGGTGCAAAATAAATGAAAACTATTTAATTACAAGAAAAATGAAGCATATTGTTGATATGTCGTGGACCGACAAAGTTGCCTTTACCGGCGATATGGATGGGCATAAAATTACTGTTGATGCAACCGAACAGTCGGGTGGGAGCGACCTGGGACCGCGCCCCAAAAAGCTGATGTTAACTGCGCTTGCGGGTTGCACAGGTATCGATGTAATTATGATTCTGAAAAAAATGAAAGTGGAACCCGAGGCTTTCAATGTGATTGTTGAAGCCGATGTTACCGAAGAACACCCGATGCATTATACAAAAATGCATGTGATTTACCAGTTTAAAGGCAAAGACCTGCCCATGGACAAACTCGAAAAAGCTGTGAAACTCTCGGAAAGCACCTATTGCGGTGTAACAGCAGCCTACCGCAAAGCCATGGAAATGACCTGGGAAATCAGGGTGGTTGAATAACTGAAATGGGGTTTCAGCAGTTCTGTTTCTTTGCGTCTTTGCGGGAGTTCATTCATTTTTCAAAATCGGTATAATGCGTGAATGACAAAAAGCCGCATCAATGCTGTCATTTCGACGAGTGAGCGAGGAGAAATCTTACTTGATGAACAGATTTCTCCTATCGTCGAAATGACAAGAATTTTGATGCTGTCATTGGCAACGAAAAGAGGAATCTCATGCCCATTCTGTCCATTTTATGAACGTGGTGGTCAGCATAAAAAGTACCAAAATGTTACATAATTCTGCCATTTCCGTGAATATTAAACTAGTTTATTAAATCACCTCGTTATTAAACAATCGACAAGTCTGCTTTGTCATTTGGGTACTATGAAAACAATAATACACAAAGCAGAAAACAGGGGATTTGCCAACCACGGGTGGTTGAAAGCAGCCCATTCATTTAGTTTTGCCAACTGGTACGACCCCGAAAAAGTACATTTCGGGTTGCTCAGGGTTTTAAACGACGATATTATCGGTGCAGCACAGGGTTTTGGCCTGCATCCACACAACGATATGGAAATCATTACCATTCCACACTATGGCTCGTTGCGCCATACCGACAATATGGGAAACGAAGGCGTGATCACTGCCGGCGAAGTTCAGGTGATGTCGGCGGGTAGCGGTGTGATGCATTCTGAGTTCAACGCGTCAAAAACGGATGAACTGAATCTTTACCAAATCTGGATTTTTACGGATAAAAAAGGTCACCAGCCACGCTACGACCAGAAAAAATTTGACCCGGAAAAAAGAATCGACAACTGGCAATTGCTCGTTTCGCCTGATGGCCGGAATGACTCGTTATGGATTCACCAGAATGCTTTTCTTTCGGTTTTCGACAGCAAAGAAGCTGATTCAACAGTTTACAAACTGAATGACCCCGCCAATGGTGTTTATTTTATGCTCACCGAAGGCGAAATTAAAATTGGCGGGCAGGTTTTGAAAACCCGCGATGCCATTGGAGTTTGGGATATTTTGGAACCGCTTGAAATCAACTTTCAGCAACCATCAAAAATTCTGGCCATCGAAGTTCCGATGCGATAATTGAAATCAGATTGATTTACCCTATTTTGAAAGGCATTGCAGATAGCAGTGCCTTTCTTTTTAGATAGATTGAAAATTTCCTGACGTGTTTCGGTTCACTCACCCCAAGCCACCTTGCGGTGACTTCGCCCCTCTCCTAAAAGAGAGGGGCAGAGTTTCCACGATGTAAATCGGGAAAACTCGGGGTGAGTAAGAAAAAGGGAAAATGACATTTTATTTTTGTATTACTCAAATCCTGAAAAGTCATGACTTTTGCGGAATCAAATCCTGAAAGGTTCATGTTTCAGATTTTATTACAGTAAATCAATGCATTAGAAAGAAAAAAATCATGACTATCTACTTAGGCGCAAACATATTCAAACACAATTTCAGTTTTTTCGTAACAGTTTTATATTTTCAATTTTAATAACGAAAATTCAAATGATGATAAAATCAACCAACCCGTTTTCAGGAAAGAAAGTAAATACCTACGAAGCACATTCTTTACAGGGCACAAGCCGCATCATCAGCTCGGTTGACAAAGCTTTTCACAGTTGGCGAAATACCAGTTTTCAGCAAAGGGCGGCGTTTATGCTCAACCTGGCTTCCATCCTCAGGAGTAAAAAGGATGAGCTTGCCAAACTGATGGCCATTGAGATGGGGAAAGTGATGCGCGAAGGGATTGCAGAAGTTGAAAAGTGCGCCTGGGTTTGCGAGTATTTTGCGCAGAATGCCGAAACAATGCTCGAAAATGAACCCATCGAAACTCAGTATTCATCGTCGTTTGTTTCGTACCAACCATTGGGGACCATTCTGGCTGTAATGCCCTGGAATTTTCCGTTCTGGCAGGTTTTCCGTTTTCTGGCTCCCACGCTGATGGCCGGAAATACAGCAGTTTTAAAGCACGCCAGCAATGTTCCGGGTTGTGCGTTGGCTATCGAAGAGCTGGTTCGCGAAGCCGGTTTCCCCGAGAATGTTTTTCGCACTTTGCTGGTGGGAAGCAGCCTGGTGGAAGGAATTATCCGTAATCCGGCAGTAAAGGCGGTGAGCCTTACCGGAAGCACGCCGGCTGGTCGGAGTGTAGCCGCCATTGCCGGGAGTGAACTGAAAAAATGTGTACTCGAACTGGGTGGCAGCGACCCGTATATAATTCTGAAAGATGCGCCCCTGGAGCAATCGGCCACAATCTGCGCCACCAGCCGTTTGCTGAATGCAGGGCAAAGTTGTATTGCGGCCAAACGGTTTATTGTGGTTGATGAAGTGTATTCCCATTTTCTGGAACATTTCACCGATAAAATGAATGAAGCCCGTTTTGGTGACCCCTGCGACCCCGAAATTACGATGGGCCCGCTGGCCCGCACCGACCTGCGCGACGAGCTGCACCAGCAGGTAGTTAAATCAGTAAAAAAAGGTGCCGAGATTGTTCTGGGTGGCGAGATTCCCAACCTGAAAGGGGCTTTTTATCCACCCACAATTCTTGAAAATGTAAAACCCGGAATGCCGGCTTATGACGACGAATTGTTTGGTCCGGTAGCCTCTGTCATCAGGGTGAAAAACGAAGCCGAAGCCGTGAAAGTAGCCAACGACACCCCATTTGGGCTGGGTGCCGCCGTTTTTACAAAAGACACAGTTGCAGGAAGCCGGATTGCCGAATTGCAGCTTGATGCAGGCTGCTGTTTTGTCAACGACTTTGTAAAATCGGACCCGCGTTTGCCTTTTGGCGGAATTAAACAAAGTGGTTTTGGCCGCGAGCTTTCGTTGCAGGGTATCAGGGAGTTTGTCAACGTGAAAACCGTGGTGGTGAAATGATTTTTTTAAATTTGTAAAAAACAGGAAACATGACAACGGTAATAATTGACGAAAAATCAAAAAAAGGGAAAATCGTTCTTGAATTGATAAAAGAACTTGGTATTGGCAAAATTGTCGGAGAAATGGGCACAAAATCTGCCAAACTAAATCAGGTTACTTTAGACGCAATAAAAGAAGCTTACGAAGGAAATACTGTTGTTTGTGAAGATTTTCAGGATTACATCAAAAAAACAAAATAATCTGGAATGTACCGGATTGAATTCACACGCCAATATCTAAAGGACCTGAAGTTAGCCAGAAAAAGAAACTTTGAGGAAGATAAATTAAATCAGGTAATTCAAATACTTTTTTCTGGCTCTGAGTTGCCTGCCAAATATAAAAATCACCGATTAAAAAGCACTTTTCAAGGGCTTTATGAATGTCATATTTCACCTGACTGGTTGCTGATTTACGCTAAAAATGACACAATCAGATTGATTACTTTAATAAGAACGGGCACACATTCCGACCTTTTTAACAAATAATTAATAAACCATAAACCTATGAAAATCAAAACTTATTCTCTGTTTTTGCTGACTCTTTTATTTGCATTTTCCTGCGCTGTTCAAAAACCATCCGAACGCGAAATCAATTTCAACACTGGCTGGAAATTTATCCGGGCTGATGTTGCCGGGGCTGAACAACCTGGTTTTGACGATGCTGCCTGGCGGATGCTGGATTTGCCGCACGATTACAGCATCGAAGACCTGCCTGTAAAAGACGGCGTGAAACAAATCGGGCCCTTTTCTGAAGAAAGTGCCGGAGGCGCGTCAACCGGTCATGTGGTGGGTGGAACTGCCTGGTACCGCAAACACTTTACACTCGAAAAAGCCGATGAAGGCAAACTGGTTCAGGTGCTTTTTGATGGTGTTTATATGAACGCCGATGTTTGGATTAACGGCCACCACCTTGGAAATCATCCATATGGTTACACGGCTTTTGCCTTCGATTTAACGAAACATTTAAATCCTGCCGGACAGGATAATGTATTGGCGGTGCAGGTAAAAAACGAAGGCAAAAATTCGCGCTGGTACAGTGGCTCCGGCATTTACCGCGATGTAAAACTCATAAAAACCGGCAAAGTGCATATCCCTATTTGGGGCATTGCAGTAACTATTCCCGAAGTTTCGGCCGAAAAAGCAATGGTGAATTTCAACATTAACATAGCAAACTCTGAGAATGAAACAGGAAAACTGGTGGTTACCACTACAATAAAATCGCCGGTAAATCAGGAGAAAATTGAGGCTGTAACCACCATCGACCCGTTTTCAGGCGAGGCAGTGCTGGCCGACCAAAAATTCGAAATCGGGCAACCGGCGCTTTGGTCACCCGAAAAACCCGATTTGTACGAAGCTGTTACTAAAGTCAGTTTTAATGGGAAAATTGTGGATGTGCAAACCACAACTTTTGGTATTCGTTCAATTAAATTTTCAGCCGAAAAAGGATTTTTGCTGAATGGGCAGCCGGTTGAACTGAAAGGTGGCTGTCTGCACCACGACAACGGCCCGCTAGGCTCGGCAGCATTTGAAACGGCTGAATACCGCCGGGTGAAAACCATGAAGGAAAACGGGTTCAACGCCATCCGCACTTCTCACAATCCGCCATCCAAACACTTCCTCGATGCCTGCGACAAACTGGGAATGCTGGTGATGGACGAATCATTCGACCAGTGGCAACGGCCCAAAAACCCACAGGATTACAACCTGTATTTCGACCAGTGGTGGGAAAAAGACCTGGAGGCGATGGTAAAACGCGACCGGAACCACCCGTCAATCATCATCTGGAGTATCGGGAACGAGATTAAC
>JAJUGS010000018.1 GCA_029265875.1 Prolixibacteraceae bacterium
AAACCTTCCGCCGTGTTTTGCTGCAACACACCGACAAAAGAACCGGGGCTTTCAGTCCATTCTTCGGGCACTCGGTAATAGAGCTGGTGCAGGTACTCGATCGCGAACCACAGGATATTTTCAAAGGCCGCATCTGGGGCGACCCGGGTTTTATCCATCTGTGTTTTGATGTGAACGGGATGGATGCTATCCGTGAGTTGGTGAAAGAAACCGGGTTCCCGTTTACAGTTGACAGCGCCAAAGCCATGGATACTTTCGACATGGGTGAAGCAGCCGGGAATTTCGCCTATATCCAGGCACCCGAAGGCACACTCATCGAATTTGTGGAGACACACAAGATTCCATTACTCAAAAAAGTGGGCTGGTACATCGATTTCAGAAAACGGGGCCATCATCCGCTCCCGAAATGGATGCTCAATCTTTTCCGGTTTATGAAGGTGAAAGACTGAAGCCCTCTCTGGCTCCCCTAAGGGAGAGGACGAGGAATTCAGAATCTGCAATTATTTCACCGAAAACTTATAAATAGTCGTTGATTTAAATACTTCACCCGGTTTTACCAATGTTGACGGAAATTGCGGTTGATTCGGGCTATCGGGAAAATGCTGTGTTTCGAGACAAAAGCCAGTGCGTTTTGTATAAGGAACACCCGACTTTCCGGTTTCAAATCCTCTTAAATGGTTCCCGGTATAAAACTGAACGCCGGGTTCGGTTGTAAACACCTCCATCAACCTGCCGCTTTCGGGTTCGAAAGCGCTGGCTGCCAAAGCGAGTTCATTGGCTTTTTTATTGATAACGTAGTTAAAATCGTAACCCAAAGCAAATTTTAACTGAGGATTTTCAGCATCTATCCGTTCGCCAATTGTATGTGGTGTGGTAAAATCGAGTTCCGTTCCGCGGATATCGGCAATTTCGCCGGTGGGTATCATAAACATGTCAACAGGAGTGCTTTTGTCAGCATTGATTACCACCTGGTGGTTCAGAATATCACCATTTCCTTCGCCTCTTAAATTGAAATAAGAATGGTTGGTAACATTGATGTGGCAAGCTTTGTCGGTTGTCACTTCATAATCAATTTTCAATTCGTTGGCATCCGTCAAAGTATAAGTAACCTTGGCAGTTTTATTCCCCGGGAAACCAAATTCGCCATCAGGACTTTTCAAACTAAATATAACACTGTTATTGTTTTTCTGCGAATCCCAAACTTTTTTATACCAGCTCGATGGCCCGGCGTGAAGCGTGTGTTTCCCGTTGTTGGCGGGTAATTGGTACTCAACACCATCGATTGTAAATTTCGCATTGGCAATTCGGTTGGCAAACGGCCCCACAACTGCCCCATGACTGGCACTAAATTTTTGATATTCAGCTATGTTTTTAAAACCTAAAACCACATCGGCAAAATTTCCCGACCGGTCGGGGGCATATACCGAAACAATTTTTGCCCCGTAGTTGGTGAGCGTAACAACCATCCCGTTTTTGTTTTTCAATGTAAATAAGTGGGTTGAATTTCCATCAATAACCGATTCAAAATCCGATTCGGCGTACGGAAGTTTAATCTCCGTGTTTTTCCCCTGGCTCGAACAATTCAAAATGAAGAATATCGATGCTAAAAAAGTCAGGCATAGGTTTTTCATAGTTCGCTTTTTAATTATTGGGTGCTAAAAATACATTTTTCAAATTAATACTTTGCAGGTTGATGATTTCAATACCAAAATAGTCATGTTTTATTTGTTGCAGAAATCATTAATTTGGCAAATCATCAAAAGGAAGAAATGGAATCAATCCGCGAATTATACCGTATCGGGCATGGACCGTCGAGCAGCCACACCATGGGACCGAGAAAAGCCTCAGAACGTTTTCTTCAGAAAAACAGGCACGCCTGCCGTTTTGAGGTGATTTTGTACGGAAGCCTTGCTGCCACCGGGCTGGGACACCTTACCGACCGCGCCATCAAGGATGTTTTTCAACAATATCAATGCAATATTACCTGGGAACCCAAAATTTTTCTGCCCAAACATCCGAATGCCATGAAACTTTCGGCGCTCGATGGCCTTGACAAGATTATCGATGAATGGACCGTTTACAGCGTGGGCGGCGGAACCATTACCGATGATTTTACCGAAACCGAAACGCAACAGATTTACCAGCATAAAAATCTGCAGGAAATAATGGACTGGTGTAACCAGAATGGCAAACAATACTGGGAATATGTGGAAGAAGTGGAAGGGCCTGAAATATGGCCGTTTCTGGAAGAGGTTTGGAATGCCATGAAAGAAAGCATCGACCGTGGATTAAACAGCGACGGAGTGTTGCCGGGGGTATTGAAATTGCCCCGTAAAGCGAAGTCGTACCACCTGAAAGGGAAAAACTACGCCACGCCGTTTAAACGCCGGTCGCAACTTTTCTCGTTTGCGCTGGCTGTCTCAGAAGAAAATGCTTCGGGTGGCAAAATTGTGGCAGCCCCAACCTGCGGTGCCTGTGGCGTTTTACCGGCTGTACTCGAATATGCCCGGAAAGTCTATGATTCAGACAAAACTGCGATTTTGCGGGCGCTCGCCACTGCCGGGTTAATCGGAAATCTTGTTAAACGAAATGCATCGATTTCGGGTGCCGAAGTGGGTTGCCAGGGCGAGGTGGGAACTGCCTGTGCAATGGCATCGGCAGCCTCGGCGCAACTGTTGGGTGGCACTATTTATCAAATTGAATATTCAGCCGAAATGGGATTGGAACACCACCTCGGTTTAACCTGCGACCCCGTTGCCGGGCTGGTTCAGATTCCGTGCATCGAACGCAATGCTTTTGCTGCTGAAAGAGCTGTGGCACACACTACTTATGCCATAATTTCCGATGGCCGTCACCGTATCAGCTTCGACGAAGTGGTGGAAACCATGTACAAAACGGGTGTCGATTTGCAAAGTCAGTACCGTGAAACTTCGCAGGGAGGACTTGCCATGTTAAAAGCCATGCCAAAACATTAGGAAGATTAGAAGGATGAAGGTCAGAAGATTAGAATGAATTTGGAAATACAAATTGGGAAAAGCTATTAAACTAAGTACTTTGTCGATATGGATAAATATTTAAAAATGGGGTTAAAACCCCTTGAACAATAGCTTTCACAGAATCGGTTCACTAAAGTGAACGGCAATAAAGCAAACTTTTCTTCTTTTTTTTTATTACCGTCTGCTTTAGCTGACGGGTTCGATAAGTTAGTGTTTAATTGGGCTATAGCCACATTTGTAATTATATCCATTAATTGTCTAACGCAAAAAAAACATACCAATAATCCAACTGTTCTGATATTCTAATATTTGACTTCGACCACGTCACCTTCTTTCCATTTGCGGGCAATCAGACAATATTCACCCGGATTGGCAACATATTTTACATTTTTTTCAATTACTGTTGGATTTTTAGCCCATTCAGGTATCAGAATATGCACTTCGATGTAGCGTTTTTCTGTGGTGCTAAATTTCAATAGTAAACTGTTTGAGCCTGTTAATTCCTGGGTGATTTTAATCTTTCCACCCAGTGAATGCACATACTCAACCGATGAATCCGTAAAAATATTGACAAAAATATGGTCAACGTTTTTGGTAAAAATGTAGGGAGCAAGTTTCTCTTCGGCAAGTTTTGTTTCTGGTGCACTTAAATTGATTTTTTCCTCATAACCAAGTTTTTGCAATGCCTCGGCATAAACAGGTTTTCCGGTGATTTCGAGCAAAAATCCGGTTGTTTCGATCCAGGCTGAAACTGTTTCAAAACCGGAGAGTTCAATATTACTTTTTGTAATCATCCAAAGTGCTTCCATTTTTTCAACCGAAAAATCTTTCTCCCGGTTTTCATATTTCGCAATAAAGCTTTTCAGTTGTTGCAGTTCAACACTTAAACTTTGTTTTGCCAGACTATCATCAGCAGGCAATACATTTTTAAAAATTGGCTGATTCACTGTTATCGCAGACAAAGGCAACTTCACACTTTTTTTCTCAGGAAACTGATTTTTCCCGGAGCACGAGAATAAAATGAAGGAGAGGATGATTAAAAATATCCCGAATGCTTTTTGCATACCTGGCTTTTAAAAGTTTTGTAACAATAACAGTTTCCCTGTGAACAGGTTCAATAAAATAATAAATCAGATAAAATTGTCTATTTTTGCGGCAAACCGCGTAAAATGCAAAAACAGCGATTATCAATTATTAACCACATTAAAGCCATCGATTACGCAGAAGTCTGGCGTGACATCAAAGAATCGATTGCCGGTTCGGAACGCGATTTTACCGAAACAAGGCTGGGCCGGGCGATTTTTATCCTGGCTGTTCCGATGGTACTCGAAATGGTAATGGAATCGGTTTTTGCCGTGGTCGATATCTTTTTTGTTTCAAAATTAGGTCCCGATGCGGTTGCCACTGTGGGTCTCACCGAATCGGTGATGACGGTGGTTTATGCGATTGGTGTGGGTTTGAGTATGGCCACCACTGCGTTGGTTTCGCGGCGTATTGGCGAAAAAAAACCGAAAGAAGCGGGCAACGTCGCCTTTCAGGCAATTGTTGTCAGCGTATTTGTTTCGCTTTTTATCGCTATTCCGGGAGTAATTTTTGCCAAAGAATTCTTAATTCTGATGGGGGCAACTCCCGAAATGGCCGAAAAAGGATATTTATACCCGGCCGTGATGTTTGGCAGTAACCTGGTAATCATGTTGCTGTTTATCATCAATGCCGTCTTCCGCAGTTCAGGTGATGCGGCTATTTCGATGCGGGTAATGTGGATCGCCAACATCATTAATATTATTCTCGACCCGTTGCTGATTTTTGGAATCGGGCCTTTTCCTGAAATGGGTATTATGGGAGCTGCAGTGGCCACTTCCATTGGCAGAGGGTTGGCTGTGGGTTACCAGTTTTACCTGTTATTCAAAGGCAATCATCGTATTCAGCTTCATTGGGAAAGTTTAAAAATCAGGCTTTCAGTAATGATGCAACTCATTAAAATTTCAGGTGGCGGTATTCTGCAAAACCTTGTGGCAACCTCAAGCTGGATTTTTCTTGTCAGAATCATTGCAGTTTCGGGTGCTTCTGCGCTTGCCGGATACACAATTGCCATCCGCATTGTTATTTTTCTTTTGTTGCCGGCGTGGGGATTGAGCAATGCAGCAGCCACACTTGTCGGGCAAAACCTTGGTGCCAAAAAACCCGACCGGGCCGAAAAAGCGGTGTGGGCAACCGGTATTGTAAACATGTTTTTTATGGGTTCTCTGGGGTTATTATTGTTTCTTTTCCCTGCATACTGGGTTGGGCTTTTTATCGAAGATGCAGTAGTTGTTGAAAATGGTATTCTTGCGTTGCGGATTATCAGTTCCGGTTTTCTTTTCTATGCACTCGGGATGGTTATGATGCAGGGATTCAACGGCAGTGGCGACACAACCACGCCTACTTTAATCAATTTGTTCAGCTTCTGGCTTTTCGAAATCCCGCTGGCCTGGTTGCTGGCAATTGCTTTAAGTATGGGGTTGAAAGGTGCCAGCTTTGCCATTGTCATTGCCGAATCATTTCTTGCTTTAATTGCATTTTTACTTTTCAGAAGGGGAAAATGGAAACTGAGAGAAGTGTAACCTATTCAGATGATTTGCCCGGACCACAACTGCCCCAGGAATTCTTTCCAGGGTAAAACGAGTGTATTTCCCATTTGCCTCGGATAGGTGTCATTTGTTACAAGAATTTGCTTTTTTACGGTGTACTCTTCACTAAAACGGTCTAATCCTCTGCTGTGACGTGGATTTGCATTTGTTGTTGATTTAACTTCTATCGAAACTTCATGGTCTCCAAGTACAAAATCAATTTCAATTTTAGAAGCTGTCCGCCAGTAATAAATAGGGTAATTCAATCCGGAATAATGCGAATGTGCCAATAACTCCAAATAAATAAAATGTTCAAAAGCGCTTCCAAAAGCTTCGCTTCCATGGACAATTTTTCCACGTTTTAATAAATAATTGGCTACACCAACATCAAAAAAATAAAATTTCGGTGCTAAAATTACCCTTCGTTTGGGTCGCTTTTGAAACGATGGAAGAAACCGGCCACACAATGTATCCTCTAAAATCTGGAAATATTCGCGAACCGTTGGAATGCTGACACCGCAATCGGAGGCAATATTTGTAAAATTGACCATTTCTCCATTCAAAAATGCTGCCGCTTCCAAAAATCTTGAAAACAAGGCAACTTTTCTGATTCGTGCTTCAGCCAAAATTTCATCTTGTAAATAGCTTCCTATGTATGCCGATAAAAGTCGTTCAGGGTTTTCTGCCAGGTAATGCCGGGGAAGCAATCCGTTGTTTAATGCTTTTAGAATATCAAAATCAGGAATTTCTGCGCTTGTCAACGGATAAAGCTCAAATCGCAAAGCTCTGCCCCCAAGTAAATTGGCTCCTGACCGCATGATTTTTCTGGGACTCGAGCCACTTAATATAAATCTGACACCCTTATTCACGATCAGCCAATGTACCTCATCCAACAAAGCAGGTATTTTCTGAACCTCATCTATAATAACAGGCTCTATCTGTTGATTTGCCTGAAGCATTTCACGTAATTGAAAAGGAGCTCTTTGGAATCGCTCAAAAACATCAGTCTGTAGCAAATCGAAATACATTGAATTAGGAAACATCGCCTTTAATAACGTACTCTTTCCTGTTTGGCGCGCCCCCCACAAAAACAAGCTTTCATTTCCGGAGCCAATAAACTTTTGGTTTCTAATATACATGATATTCTAAACTTATACTTTAAATTATCATGCAATTTATAAATTTTTGGCTTCTTTTTCAAGTTTGATTTTCTGTTTTTATTCAAAGCATTTAAAAAACTGAAGAACCATTTTATTTTCAAACTATTTTTATCTTATTTATCATCAAAATACATGATTGAATATGGAAGCGTATAAAACCGTTGATGAGTACATTCTCAATGCTCAATATGGAAAAGAGATTCTGATTGTTTTAAGAGAAATACTTCGTTCCACTGAATTGACCGAAACTGTAAAATGGGGCGGCCCGGTTTATACCATCAATGATAAAAATGTGATTGGTCTGGGTTCATTTAAATCATACGCAGGAATGTGGTTTTACCAGGGAGTTTTTTTGAAAGACGAAGCCAAAGTTCTGATTAATGCGCAGGAAGGTACTACAAAAGCACTGCGACAGTGGCGTTTTACCTCGGCAGATGAAATCGATGACAAACTCGTGCTTCAGTATGTTGGCGAAGCGATTCAGAATGCAAAAGACGGGAAAGAACTTAGGCCAGACCGCGACAAAAAGCTGGTGATTCCTGAAGAACTTCAAACTGCTTTCGATAATGATAAAAACCTTGCAGCAGCATTTCTTGCATTCACACCGGGATGCCAACGCGAATTTGCCGGTTATGTGGCCGAAGCCAAACGTGCCGAAACCCGCGAAACCCGCGTGCAAAAAATTATACCCATGATTTTGGAGAAAAGAGGACTCAATGATCAATACAAAAAATAATTTTTAATTAAGTGAAGAGAAAGTTATAATGTCATTTTTTTCTTCACTCTCCCCGGGTTTTATTGGTTTACATCTGGAAAACCCTGCCCCTCTCTCCGTGACCTTAGATTTGAGGTTGATTATTAAATTGAATTAGCATGGATTAATTTTGAAAAAGAACAATAAATATCAAAAAGAAAGGAAGCCAGATAGTAAACTATTCTCTCGGAAAAGTTATACTTATCTCTCTATTTAGACTTCCTGGTTTTCTTGAAATAAAGACCTGGATAAGAATTTAGAGAGGTTGTATGTTTGTAAAAGTGCATTAGCATCGAAATTTTGTGAATTAGTTTTTGCAAAACAAATGATGAACACTGATGCAAGCGAAAGTTAAAACAAATTGTTTCCAAGGACAAAACATGGATGTTGGAATTGATGCACTAATAAAATGTAGGACAGTGACAGCAATGATGATAATAATTTACAAAAAACATATCCACAGGATCCATGTGCCATTACCCTGTATAATTATCTGGAGAAAACATTCCCTGGTAAAGTTGGCCATATAACACGATCAAATAAACCGCTTAGAAGTTGTATGATAGAAGCTGCCCGGATAGCAACAAGAAACGACCCTGCACTGGCTAAAAGTTTTAACGAACCATGCAAACGGATGAAGGCTTGAAGCTATAATTTGGATTGCTAAAAAATTATTAAACAGGACAAGATATGTTATGAAAAGTGAAAAAGAAAATTAGTTGTACAATAAATTCCGTTTCGGGAATAAAAACACTTCAACGTTAAAACGACTGTTACTCGTCCCTTACAGCCCCTTGGGTCGCCGTTCTTAGAGAGGCCACAGCTCTTAACAATAATAAATTGAAAACAGATATGTGGCTTGTCTGAAAAGTCTGTTGATAGAAGGATGTTTTTATAAGCCAATTATGGAAAGCCAGGAGAAATAACCAACGACGATATTTTATACCGAAGATTTCTAAAAGTCTTACCGGGTATTGGGCCCGGCAAGGCTTTGCCAGGAAAAGAAAACCTTTGGGTTCAGTATTACCCGGCGTAAAAAAGAACAAAAAATAAATACCTGATTATGAGCAAAAAAAGAATCAATAAATTTGGATAACAACATAGAAGAGGAGGATTTTTATTACTGTATTACAGTTTTATAAATCAGGGGCGAGTGAGCAGACAAATGAAAGGTTCTGTTCTTTTTAATCTGAATATTTCAACAATCTATCTTTTTAGCTTTCCTTCTACTGATTTCAGATAATATTCTCTTTTTATTAAATTTTATAAGAAAAAAACCATCTTTAATTTTCATTTTTAAAAAATATTGTCATATTTGCGTCGAATTTATAAGCAGAACATGAATTTAACAAACAACATTATTATTCTTCTCGGTATTATTCTTCTAAACAGGGAGTAACTGAGAGTGGTATGTTGTAAAAGGATATTTAAATGAAATAGAGCCATTCTCAGAAAAGAGGGTGGCTTTTTTCATACGGGAAAGTCTGAAGCCGGGAGACCGGAGTCAGAAGAAAACAAAAGAGAAAAACAGAATGGAAGATTTGACAGACAATAGGTTGGCAATTTTTGAGGATTCTCAAGCAATCTTCGGACTCCCGTCTTCGGTCTTCCGACAATAAAGAATAATAAATCATCAATAATAAATCATTATGAGTGACAGACTTTTTATTTTCGACACAACCCTGCGCGATGGCGAACAGGTGCCGGGTTGCCAGTTGAATACGGTTGAAAAGATTGAAGTCGCCAAGGCTTTGCAGGAACTGGGCGTTGACGTGATTGAAGCCGGATTCCCGATTTCGAGCCCAGGCGATTTTGAATCGGTTGTTGAGATTTCGAAAGCGGTGACATGGCCCACCATTTGTGCCCTGACCCGTGCAGTGCAAAAAGATATTGATGTGGCTGCCGAATCGCTAAAATATGCCAAAAAAGGGCGTATCCACACCGGAATCGGAACATCGTACTGGCACATTCACCATAAACTCAATTCCAATCCGGAGGCGATTATCGAACGTGCTGTCGAAGCCGTGAAATATGCCAAAAAATATTTGGAAGATGTGGAGTTTTACGCCGAAGATGCCGGCCGAACCGAAAACGAATACCTTGCCCGTGTTATCGAAGCGGTGATTAAAGCCGGTGCAACAGTCGTAAATATCCCTGATACCACTGGGTACACACTGCCGCATGAATATGGCGAAAAGATTAAATACCTGGTTGAAAATGTAAAAGGAATCCACAAAGCCACCATTTCAACCCACTGTCACAACGACCTTGGGATGGCCACCGCCAACACCATTGCCGGGGTGATCAACGGAGCCCGCCAGGCCGAAGTGACCATCAACGGAATTGGCGAACGTGCCGGAAACACCTCACTCGAAGAAGTGGTAATGATTTTAAAAAGCCGTTATGCCGTGCTCGGAATCGATACAGGCGTCAATACAAAAAACATTTATCGCACCAGCCGTTTGGTTTCAACTTTAATGAACATGCCGGTGCAGCCAAACAAGGCGGTGGTTGGCCGGAATGCGTTTGCCCACTCATCAGGTATTCACCAGGATGGTGTATTGAAACATCGCGAGAATTACGAAATTATGGATCCCAGCGATGTGGGTATCAACGAATCGGCAATTTTGCTGACCGCCCGCAGTGGCCGCGCTGCTTTGAAACACAGGCTCGAATTGCTGGGTTTTAATCTCTCAAAAGAAAAACTCGACGAAGTTTATGAACAGTTTTTGCTTTTGGCCGACAAGAAAAAAGATATCCGCGACGACGATGTTGCCCTGTTGGTGGGCGATGCAACCCGTCAGGAACGCCGCATTAAACTGGATTACCTGCAGGTGGTAACCGGAAAAAGTCTCAAACCGATGGCTTCCGTTCGTCTGGATATTGCAGGCGAAAAGTTCGACGCTACCTCGGCCGGCAACGGACCTGTGGATGCAGCCATCAAGGCAGTAAAACAAATTATCCACCGCCAGGTTACTATTGAAGAGTTTTTGGTACAGGCCATCACGCGCGGCAGCGATGATATTGGTAAAGTTCACATGCAAATCGATTACAATTCAACAATTTATCATGGTTTTGGTGCCAATACCGATATCATTACGGCATCAGTGGAGGCATTTTTGGATGCAGTAAACAAATTGCCCGTGGCAGAATAAACAAATAATCATTGCAAAACGGTAGAGACGCACAATTGTGCGTCTCCTCGATATAAAACAGACAATTTGTAACAACGAAACAAAATATTTATGCAAAAGACATTATTTGATAAAATATGGGATGCACACGTGGTGAAACAGGTGGAAGGTGGTCCGGATGTGTTGTACATCGACCGCCATTTGATTCACGAAGTAACCAGCCCGGTGGCATTCCTGGGTTTAAAAACACGCGGTCTGAAAGTTTTCAGGCCCGATAAAACAACGGCAACGCCCGACCACAATGTTCCAACGGTTGACCAGCATTTGTCGATTAAAGACGAACTTTCGCGTCACCAGGTGGAAATGCTCAAAAAGAACTGCGACGAACACGGAATTGTGTATCACGGACTGGGTTCGGAAGGCCACGGTGTGGTACACATCATCGGCCCCGAAATGGGATTGACGCAACCCGGAATGACTATCGTTTGCGGCGACAGCCACACTTCCACTCACGGCGCTTTTGGTGCCATCGCTTTTGGGATTGGTACCAGCGAAGTGGAAATGGTGCTGGCCAGCCAGTGCATTATGCAGCCGAAACCCAAAAAAATGCGGATAACCGTAAACGGTAAACTGGGTAAAGGCGTAACGGCCAAAGACATTGCGCTTTATATTATTTCGAAAATCTCAACAAGTGGTGGAACCGGCCATTTTATTGAATATGCAGGTTCGGCAATTACCAGCCTTTCGATGGAAGGCCGTATGACGCTTTGCAACCTGAGTATTGAAAGTGGCGCCCGTGGCGGAATGATTGCACCCGATGAAACCACTTTTAATTATATGAAAGGCCGTAAATATGTGCCACAAGGCAGCGACTGGGACAAAGCGCTGGCAAAATGGAAAGAGCTGAAGTCGGATGAAAATGCGGTTTTTGATACCGAATATACCTTTGATGCTTCCGATATTGAACCCATGATAACTTACGGAACAAACCCGGGAATGGGAATGGGAATTACAAAAACAATTCCTTCGACCGACGGAATGGAAGGGACCGATAAAGTTACTTTCGAAAAATCGCTTCGTTACATGGGCTATGCTCCGGGCGAAAAAATGGCGGGAAAAGCCATCGATTTTGTGTTCCTGGGAAGCTGTACCAATGGTCGTATCGAAGATTTCAGGGAGTTTGCCCGCTTTGTGAAAGGCAAAAAGAAAGCGCCGAATGTAACGGCGTGGTTGGTCCCGGGTTCAAAACAGGTGGAAAACCAGATTCGTGCCGAAGGGTTGGTGGAAATACTCGAAGATGCCGGATTTGAATTGCGGCAACCCGGGTGTTCGGCTTGTCTGGCTATGAACGACGACAAAATCCCGGCAGGGAAATATTCGGTTTCAACATCGAACCGCAATTTCGAAGGCCGACAGGGACCGGGAGCACGCACGCTGCTTGCCAGCCCCATTACAGCCGCTGCCGCCGCGGTTACCGGCGTAATTACTGACCCGAGAGAACTTCTGTAATTTTTTATTGATTAATGATTATTGATTAGTTTGTATGGACAAATATGAATTAAAGCAGAGAACAAAAATTTTTGCACACAAGTGTGTGAAATTTGCTGCTTCTCTTCCCAATAATAAACTGGGAAATCATATTGAAGGCCAGTTAATCAGATGTGCCACTTCGGTAGCTGTTAATTACAGGGCTGTTTTACTGGCACAATCGGATGCTGTTTTTGCTGCTAAACTATCAATAGTTGTAGAAGAAGTTGATGAATGCGATTTCTGGATTGAATTTGCTTTGGATGAAAATATTGTAATGCAGGAAGCTGCTGAACCCCTGTTGAAGGAAGCGAAGGAGTTAACCGCAATATTCATCGCCTCAAGAAAAACAATCCAGTTAAAAAACAAGTAGTTAAGAGAAATAATCATTAATGATTAATAATTAATCAATTAAAATGGCTTACGATAGATTTTCAACAATAACATCGCCGGCAGTGCCGCTGCCCATCGAAAATGTGGACACCGACCAGATTATCCCGGCGCGCTTTTTAAAAGCTGTGGAACGCAAAGGTTTTGGCGATAATCTTTTTCGCGACTGGCGTTACAATGCCGACGGTTCGCCCAAAACTGATTTTGTATTGAACAACCCGAAATACAGCGGAAAGATTTTAGTGGGAGGTAAAAACTTTGGCAGTGGTTCGAGCCGCGAACATGCTGCCTGGGCAATTTACGATTATGGTTTCCGCGTGGTGGTTTCGAGCTTTTTTGCCGATATTTTTAAAGGAAATGCGCTGAACAACGGTTTGCTGCCTGTGGTGGTGGAACCTGCTTTCCTTGAAAAAATCTTCAGTACCATTGAAGTTAATCCTGCTGCCACTTTTACGGTGAATCTTCAGGAACAGACATTTACCAACGACACAACCGGCGAATCGGTCCGGTTCGAAATAAACCCTTACAAAAAACATTGTTTACAAAACGGGCTCGACGACATCGATTTTCTGGTGGAAATGAAAGACGAAATTGCCGCTTTTGAAGCCCGCTGATTCCCCGGCGGTGACTATAAGTAATGAAAGTTTCACACGAAATGAACTCTTGTTGTGATAAATAGATGAAATAAAACATGTATAACAAAATCTTACTCCTCCCCGCGGGGAGGTTGGGAGGGGCTTTTTATGAAAGGTGAATTGCTGACCATAATGGACACAACGCTTCGCGATGGCGAACAAACCTCGGGCGTTTCGTTTGGTGAAGGTGAAAAACTGAGTGTGGCAAAGGTGTTGCTCGAAAGTGTTAAAGTTGACCGTATTGAAATTGCTTCGGCAAGGGTTTCGGAAGGAGAGTTCAGGGGCACGCGGAATGTGATGCAGTGGGCTGCTAAAAAGGGATTTCTCGACCGGGTTGAAGTGCTTGGCTTTGTTGACGACCGTGTTTCGTTGCAATGGATTGCCGATGCCGGTGGTAAAGTGGTAAACCTGCTGTGCAAAGGGTCGCTGAAACATGTTACCCACCAGTTGCGCAAATCGCCCGAAGAACACATTGCCGACATCAGAAAGGTGCTGAAAAACGCAGAGGAAATGGGCATCAGGGTGAATGTTTATCTTGAAGACTGGTCAAACGGCATGCGCAACTCCAAAGATTATGTGCATTTTATGGTGTCGAACCTGGTGAACGAAAAAATCGACAGAATTATGCTCCCCGACACGCTGGGAATTCTCGACCCTGACGAAACTTTTGAGTTCTGCCGCGAGATGATTGAAACTTATCCTGGTGCCCGTTTTGATTTTCATGCTCACAACGATTACGACCTTGCAATTGCCAATGTGTTTCAGGCCATAAAAGCCGGAATCCGATGTGTACACACCACTGTAAACGGGTTGGGGGAGAGGGCAGGTAATGCACCGCTTTCAAGTGTGATTGCCACGGTAACCGACCATCTGAAAATGAAAACCAACGTAGTGGAAAGTGAACTGAATAAAGTATCGCGTCTGGTGGAATCATTTTCCGGAATCCGTATTCCAACCAATAAACCGCTGATTGGCGAATTTGTATTCACACAGTGCAGCGGAATTCATGCCGATGGCGACAGCAAAAATAATCTCTATTTTAATGAACTTTTGCCAGAGCGTTTTGGTCGCAAGCGTCAATATGCCCTTGGAAAGACTTCAGGAAAAGCCAACATCAAAAAGAACCTTGAATACCTTGGAATAGAACTCGACCCGGAATCGCTGAAAAAAGTTACCGACCGGATTATTGAGCTGGCCGACGAAAAGGAAACCATCACCAGCGAAGATTTACCCTACATTGTTTCGGATGTTTTGGATTTCGAAGCGGTTGAGCAGCGTGTAAAAGTGGTCAACTTCACAGTTACGCATACCATGGGTTTGCGGCCGGTGGCCAATCTGGCCATCGATATCAATGGCAAAACTTATGAGGAATTCAGCGATGGCGACGGACAATACGACGCTTTTGTAAAAGCACTCCGCAAAATCTATAAAAAGCTGGGCCGGAAATTGCCGGTGCTGGCCGATTATGTGGTCACCATCCCTCCCGGTGGCCGTACCGATGCTTTGGTTGAAACCATTATTACCTGGAAAAACAGCCACGAGTTTAAAACCAAGGGGCTCGACCCCGACCAGAATTCTGCGGCCATCAAGGCAACCATCAGGATGCTGAATATTGTGGAAAACGAGTTTAAAAGCGGAATAGCGAAATAGGATACTGGAGTTATCAGTCAATTTTTTTGTAAATTTGATTTAAAATTTTCATAATGAGCTTTCTGGAAAGAATTACAGTGGATTCAGAAATTTGCCACGGAAAGCCATGCATACGTGGAATGCGGTGGCCGGTTGAAGTAATAATCGACATGATTGGTTCAGGAATGAGTTTTGACCAGATTTTAAGCGACCATCCTGAACTTGAGAGAGATGATATTATCGCGAGTCTGCACTATGCAAAACTGAACCTGTCAGGCAAACCATTAAAGGATGTTGCATGATGAAGTTCCTTTGCGATGTTCATATTTCGTACAGTCTTGTTAGTCAACTTAAAAAACTTGGTTTCGATACAATTCACGTGAATGAATTGCCTGATAAATGGTTTTCCTCCGATAAGTTTATTTGCAATTATGCCGACGAAACTGACAGAATTATAATAACAAAAGACTCCGACTTTAAGAACAGTTTTTATATCAATCGTACTCCTGCAAAATTGATAAAGATTAATCTCGGAAATATTGCAAACAGCACTTTGATTGATATAATTTTGGGAAATATCCGGCAAATTGAAGAACTCAATAAATCACCTTATTTTATAATTGAGGTTGATGCTGCAAACATTAATTACAACAAATACGATAATAGAGTATAAACAAACAAATCTCGGACCTGGGTTCCACGTCTTCGGACTTCGGACTACGGGCTTCCGACAAATAATTAAAAATGAAACTCAACTTAGCAATTCTTCCGGGCGATGGAATTGGCCCCGAAATCATTGAACAGGCCATGAAAACGGTAAAAGCCGTGGCCGCAAAGTTTAACCACGAACTAACTTACGAATATGCGCTCACCGGTGCCATTGCCATCGACAAGGTGGGCAACCCATACCCCGATGAAACACATGAATTGTGTATGAAATCAGACGCAGTACTGTTTGGTGCCATTGGCGACCCGAAGTTCGATAACAACCCGAAAGCACCGGTGCGTCCTGAACAGGGACTGCTGGCTATGCGCAAAAAGCTGGGTCTTTATGCGAATATCCGGCCAGTTGAAACTTTTGAGTCACTGTTGCATAAATCGCCGCTGCGCCGCGAATTGGTGGAAGGTGCCGACTTTGTGTGCATCCGCGAGCTCACCGGAGGTATCTATTTTGGCGAAAAAGGGCGAAAAGACAACGGAAATACCGCTTTCGACACCAACACCTACACCCGTGCCGAAATTGAACGTATTTTGGAACTGGCCTACCAGTTTGCAGCCAAACGCAATAAAAAACTGACAGTGGTGGATAAGGCAAACGTGTTGGAAAGCTCACGGTTGTGGCGCGAAGTGGCCCAGGAAATGGCACCAAATTATCCTGACATCAAAACCGAATTTATGTTTGTTGATAATGCAGCGATGCAAATTATTCAGTGGCCCAAAAACTTTGATGTGATGGTTACCGAAAACATGTTTGGCGACATCCTTACCGATGAAGCCAGCGTTATAACCGGTTCACTCGGGTTGCTACCATCGGCTTCCATTGGTATTCATACCTCGGTATTTGAGCCCATTCATGGTTCTTATCCGCAAGCTGCCGGAAAGGACATTGCCAACCCGGTGGCCACTATTCTTTCTGCTGCGATGATGTTTGAATATGCTTTCAACCTGATGGAGGAGGGAAAAGCTATTCGGAATGCAGTTGCTGCTTCGCTGGCTGAAGGTATTGTTACCGTAGATATTGCCGAAGGCAAATCTTATAAAACTTCGGAAGTGGGCAACTGGATTGCTGAATATATCAGGACACATTAAAAATGAAATCATTCATAGTGACAGAACTGCAGCAATCCTGTGGTTCTGTTTTTTTGCGCGATTGAGCCACCTTTCACATTCATTATTCGGTATCCTGATTCAGCATCCATGTACCTGAAGTATTCACACCACATTGTGCAAACAATGCAATAAAATCAGGTTTTGTAAGTTAACTTAATGGTGCTTTTTTATTTCATTTGTGACACAAAAATTCAAAATAAAATACTTTGGACCGGGTTAGTTTTAAACTTATAATATCAATCCCTTTTGTAATTTTCAGTTTTTTGGTTGACGCACAAAACTTTTCAGATAGTGGATTTAATCTGGGGGCAAAGTTGGGGGTGGCAGGAATGTTGGGTGAAATTCCGGATGGTTCATTATCAATTGAAAGTGAATTTAACCATCAGCCTGGTTTTGCGGCAGGATTTGAAATCAGTAAAGATATTGCTCCCAGAATTCAGACTGGCATTGAAGCAGGAATGACCATATTGAATGGAAATTCCTATACACCTGAATTTTCTGCCGAAGGTATTAACAATCCCGGCATCATTTCAATTGGAGAAATTAATGACCCGGTAAAGTATGAGAATGTATTATCGAGTGTGACTATTATTGGCAGGTATTATTTCAGAAATATAAAAACCAGGTCGGCATTTAATCCTTTTCTAAGTATTGGTGGAGGCTTATTAAACTACAACTCGTTACTTCAATTTATTGACTCAGGTGAAACGATTGTAGGAAAAGGACAAGGAAAAAACAGTAAACTGAGTACGGCAGTTTTTAAAATTGGTACAGGTTTTAAAACAACGCTAAACGAAAAAATGGATCTTTCTACATCGGCCGACTTTAATTTTGTTGGCTACGATTTTCTGGATGCAGTACATAATTATGATTCTGCTGGTGAACGACAGAAAATGAGAGGGCTGTATTTTGAGTTAAAAGCAGGATTGTTTTTCAATTTTGGAAATTCTGCAAAATCAAGGGAAAATACATCAACAGGAAAAAAGGGTGGCAATTCAAGAGGTTCCGATTATCTTCCTTTTGCCCGATAGGTTATGCTCATCATCAATTCTTTTGGAGTCACTGCTAAATTTTTGTTAGTGGCTATAACATTTGTCAAAATTTTAATGAAATTTGAATAATCATTGAGTAATTTTGTTACTCAATGATAAAAACTTTTACTGACTCACGCATGAAAATGTAACTGAGGAGGCGAAGCAGTATTTATTCAGATGGGTATTCTTATTAAATCTCCAGGCTATGAATTAGTTACAGTCAATTTTTATGATTGAATCCATTATTACTTCGAAGACCCGTATCAAACTGTTACTGAAATTTTTTCTGAATAGTGAGACAAAAAGTTATCTGCGTAATTTAGAGCAGGAGTTTGGCGAATCATCCAATGCAATACGCATTGAATTAAACCGGCTTGAAGAAGCGGGTTTGTTGAAGTCTGAATTAGCCGGCAACAGGAAGTATTTCAGTGCAAATACAAATCATCCCCTGTTCAATGATATTAATAGTATTATTAGAAAAATTACGGGTATTGATAAAGTTGTTGAGAAAATTGTCAGCAAGATCGGGAACCTTGAAAAGGCCTTTTTAACTGGAGATTTTGCGCGGGGAATTGACTCATCCACCATTGATTTGTTGCTGGTAGGCCAGCCGCTTGACATAGAATATATTGATCAGTTGGTTAGAAAAACTGAAGAGTTGATAAAACGGAAAATTCATTACCTGATATTAAGTGATGATCAAATGGGGGGGTATTTTAAAGACAGGCCTACTTTATTAATCTGGCAGAAAAACAGCTTGTAACCAATGAAAATACTTGTAACAGGTTCAGCTGGTTTTATCGGGTTCCACCTGGTTAAAAAATTATTGGAAACAGGTCATAAAGTTACCGGAATTGATAATATCAACAGCTATTACGACCCTGAATTGAAGTTTGCCCGTCTGGCAGAAACCGGAATCGGCAGAAATGCTGAAACCCTCGGCTGGCCGTTAGAGAGCAGTCTCTATCCCGGTTATTCATTTATCAGGATGAATCTTGAAGACAAAGAACGTTTGGAAGATTTGTTCAGAAACGAAAAATTCGACTGGGTGTGCAACCTGGCTGCGCAGGCCGGTGTTCGGTACAGCATCGAAAATCCATCGGCTTACATTTCCAGTAATATCGTGGGATTTCTGAACATTTTGGAAGCGTGCAGAAAAAACAACATCAAGCACCTGGTTTATGCCAGTTCATCAAGTGTTTACGGGAATAGCTCAAAAATGCCATTTTCCGTTAATGACCGGGTTGATAAGCCGGTGAGCCTGTATGCAGCCACCAAAAAAAGTAACGAGCTGATGGCATACACCTACAGTCATCTTTATAAACTCCCGGCAACCGGACTACGGTTTTTCACCGTTTATGGACCGTGGGGCAGGCCGGATATGGCGCCCATTCTTTTTTCAAATTCCATCATGGCTGGAACCCCGATCAAGGTTTTCAACAACGGGAACCTTGAACGTGATTTTACCTATATTGATGATATTGTTGAAGGAATTCTGAAAGTTTTTGACCATCCTCCGGTTTTTAATTCCGCTGTGCCGGATGATGTGCCTCATTCGGTGTTCAATATTGGTAACGGAAAGCCCGTCAGATTAATGGATTTTATCGAAATTCTGGAAAAAGAACTTGGAAAAGTTGCTGTAAAAGAGTTTTTGCCCATGCAACCGGGCGATGTTTATAAAACCTGGGCCGATGTAACTGAACTGCATGAACAATTCGGTTATAAACCTGATACCACTTTGGAGAAAGGTATTTTTGAATTTGCTTCGTGGTACAAAAAATACTATCATTAAGTTTAAAACCGAATAAATTGAAGTATTGTGAATTACAAATAACATAACTTTAGAAACTTAATTCAATCTATATGTTAATCAAAAAAAGACTCATTTTATCCTTCATTTTTTTGTGGGGTATTTTACTGAATTTAAGCGCCCAGGATGTGCAGTCGGTTGATGTGAAATCACTGCCGCAGTCTGATATTCAAAAGGCACAGAAAGCCATGCAGGACGCGGGACTGTCAACACAGGATGCAGCCAATCTTGCCAGGCAAAAGGGAGCAACCGAACAACAGATTCAGGATTTTCAAAATCGCTTGAATAGCGGCAACCAGGGTGAAGTAATCACGGATCCGGTGCAACAGGCATCTGATAAGGTTGAATCGCAGCAGGATATTGAAAAATCGGTCCGTCAATATGATTTTAATGCCGGTGGGAGGATTTTTGGCTCCTATCTCTTCAGTAACAAAAATCTCACTTTTAATCCCAGCGTGAACATCCAGACCCCAAAAAATTATGAAATTGGAATCGGGGACCAGATTCTGATCAATATCTGGGGAAACTCACAGAATAATTATCAGTTAACGGTTAATACCAACGGCCAGATAATAATCCCTGATGTTGGGCCGGTTTATATTGCGGGCTCCACATTTCAGGAAGCTGAGAAAAGGATCATTCAGCGCCTGACTTCTATTTATGCCGATATGGGTGGCGCCAATCCGCAAACTTTTGCACAGGTAAACATGGGGCAGTTGCGTTCAATACAGGTAAATCTTGTAGGTGAGGTTGCCGTTCCGGGTACTTACACCGTTCCTGTTACTGCGACAGTGTTTAATGCTTTGTATCTTTCAGGTGGCCCGAATAATATCGGTTCGTTCAGAAATATAAAAATTATCCGCGACGGGAAAATTGTTAAAACTGTTGATATCTATAAATTCCTTGTTCAGGCCGATCCTTCTGACAATATTATGCTGAAGAATGAAGATATCATTTTTGTCCCTGCATCAGAAAAAAGAGTGGAAGTGAAGGGGGAATTTAAAAGAAACGGATTGTTTGAATTAAAGGAAGAGGAAAAACTCAGCGACCTGATCCGGTTTGCCGGTGGTTTTACCGAGAATTCATACCTGGCAAAAACCCAGATTTACCGAAAAACACAGCAAGGACTGCAAATCAGCGACGTTTCGTTTGCCCAATTAACCAGCACCACACTTGAAAACGGGGATGAGATCAGGAATGAAAAGATACAGAGCACCTTCGAAAACAGGGTTACCATTTCGGGTGCTGTTTACCGTCCGGGAGAATATGAATGGAAACCGGGAATGACCCTGCGCGAACTAATTGTAAAGGCTGACAGCATCACACCCGATGCATTCCGCAACAGGGGGATTATTACCCGTTATAAACCCGATCTGACAACGGTTTCGTTGAATTTCAGTGTCAGCGAAATTCTGAATGGACAGAACAATATTGTTCTTCAGCAGGAAGACATGATTCTGATCAAATCGCATTTTGAATTAAAGGAACAACCTTTTTTTACCGTAAATGGGGAAGTGCTGAAACCCGGAAGGTTTAACTGGTCGGACAATACAACCCTGGGTGATGCAATTTTTCTTGCAGGCGGGCTTACAGAGGGTGCCGACAGTACTTTTATTGAGGTAGCCAGAAAACTCTCGTATGCCGAAGCATCCAGTTTGTCTGATACCATCAGTCATATCATTGTTGTCAATCTTTCCCGGAATCTTTTACTGGGTGAAAATGATGATTCATTCCAGTTAAGACCTTATGACCAAATTTCGGTAAGAAGGGCACCGAACTACAGAAAGGAAGAAACTGTATATATTACCGGCGAAGTGGTTTATGCTGGCGCTTATGCATTACGGCACAAACGTCAAAGAATATCCGATTTAATTAATATGGCCGGAGGCCTGACACCCCAGGCATTTGTTTTGGGGGCAACCCTCAGCCGGAATTCTGAAGAACTTGGCACAGAGCGGATCGCCATTGACCTGAAAACAATTTTGGCAAAGCCGGGCAGTGAGGCTGACCTGCTGTTAAATAACGGCGACAGGATAAATATACCCGAGATCATGCAGACTGTTAAAATAAACGGCAGTGTGCAAAACCCATTTTCAATCGTGTTTGAGCCAGGGAAAAACGCGAAGTATTATATCAATAAATCAGGAGGCTTTGCCAGCGATGCAAACAAGAAAAAAACCTATGTGCAATATGCCAACGGTTCAACGGCTGTAACAAAAAGTTTTATTTTCAGAGGTTATCCTGAAGTTCAGCCGGGTAGTCAGGTAATTGTTCCCCAAAAACCGGAAAAACCGGCAGGAGATTCAGGCAGATGGCTGGCTTTTGCCAGTGTGTTGGCATCCATCGCAGTTTCAGTGGCCACCGTTGTTTCATTAACCAAATAAACCGGCAGACAGTATGAATGAAATAAAAACGAACCGGCAAAACCAGCCAGACGATGAAATCGATCTGATTGCCTTGGCAAAAACCCTTTGGAAAGGCAGAAAACTGGTAATTTTCACAACTGTTGCAGGGATTCTTCTGGGGCTTATATTTGCCTTGTTTTCGCCCAAGGAATTTACTGCATCCACGACTCTGGTACCACAGCTTTCGAATAGCAAATCAAAACTGGGTGGCTTGTCATCGTTGGCAGCCATGGCGGGTTATAATCTCGATTTAAACCTCGAAACTTCGGAACTGTCGCCTTATATTTATCCGCAGATCGTGCAGAGCGTGCCTTTTCAGCTTGAATTGATGGAAACACCTTTCCGGTTTGCCGATGTTGAACAACCTGTTTCCCTGTATCAATACTACACGGAATATGCAAAAACCGGGTTTATTTCACAGGTAAAAAAATATACCATTGGTCTTCCTTTTGTAATTATCAGTGCTTTAAAACCCGATAAACCTGAATCTGAACCAGCAGTGTCGGGCGAGGAAATGTTTGATTCACCTATTGCATTGACAGAAGACCAGGAGAAAATCAGGAAATTTCTGTCGGAAAGGGTTTTCCTTGAAGCCAATGACAAAGAGGGTTATCTTGTTTTAACCGTTATAGCACATGATCCGGGACTGGCTGCCCAGGTGGCCCACAAGGCGCAATTATTGTTACAGAAATACATTACTGAGTTTAAAATAAAAAAGGCTACTGCACAACTTAAATTTGTGGAAGAACGTTGTGCTGAAAAGAAAAGTGAGTTTGAAAAAGCACAAACGCGTTTGGCTGCTTTTCGCGACAGGAACAAAAACGTGACTTCAGCATTGGCCAGAACTGAAGAAGAACGCCTGATGAACGAATACCAGCTTGCCTTCCAGGTTTACTCACAACTTGCCCAGCAACTTGAAACAGCACAGATAAAAGTAAAAGAAGATACGCCTGTTTTCTCCATCGTTAAACCGGTAACCGTGCCCATCGAAAAATCAAAACCCAACCGACCGCTGATTCTGATTATCTGGACCTTTCTGGGTGGAATAATCGGTGTGGGCTGGATTTTTGGGAAACAATTCCTGAAGGATATCAAAACTAAATGGAACGAAATGCCGGAGGAAAAGGTGAGTGAGTGAGTTAGTTAGTTAGTTAGTTAGTTAGTTAGTGAGTGAGTGAGTGAGTGAGTGAATGAATGAGGGAGCGAGGATTTCAGTCTGTTGAAAGTCAGAATATCAGAAGGATTGCAACTAAATTTTAGCATTTAAACCTTGAAGTAGCGCGGGAATATTTACGAATTGCGGTATATCGTATCTGAAATATCGGGTATTCCTGTTTGGCCCGGTACGGGTCAGATTATAGTAGCCACTTTCAATCTCTTTCTCCTTTCCATCATTCTTCAAAAAACAAACGATCTCAATATTCATTATCTTTGATTTATGCGTTTAAATCAATTTCAAATCGATACGATTGTTGAATTGTCCAAAAAACATTTTGGTCAGCAAACAACGGTTTATTTGTTTGGGTCAAGGACTGACGATAAACAAAAGGGAGGAGATATCGATTTACTGATCAAAAATAAGAATGGAGCAACGCTTACAATTGAAACAAAAATCCGTTTTCTGGCTGAGCTTAAAACACAAATTGGTGACAGAAAAATTGATGTGGTTTTTGATAACGACATTAACCGGCAAAAGAAAAATTTCTACCGTTCAATTATGCATCATAAAGTAGCATTATGAAGAGTGATAACCGGGACAAATTGAATGAGGCATTGTTACTTTGTAAGATACACCGCGAACGGATGATTTTTGCGCTCGGAAAAATAAAAATGCATTTTCCGCTTAACAGAGAAAAATATTTACGGTTGCAACCTGAAGAATTGAGTTTTCTTGACCAATTGATATTTCGCTTTTCCAAACTACAGGATAGCATGGGAGGGCGTTTATTTCCAGCCGTTCTTGAAAGCCTTGGTGAAGAAATTAAGGAGATGCCCTTTATCGACCGTTTGATAAGACTTGAAGAAATGAATGTTATACCGGATGCCGATGAATGGTTGGTACTCCGGGAAACAAGAAATTTGGTTACACATGAATATCCGTTTATTGCTGATGAATTTATTGAAGGACTAAACCTGTTGTATAAACATTGCGATACAATTCTTTCTGTATTAAATCAGGTGATCCATTTTTTAAACAAAAGAACTGGTATTTAACCAAAGAGAACACCGAGATTGCCACGCCTCACCGTTTACCCGGTTTCGGCTGCCAATGACAAAAAAAGGTTTTTAAAATGCCGGCAAGCACTGAACAGTAAAACAAAACCATCAAATGCCGGCCGCCGCGTGAGTTAATTCTTCAGCATCCAGCATCAAAAATCCAGTATCCAACATACATTAACCAACATTATGAACTACAAAACACAACTCTTACAAAAAATTGAAGCCAACACCGAAGTGGTGGGCATTATCGGCCTCGGTTATGTCGGCCTTCCTTTGGCCGTGAATTTTGCCGAAGCTGGTGTGAAAGTCATCGGTTTCGACAAGTCGGAAGCCAAAGTCAATAAAATCAATCACGGCGAAAATTATATCAAAGATATCCGCGACGCAGTGCTTCGTGAAGTGGTGGGAAAAGTAAAACTCGAAGCCACCACCGATTTTACACGCATGAAAGAATGTGATGCACTGATTATTTGTGTGCCCACACCGCTCGACAAATTCCGCAAACCCGATATGAGTTATATCGAAGCGGCCTGCACCGATATTGGCCATTACATGAAACCCGGCACCTTTATCAGTCTCGAAAGCACCACTTATCCCACCACCACCGAAGACTTCATGCTCCCCATTATCGAAGCCACTTCAAAGCAGAATAAATATTGGGAGCACAAAAATTTCTCCCCTGGGTCAGGGGAGATTTCCGAAGGACAGAGGGGTGACAACTCTGACAACAATGACAACCCGACAACATCTTCTTTCCGCCACGGCACCCATTTCTGGCTCGCTTATTCTCCCGAACGTGTAGATCCCGGCAACGCCACTTTTCATACCCGCAATACGCCAAAAGTATTGGGAGCGATGGATGCCGATGGTATGGAAATAGGGCAGGCCTTGTACAAAAAAGCCATCGACCATATTTACCCGGTCAGTTCGCCACGTGTGGCTGAAATGGTAAAGATTCTTGAAAATACTTACCGGTTGATCAACATCAGCCTGATTAACGAATTGGCTTTGCTGGCCGGTAAAATGGATATCAATATCTGGGAAGTGATTGAAGCCGCCAAAACAAAGCCTTTCGGTTTCCAGGCATTCTATCCGGGGCCCGGAATCGGGGGCCATTGCATCCCGCTTGATCCTTTTTACCTGGAACACATTGCCAAAAGGTTTGATTTCGATTTAAGCATGATCCATACAGCCGGGCACATCAACATGCGGATGCCGCACTACATGGTAATTAAAATATCCACCGCACTGAACCGCCACAGAAAAGCCATCAATGGCAGCAAAATACTGTTCCTGGGTGTTGCCTATAAACCCAATATTGACGATGAACGTGAATCACCTGCGCTGGAAATTATGGATATGGTGGCCAAAAAAGGAGGAATCGTGAGCTATAACGATCCGCATATACCGCGTGTGAAAACCAATCATGGCGCAACATACCATTCTGTATTACTCACAAAAGAAGCGTTGGAAGAGGCCGATGTGGTGGTGCTGACAACTAATCACACCGCCTTTGAGGTAGACTTTATCCAACAAAATGCACGTTTAATTGTCGATATGAGGAATATGATTAAAGACGCTTCAGATAAAGTGTACAAACTATAAACAAAGTCCCGCCTTAAGCGGGAGATAGTATAACTCGTTCCGAGGAATCGGAATCCGCGCCAATAAGGGCCGCGTCCGGTAAAAATCGCCTGCACAAATTCAGGAAATAATTATCTTTGTAAATAGCAATTTATAAGTAAAATGACAACGCTACGAATAACAGTTGATAACCAGAAGAATGCACGACTTTTGTCGAAAATTCTCAGAAATATGAATTTTGTAAAAAAGATAGAACAAGAACAAACAATCGGAAAGAATCAATACGCAGCACTAAAACAGCTTTTTAATAACCTTGAAAAAGGAGAATTATTTTCATCGATACAGAATCCAATTGATTGGCAACGAGAGCTTCGCAATGAATGGTAAGCTTTTAGATACTAATATTCTTATTTATCTTTCGAAAAAGCAACTCAATTTTGAAAATGTGGCTGCACCAGGAGAGAAGCTTTTTATTTCAGTGATTACCTATATGGAAGTATTAGGTTTTAATTTCCAAAGTTCCCGCGAGAAAAAGTACATCGAAGATATTTGCAGCTACTTGCCTGTATTGGAACTCGGAAAAAAGGTAGTTGAAACAGTTATTCAAATTCGGCAGCAGAAAAAGATTAAATTGCCCGACGCGATCATATTGGCCACAGCTGTTGTTCATAAGCTCGAACTTGTAACAGCCAATACGATTGATTTCGCCGGAATAGATGATACCTTGTCTTTAATTAATCCGCTAACTGAATAAAAACCGCTTCATCTTCCCCACTTCGATGGATTAAACAAAAAAGTCACATTAGCTTCAACCAAATTAAATGAATGAACTAATTCTCAGGGAAGAATCGTATAATACCAATTGTCTTTATATTCTTGGCCAAAGACAAAATATAAATTACAATGGTTAATGCCGATGCTACATGAATATAGTCCAACAAGACGAAGTCGAAATTGGACTATAATGAATGTCCAATCGGTATAAAATAATTGGAGAGGCAATGGAGGTTCATAAAGAATTGGGTGCTGGTTTTGTTGAACCGGTTTATCAAGAAGCACTTGAATTGGAATTTCTAACACAGAACATTCCATATGTTCGGGAACAAAATCTAAATATATTTTTCAAAGGACAAAAGTTAACCAGGCACTATCTGGCCAATTTTGTATGCTACAATCAAATTATACCAAATGCAATTTCAAATCAGCCCAAAGGCGTTGTGGGATAATGCCGATGAATAGAAATGTTGCGGCCAATCGAGTAAGCGAAGATTGGACTGTTATATTTCTTCAATCGGTATAATAGTTGAGTTAAAAGCTTTAAACGAATTATCAGGCGATCACGAAGCGCAGTTACTTAACTAATTAAAAGCATCACAAATCAAATTAGGTTTACTGATTAATTTTGGAAGCAAAAGCCTTCAATTTAAACGTTTAGTTCTTTAATATGTGAAAATTCGTGAAATCTGTGGACTCCCGATATAGACGACGAACGCAATTCACCCGCACTCGAAATTATGGATATTGCAACCCACAAAAGAGGCATTAAATCGTACTCAGACCCGCACATTCCGCGTGTACAGACACACGAAAGTGCGTCTCGTGGAGAATACTATCATTCTGTGGAACTCACCAAAGAAGCGCTGGAAGAGGCCGATGTGGTGGTGCTGACAACTAATCACACCGCTTTTGATGTGGGCTTTATTCAGCAACATGCAAGGCTGATCGTCGATTTGCGGAATATGGTAAAAGATGAGAACATCAATGTTTATAAGTTATAAGTTTGTTTTATACTTTTACCATTAAAATGAGTAACGTGGAAAGGCAAAAACTACTGCGGCAAATCCTATGGGATTATTCAATTCCTTGTGAAGAAGCGGAGGCAGTCTTAACGGGCGAAAAAGAATCGGTAGGACATCTTAACAGGGAAATGCTTTTCATAAAAATAATCGAATCTTATTCATGGTTTACCATCTTACAAATATTAACACCAAACGAAATAAACCAACTTCTGACAAAAAAAGTAATCAGTAAACTCCGATCGCCATCATTAAGGAAAAAATATGAATTTGTCAAACAAAGACTACAGCAAACTTTACCTGCTGCAGGATAGGTTTCTCGAGTGGTGGAAGACACTTGGCCTGCCTTTTTACCTTACCGGAGGAACTGCGCTGGGAAGGTTTTACCTGAATCACCGGTTTAGTGAAGATCTTGATTTTTTCATAAATGCAAGCCCTGACTACCAGCAATACATTGCTATATTGAAAAGCAAAATTAGTTCACAATTCAACGTTAACATTCAGCAATCGCTTTTCGCTGATGATTTTACACGTCTTTTTCTTTCAGAAAATGATATTTTTCTGAAAATTGAATTGGTTAACGACATCGCTTTTTGTGCCGTACAACCCAATAATTATGCTTATGGTCTTATTGATAGTCCCTTAAATATTCTTTCGAATAAACTAACAGCACTCATTGGCCGCGATGAACCAAAAGATGTTTTCGATATCATTCATATTTCGTTAAGCTATTCTTTTAACTGGCCGGAAGTTTTTGAACTCACAAAGCAAAAAGCCGTTATAAATGAACTTGATATAGAAGAGCGATTGATCTCTTTCCCTGTAGTATGGTTCGAAAATTTGAATTGGTTAATTAATCCACTGCATATCGAAACAACCCGGCAATTGCTAAAACAAATTGCTGACGACTTTCTGCTGGGCAAAACAAATTCGTTAGGATTAAATAAAATTCCACTGAAAATTGCAAAGCCTATTACCCTTGAATAAGTATGCATGCAATTCGCCCGCACTCGAGATTATGGCAGGCGGGCAACCATACAGCCTTTGATGTGGACTTGATCCAACAACATGCACGTTTGATAGTGGATTTACGGAATATGGTGAAGGAAAGCTCTGAGAAGGTTTATAAACTCTGAGCTTCGCACACCTCAACGGAATGAAAGAAAGATAGAATATCAGAAGGTTAGAAAGTTTGGAAGCGGCAGTAAGTAGCAGGCAGTAGCAGGAAGCTGATTTACCATTTAACAATTTACCATTTACGATTTAAACCTGCAACCTGCTTTAACCACAG
>JAJUGS010000006.1 GCA_029265875.1 Prolixibacteraceae bacterium
TACGGAATCTGGTACACTCTCAGAAAAAATATGGTGATCTGGAATACCATTCTTGCAGGTATTGCAGTCATCCTGATCGGCTATTCTTCGTTTGCGCTGATCATCATCCGCTCATCAGCACAGCCCCCCATGGACCAGAACAGTCCGAACAACGCTTTCGCGTTGCTCAGCTATTTGAACCGCGAACAATACGGACAGCGCCCGCTTTTGTATGGCCAGTTTTACGACTCACCGCTGAATCCGCGTCAAAGATACCTGGAAGGTAAAGCAGTTTATACCCAGATTGATGGCAAATACAAAATCACACACCGGCAGGTGGTACCGAATTACGACGATAAATTCAAGATGTTGTTCCCAAGGATGTGGAGCACCATGGAAGCCTCACATGCCGATGATTACAAAGAGTGGGGCGAAATAAAAGGTTCCCGGATTCAGCACCTGAACGAGGAAGGCAAAACAGAAGTGATCATCAAACCCACTTTTACCGAGAACATGCGCTTTTTCTTCCGTTACCAGGTTAACCACATGTACTGGCGCTACTTTATGTGGAATTTTGTGGGCCGCCAGAACGATGTGCAAAGTCATGGCAGTTTGATTAACGGCAACTGGATCAGCGGTATTAATTTTATTGACGAAGCACGACTGGGCAATCAGCAGAACCTTCCCAAAAGCCTTGCCGGCAACAAAGGGCGGAATACCTACTATTTCCTGCCTTTGCTGTTGGGTCTGGCCGGTCTTTTTTACCAGTATTACAAGGGCAAAGAAGGCAAAAAAGGTGTATGGGTGGTATTCCTGATGTTTTTCATGACCGGCCTGGCCATTGTGATTTATCTGAACCAGTATCCACACCAGCCACGCGAACGTGACTATGCTTACGCCGGTTCGTTTTATGCTTTTGCCATCTGGATTGGCCTGGGTGTGCTGGCGCTTGCCGAAGGTCTGAAAAAATTCATGCCCGAAACCATTTCAGCCGGAATTGCCGGTGTATTAACGCTGGTGCTGGTTCCGGGAATTATGGCTGCCGAAAACTGGGACGACCACGACCGCTCGGGCCGTTACACCGCCCGCGATTTCGGGGCCAATTATCTTGAAACCTGTAAACCCAACGCCATCATTTTCACCAATGGCGACAACGATACTTTCCCGCTGTGGTACAACCAGGAAGTGGAAGGTGTAAGGACCGACACAAGGGTTTGTAACCTCAGCTATCTGCAAACCGACTGGTACATCGACCAGATGAGACGCAAAGCCTACAACTCGGATCCCGTGCCGGTTTCGATGACTCCGGATAAATACCGCCAGGGCTCCCGCGACATTATTTACCTTCTCGACAATCCACGTATCAGCCGGCCCAGCATCGGCTCAAAAGAAGCCATCAATTTTGTGATCGACGACAACCCGGCCACCAAACTGCAGCAGGCCGACAACGCCGCTTATATTCCCAAGAAAATACTCAGCTTTAAAATCGACAAGGAAGCTGTAATCAGAAATAAAGTGGTGAGGCCCGAAGATTATGACAAAATCGTGGACACGATGTTTATCGACCTGAGAGACAGAAATTATATTTCGAAAGATGAACTGGTAATACTTGACATGCTGGCTACCAACAACTGGGAGCGCCCCATTTACTGGGCTATTACCGTAGGCCGCGATAAATACCTGAACCTGCAGGATTATTTCCAGCTCGAGGGTTTTGCTTACCGCCTGGTACCGATTAAATCACAGAGCCAGCCTGATAAACTTGCCTTTGGATCGGTGGCATCCGACATTATGTACGATAACATGATGAACAAATTCAAATGGGGCAACATCAACGACCCAAATGTTTATGTGGATGAAAACAACGCAAGGATGATGACCAATGTAACCAATAGTTTTAACCGGCTGGCATCTCAGCTTGTTGCCGAAGGAAAAATGGATTCGGCCATTGCCGTTATTGACCGTTGTTTTGAACTGAACCCGACCTATGTTTCGGCCCCGGGTTATTTTACCATCGAACTGGCCGGCAATTATTTTAAAGCCGGAGCGGTTGAAAAAGGCAAAAAAGCGCTGGAAGAGCTAAACAACTGGTTCAATGACGATCTGAACTACTACGTTTCGCTCGACCGGAAATTTGTGATGAGCAAAAACATGCAGGAAGAAATACAGCGAACCCTGTTCTTCCTCCAGCTGATTCAGCGTACGGCACAGGCAAACGGTCAGGACGAGATAGCGAAAAAGGCGGAAGCTGCCATGCAACAGGGACTTTCGAAATTGAATATGTAAAAAGAAGAAAACCTGTTAAGAATTACCAATGCGAATTGGTTGCTGCGAAGAGTTTTCTTTTTAAACAGTATTTGCTTGAATTGGTTATAAACAAAAAAAGTTTGTAAAAATTGAATAGAATTCAGGTGGAAATATGTTTGCGGGGTGAATATCAGCAATGCAATATTTTATAAATCTGAAAGACCAACGGTTCAAAAACAAAACATTTTCATCTGATTTTTCCGCGTAAATGGCAAAAAATCACCATTTACCACCAGTCCATCAACACCCATTTTCCGGGCCGATTTCAGGGCATCTTCACGGGTGTGTACAATGGGTTCGCCTGCCGCATTAAACGAGGTGTTTATCAGTGTTTTTACCTGGTGGTTTTTGTCGAGGTAGTCCAGCAAATCATATAAAAAAGGGTTGCTTTCGCGGGTAAAAAGTGTCTGGAAACGTGCGGTTCCGTCGGCATGAACAGCCCCTGCCATTTCGCCTTGCTTTTCGGGCAGCACAGGTAAATCGAGCAGCATGTATTCCGAAAGCGGGTGAATGGTTTCGAGGCCTGTAAAATAGCGGGTATTTTTTTCCAGCGCCACCGGAGCCAGGGGCCGGTACCATTCGCGGCCTTTCATGTTGCAGCTCAGTTTGCAGGCCAATTGTTTCGACGAGGCCAGTGCCAGCAGCGACCGGTTTCCCAGCGCCCGCGGTCCCGCTTCGCCAAAACCGTTGCAAACACCGATCACTTTTTTGGCCACAAGCGCTTCCGCCGCTGTTCTGATGGTTTCGGCAGAATAATCAACTTTGTAGTTTTCAATGTTCCAGTTATTGAGGTACGGTGTATGTATTTCCACTTTGCCGTGTTTCTGCCATTCGGCAAAAGCCGCGGCGCCCAGCGCCAGCCCCGAATCTTCGGTGCACGGCGGAATATAAACATTTTTGAAAATGCCGCTTTTGACGATTGCCGTGTTGGCAACAATATTCAGTGCCGAACCACCCGTGTAGTAAAGGTTTTCAGCACCCGTCTTGGCTGCAAGTAACGCCAGTTTTTCCAAAATTGAACGGGTAAAAATGTTTTGCAAAGTGGCTGCCACATGCTGGATAAACGGGTTTTTCTGGTCAAACGATTTCAGTTCGATATTAAAATCAGCTTTGGCTTTTTTCAGAAACACTGAAGTTTTTCCCCAGATATTTTGAAACAGGTCGTTTTCAAGGAGCCATTTTTCAATTTCCGGATTGTATTTTCCCCAGCCTGCAAAACCCATCAGTTTACCCGGCACGGCATTTTGCTCCGGAAGTTTGGCCCCTAAAATTGCAAAAACCAGCGCGTTGGCGTTGAAAATCGTCGAAAGCTGTTTCAATTCCCAGTGGTATTCAAGCCATTCAATTTTCCCGTTTTTAAAAGTGGCCGCCGAAAAGTTGGACAAACTGGCGCCACCGTCAAAATGCACCAGCAGGCTGTTTTCTTCGAAATTGCCAAAAAAAGGGAGGCAAGAAAACATGTGTGCCAGTTCGTGGTTCAAAACAAACGCTTCTTTTTCGGTGCCAAACCACCAGCATTTTCCTTTTTCCAACCCGGTTGCCAGCGAATGGTTCAGCGGTGCTTCAAAACGGGCGTCGCCGGAAGGCGTAAGAAAAGTGCGGCCCACTACATTGTCAACAAAAACCAGGTCGTAATCGCGTGCCAGCAGCTTTTTATCTTTCAGAATTTGTTTCAGGTGGATGTGCAGCGTGTTGTCGCGTTTGCGCCGCGAAAGACGTTCCTGTTGCAGAAACAGTTCAACGCGGCCATTTTGCATCAGCGCCAGGTTGTGGTCGTGTACATAAAACGGGAATTCGTAGACTTCGCGGTCCTGTATTCCGTAAATAGCCAGTGTGGGTTTCTGTTTATCCATTCACCAGAAAATACCGGGCAACCTGCATGAAAATAGTGGCGAGCAACAACAGTGTAAAAAGAAATTCGCTCCAAAAAACCGAATTGATGGTGGCAAACAGGTTGGCGATGAGAAAAGAAAGCGGAATAATGGAAAGAATCAGCATTTCCTGCGAGGCTGCGGGAATGAGCACAAATCCGAGAATGGTGAAAAAGAAGATAATAAACAGTACCGAAAAATATTTACGGGTGCTCACTTTGCTCATATCGTACACCTGCATCATTTTCACGCTACCGATAAGGGTGAGCAAAATCAGCAGGCCGCCATAACCAATCAGCAAATAGTTTTTAAAGAAATGGCTGACAGGAGTCATGATGTTGTCGCGGAAAATCAGCAGCACTTCATTCAGCCTGTCGGCAAAAAATGCATAGCTGAAAGCAAACAGCCACGGCACCAGGAACCCGATAAACAGAACCACGTAATCGCGGAACCGGGGCTCGCGGCGCATCACCGAAACCGAAAACAAAAAGGCGGGCAGCAGCACAGCCGTGTTGAAATAGAACAACATTCCCAGGCTGATAAACAAACCTGCGTTGAAAAAATGGGTAACCGGCTCGGGGTTGTTAAAAACCGAAAACAGGCTGTAAATAGCCAGCATCATAAATATAGCGGCAAAATAAACAGGGTGCAGGGTGTGTAGTGCTGTAAATCCGCCTGAAAGAATAATAAAAACAGCTGCAGCCAGTTTTGTCCTGATTTTAATGAGCGAGAAACTGATTTTTATCTGCTGGATCAGAAACGACAGAAACAGTGCAATCAGCAACGCAATAATCACCTGTAGCAGCGGATATTTTTCGGTGACCGAAAACAACGGTTTATAAAGCAAACCCAGGTTTTCGCCATTATAGAAACTGTAGCCGGCTGGTTTCAGCAAAGCCGGAAGCCAGAGCAAAACCGCCACAACCATGTAAAAGAAGTTGACCAGCGGCCCATTCGATTTGAATAATCTCAATAACATATTTTTTACAGGTCAAATCCGATGTCTTTGCGATAATATTTCTTTTCAAACTGAATTAATTCTGCGTTTTTGTACGAAAGCGCCAGCGCTTCATCCTTGTTTTTTCCGTACGAGCTAACCGCCAACACGCGTCCGCCGGCCGAAACAACCTTGCCATCGGCCAGTTTGGTTCCGGCATGAAAAACAATGCTGCCTTCCACCTTCTCGGTACCGGTAATTTCCTTACCGTTTTCGTAATTTCCGGGGTATCCGCCCGAAACCATCATCACAGTAACGGCAGTGCGGTCGTCGGTTTCGAGGGTTTTTGTTTCGAGAGTCCCGTTGGCAGCACCTTCCAGCAGTTCGGCAAAGTCCGATTTTATGCGGAGCATCACCACTTCGGTTTCGGGGTCGCCCATGCGGGCGTTGTATTCAATCACCATCGGGTTGCCTTTTACGTTGATGAGGCCAAAAAAGATAAAACCGCAATATTCGATATTTTCTTTTTGCAGACCCGAAATGGTGGGTTGGATAATCTGTTTTTCAACTTTTTCCATAAAAGCGGCATCAGCAAATGGTACGGGCGAAACAGCGCCCATCCCGCCGGTATTGAGGCCGGTGTCGCCTTCGCCAATGCGTTTGTAATCTTTGGCTTCGGGCAGTATTTTGTAACTTTTCCCGTCGGTAATTACAAACACCGAAACTTCGATACCACTCAGAAACTCTTCAATCACCACTTTGCGGCTGGCCTCGCCAAACTGACCTGAAAGCATCTCTTTCAGCGATTCTTCAGCTTCGGTGCGCGATTGGATAATGAGCACACCTTTTCCGGCAGCCAGCCCATCGGCTTTTAAAACATAAGGGGCTTCGAGTTTATCCAGAAAGGCAATTCCTTCGGCCAGTTTTTCAGTGGTAACAGTCAGGAAACGGGCCGTGGGAATCTGGTTACGCAGCATAAATTCCTTGGCAAAATCCTTGCTGCCTTCCAGTTGAGCACCCAGCTTTTTGGGGCCCACTATTTTTACATTTTTCAGTTCACTGTCGGCGGCAAAAAAATCGTGAATACCCTCCACCAGCGGCACTTCTGGGCCCACCAGCAAAAGGTCGATGTTGTGTTCGAGTACCAGCGATTTCAGTTTTGGAAAATCGGAAACACCTGCGTTGAGGTTGGTTCCCACATTAGCTGTTCCGGCATTTCCGGGGGCAAAAAACAGTGCCTCCACTTTATTACTTTGGCTGAGTTTCCAACCCAGCGCATGCTCGCGTCCGCCTGAGCCTGCGATTAATACCCTCATTTCACCACTTTTCAAAATTCGTCGTGAAGATAAAAATTTATTATAGGAACTTTTTCAAAGTTTAAAACTTTGGAAAAGATATCTTAGTAAGACCGGGGAAAGGGAACAGCTGAGTTTCTCAGGCAGGAATACAGTTCTGCCCCTCCGGGCAGGTTTTTTTGCCAATCGGATTGAATTCCCAGTGATCCGGACAGGGTTTTGACCCGGCCGGATAAGATGTTAATCCCGCCACATAAGGTGATGGCCACCTCCTGTTGGGAATTTTACCAAAGTTTTAAACTTCGGAAAAATTACAAGTAAAATGTTGCGTGTTTTACATAGATTTCAATTCTGGAACGGGAATCTGTTTTTAAGAAAAACCCTGATTGGTTCAATTTCTGAAGTTTGTCTTTACTTGCCCGTGACCTTTAAAAGCTTTCTAATAGCTTTATTTATTTATTTGCTCTTTTTACTGGCTTTTGCACGCGGGTTAAATTCGAGGCAGCGTTTTACCCATTTATCCAGGTCTTCGTCCATGTCGATTGCCTGGGGACTGACATACAAAAATCCTTTCATTGATTCATCCATCAACCGGCATTCTTCCGTTTCGAGAAAACGGGACTGGTCTTCGGGAGCAATCCGTACCATCAGTTCTTCTTTAAAAATACCCACACACATTTTATCATCCACAAAAAAACAGATGCCGCCAAACATTTTCTTTTCGGTAAAAAGAACCAGGTTTTCACGCAAAGTCAGCCGCACACGGTCGGCAAGGTATTCACTGTAAGCCATTTTCAGGATAATTTTGATCTAAAATCCGGTTCTGAGTTTAAATTTTCCAAATGGTTTATTTTTCAATTTGGCAATATCAACCAATTGCTGGTGTAGTGTTTTTCCGGCAGCTACTATGGTAAAATTTTTAGCATAGTTATTTTGTTTTACTGCAAAATCAAAGGCATTTCCGTTTATATCAGTTGCCATGCCACCGGCTTCCTCAATCAGCAGCGCAGGGCCGGCAATATCCCAGATTTTGGTGGTTTGGTTGATGCACCCGCCCAGTTTTCCTTCGGCAGTGTAACAAAAATCGATCACACAGTTGGTCGATCGCAGGTTCCTGACATTGTTCACAAGCCGCCCGATCAGTCTTGTTTCCTGTTCTGTCTTTCGTTTTTCTTCTGAATAATCAAGCGAATACGCCAACAGCACATTTTTGAGGTTTGTCTCTTCTGAAACCATAATTTTCTTCCCGTTGCAGGTGGCACCTTTTCCTTTTTCAGCCAGGTAAAGCAAATCCTGAACGGGCAGGTAACATCCCGATAGAACAGGGTCCGAGTTTTCGAGCAGACAGATAATCACACCAAACCAGGGAATGCCAGCAGCAAAATTCGAAGTCCCGTCAAGTGGATCGATTACCCAGGTAAATTCAGAGCCGTGGTCCTGAAAACCTGTTTCTTCGCCTAATGTATTATGAGCCGGAAACTTTTTTTGAATCAGCTGAATAATTGCTTTCTCCGAGTCGAGGTCGGCTTTGGTTACAATGCTGCTCTGGCTTTCTTTTATTTCGTATCCTGAAATGTGTCCAAAATTTTCAAGAAGAATTTCTCCGGCCCGGGTTAACGATTCGGATAACAATTGTTTCATGGTTGTTTTCGGTTAGTTTTTGCTTTTTAAATAAGCTTTATCCTGCTATAATTATTCAAATATATGGGTAATTTTGTTCAATTGCATTTTAAAATTTGATAAACCTATGAAGAAACTTTTCGCCCTTGCGATCATGATTTTCATGATCGGCTGTACTGTAAAAAACCCCGAAATCAAGTTACCTGCAATCATTTCCGACAACATGGTTTTGCAGCAAAACAAAGCTGTAAACCTGTGGGGCTGGAGCGAAGCCAAAGCAAAAATTACCGTTGAAGCATCGTGGGGAAAAACAGCGGAAGCTGTTACCGGAGCCGATGGGAAATGGCTGGTTCAGCTTGAAACGCCTGCCGCCGGCGGACCCTTTTCGGTAACCATCAAATCCGGTGAAACCCAAAAGGTAATCAACAATGTAATGGTGGGCGAAGTGTGGCTTTGCTCGGGCCAGTCGAACATGGAAATGCCCTTAAAAGGATGGCCGCCGAATGATACCATTAACTTTTCGGCCAGCGAAATTGCCTCGTCTGATTATCCCGGAATCCGAATGTTTACGGTAACAAAAAGCACAGCAGCCGCGCCACTCGACGATTGTTCCGGAACCTGGGCTGTGAGTTCACCCGCCACCAGCGGCGATTTTTCGGCTGCAGCTTATTTTTTCGGGTTGAAATTGCATAAAGAACTGGGAATTCCGGTAGGTCTGATTCACTCAAGCTGGGGCGGAACACCCGCCGAATCGTGGACCAGTGGCGAATTGATCGGCACAGTTCCGGGTTACGAATCGTTTACTGCCGAAATACAGGAAAACCAAAAAAACCTGAAAGAATTTGAAGCTTTTTTAGCCAAACTCGAAAATATTCCCTTTGAAAAACTGCCCAAAGAAAACCCGTTTACCAATCTCAACCTGAATGACTCGGCCTATATTTCGGCTGATATTTCGACCTGGAAAGAAATGACGTTGCCACAAACCTGGGAAAATGCCGGTTTGCCGGGGTTCGATGGGGTGGTTTGGTTTATCCGCGATTTTGAATACGATGGCGCTGTTTATCCCGAAGGTGTTGAATTGTACCTTGGCCCGGTTGACGACATGGATGCCACATACATAAATGGTCAAAAAATCGGCAGCCACGAAGTAAGCGGTGTGTGGAGCCTTGAAAGGGTTTATCCCATCCCGGCCGACCTGCTGAAAAAAGGCATTAACCGCATTGCCGTAAAAGTGACCGACAACCAGGGCGGTGGCGGAATTTACGGAAAGAAAAATCCGGCGATTGTAAAAGGCGATAAAATACTTACCGACCTTGGCGGTGCCTGGAAATACAAACCGGCAGCACTTTTCAGGTCGGGTACAGTTTATGTTTATGGCGAAGGCGAAAAAAGCTACGAAGGTTTTACCGGCAAAACAATTGTGATGAACGAATACACACCCACCATGCTTTACAATGCCATGATTGCCCCGCTGGTGAACTACACCCTCGAAGGCGCCATCTGGTACCAGGGCGAATCAAACGTGGGGCGCGGAAAACAGTATGAAACACTATTCCCGGCAATGATTACAAGCTGGCGGAATGCCTGGAAACAGGGCGATTTTCCGTTCTACTATGTACAGATTGCACCTTACAATTATGGCGACAATGCCAACGAAACCACCGCCGAACTGCGCGATGCCCAGCTGAAAACCTTATCGCTGGCAAACACAGGCATGGCTGTAACCATGGATATTGGCAACCCGGTAAATATTCACCCGGCCAATAAAAAAGATGTGGGAGAAAGACTTGCCTTGTGGGCACTCGACAAAACCTATAAAAAAGAGGGAATTGTCTGCTCAGGGCCGTTGTTTAAAAATGCTGTTTTCAGTGGAAACCAGGCCGAAGTTGAATTTGACTACGGCACCGGGCTGGAGTTAAGAAGCAAAGAATCGTTTTTCGAAATTGCCGGTCCCGATGGCGTTTTCCATCCGGCAAAAGCCACGGTTGACCACGATAAAATTGTGGCCGTTTCGGATAAGGTGAAAGAGGCAAAACAAATCCGTTACGCCTGGTGCGACGACTGCGTGCCCAACCTTTTCAATGGTGCTGGGCTGCCGGCTTCGCCGTTTAAAGCGGTAAAGTAATTTAATAACAAATCGTTGGACGATTTTGACCAAGTCGACATTTTTAAATTGTCCCCGATGTCATAATTGTCCAACGAAAAAAATAAAGGATAATGAACAACAAACAATATAACCCTGACGGCTTTATTCCCAAACACGGGGGTTATAAAAGTTTGATCACCTATCAGAAGGCTGAAATAATCTTCGATGGTACTTACTATTTCTGCCATAAATATTTTCCTCAACACGACAGGACTATCGACCAGATGGTGCAGGCAGCCCGCTCAGGCAAGCAAAATATTGTTGAAGGAAGCATGGCGTCGGGTACTTCAAAAGAAATGGAAATAAAACTCACCAATGTTGCAAGGGCCTCGCTTGAAGAATTGTTGAACGACTACAAAGATTTTCTGCGAACCAGAAAATTAACCATCTGGGACAAAAATCACAATTATTACGCCCCGCTGACAAAATTGCTCACCACAAAAGATGCAACCTACGAAACCTACCGGAAAGGAATCGAAAGCCCCGACCCCGAAGTTTCGGCCAATGTTTTGATTGGTTTGATAAATATTACTTCCTATCTGCTTGCAAAGCAAATAAAAACTCTGGAAAAGGAATTTTTGCAGGAAGGAGGACTGAAAGAGCGAATGTCGCAGGCAAGGATTGAAGTAAGACAGAAACATAAATAGAAATTGTTATAAACCTGACCTATGAATAAAAAACAACAGTTGAATTATCTTCAGCAGAACGGAAGTTTGCCGGGCAAAGTGCTCTTTCGTCCCATTTTAATGCAGTTTGCTGCCGAATATATCGGGAGCAATTACGGCGCTTTTGCATCGGATTACAGGGTTTTGGTGGAAGCCAACCTGCGCTGCATGGACGATTTCGGGCTCGATTTGCTGGGATTGATTTCTGACCCGTACCGCGAAACACAGGCTTTCGGGGCAAAAATTGAATTCGTTACCAATGGCGTGCCCCGCTGCAAAAACCTGCTGGTAAAAACCATCGACGATGTTATCAATCTGAAAAATCCGGATGTTTACAAAGCCGAACGCACACTCGACAGGATAAAAGCTGCCGAACTGCTTTCGAAAAAAACACAGGGAAACATTCCCATCATCGGATGGATTGAAGGCCCGCTGGCCGAAGCTGCCGACCTTGCCGGAGTTGAAAACATGATGATGCAACTGATGATGGACCCCGATTTTTGTAACCGGCTGATGGATAAATGCATGGTTACTGCCAAAGATTTCGCCAAAGCTCAGATTGAATCAGGCTGCGATATTATTGGAATGGGCGACGCGGTTTGTTCGCAAATCGATACCGAAACTTATGACTTTTATGTTCGAGACCGTCATCGCGAGCTCATTGAATACATTCACGGATTGGGGGGAAAAATAAAACTGCATATTTGCGGCGATACCACCCATTTGCTGCCGTCGTACAAAGATTTTAACCTCGATATTCTTGACCTCGACTGGCAGGTGGATATTGATTATGCCCGCGAAACACTGGGCGAAAATGTAATTTTCTCTGGAAACATCAACCCGGTTGTTATCCAGAATAAATCCAGAGACGAGGTTTTTGATTTGTGCCGGATGCTGGTGGAAAAACACAAAAATGAGCGTTACATACTTTCTGCAGGCTGCGAAATTACCCCGCTCACCCCGGCTGAAAACCTGAAAGCGATGAGTGAGGCAACCATTTTATAACAAATACATCGTTTTGTTACAATAACAGACTTCACCGCCTGCCAGACGGGCAGGGACTTGGCTCGGTCTGACGGTCGCTCTGATCGCCCACATGCCAGCCCGAAAGAAACATTCTTTCGGGAATGACGAAGTCGGGCAGGAAGTCGAAAGGTTTTCATCTTTTTATGTTTTCGATTAATACATTACCTTTTCCCGTTCGTACTCCATTTCAACCCCACCGTACACTAAAATTTTCCCGGGTGCTTTTTGTATCTGAATTTTGGCTTATCAATTAACAACTTAAAATTCAGAAAAATGAAAACACAAAAATTTACACTGATGTTGGCGCTGGTAATATGCAGCGCACTGGCTTTTGGCCAAACCAAAAAACAACCGGATATTGCCGGAATCCTCAAATCGGGGAAACTGCCTCAAAACCTGGAACTGAAAAACGACCTGCAAAAATTTGTGGTAACTACTGATCATTTCAACACCGACATTTTTGGTAATTTCTTTAACAAATTCAGAATCAGGGGAGAATATACCCGTGGTTTGCCTGGTGATTCCGTAAAATGGAACCATGTTACAGTAGCCATGTCGATGGCACGAAATGCCGGGTTTGCACCCGGAACCCCGGTAGGTTACATGGAAAACTTCCGCTATAAAGTTTCGGAAGATATGATGAAACCCGAAAAGTTCAGCACGTTTACCGAACACAGCGCTTATACAAAAAACCTGGTTTGGGATATGATGGGAATTGAAGGTTTTGCCTGGGCCTATTTTAACGAACTGGAACTAAACAAGCCTTACAAAGCCGCCATGTTTAACGGCAAAATCGACCTCGCGGGAATGGGTTCATTCGAAAACAAAGATGTGATTCTCACCTGGACAGGAATCACCCAGTGGCTTAACGGCGAATACTGCGCGGTAATTGAATTCAGGACCATGAACAACCCGGTGGAATATGCCGGCGAAGGAATGAGCATGAAAGGCCGCAGTCATTACTGGGGGACCATCTGGGTTTCGGTGGAAGACAAACAGGTGGAACATGCCGTTTTGTTCGAAGATGTGGTAATGGAACTCCAGTTGCCCGGTCAAACCACCAAACAGGTGATGGATGCCACACGCGAAATTACCTACGAAAAAGTGCAATAGGTAGTTTTGTTGCTGTCATTTCGGTCTCGCCTGAGGCGAGACGGGGAGAACTGAAAATCAGCGGAGCTAAATCTTTTCGAACCGGGAGATTTCTCTCCCGATAGCCATCGGGATCGAAATGACATAAAACAAGCGTACAATCAGCAGTTTTATTGATAAATTTAAACCGGAAAACAAATATTCATGCTACATCCGACTAACCAAAAAACTTTGAAACAGAAAATTTACTGGCACCTGAAATTGCTTGGTGGTGCAGTGCTTGTAAGCATTCTTTTCATGTTTGTTCTCAACCAGCAAATCAATCAACCGGTGCAATTGGTCATGCCATTTCTGCTCACCTATCTCCAGCTCGAAATTTTTATCTGGTTGGGCACCTATTTTTTTCAATCTGTAAAAATCGATTCTCAGGGCTTCAGAAAGCAAATTGTGTTAAGGTTGCTGATTTTTTATGCAGTGGTGCTGATTTTGGCAACCATTCTTTTTGTAGCTGTATATGCTATTCAATACTCCATTCATTATCCCGATTTCAGCCAGTTTGTCCCTTCGCTGCTGCAACTCGAAATGAAAGGATTTTTTGTGGCAACGCTTACCGGGTTCGGGTTTGGTGCCATTTTCTTTTTTTATGTACAATGGAAAGAGGCCGTTGACCGTGCCCAAAAACTGCGAGAGGAAAAACTCATCTTTCAATACGAAACCCTGCAAAACCAGGTAAACCCGCATTTTTTGTTTAACAGCCTGAATTCGTTGAGTTCGCTGATTCGGAAAGACATCGACCTCTCGGAAAAATTTATTCAGAAACTTTCGTCGGTGTACCGTTACATTCTCGACAACCGCGAAAAAGAACTGGTTCCGCTAACCAGCGAACTCGATTTCGTGAACAACTATTTCTTTTTGCAACAATTGCGCGATGGCGATAAAATTTCGCTGAAAACCGAAACCGGCGATATTTCGGGGCTGCTGATTGTTCCGGTTTCGATTCAGTTGTTGGTCGAAAATGCTTTGAAACACAATATTTCAACCCGGAAACAGCCGCTTGAAATTACGATTCACAGGGAAGGAATCGATAAAATAACCGTGCGGAACAACCTGCAGAAAAAAACACAGTTGGAACCTTCGTCGAAAATCGGTTTGAAAAACCTGGACGAACGTTGCCGGCTCATACTCAACCGTGGAATTGAAATTGCTGAAACCGCCGATGAGTTTGTGGTGAAAACGCCTCTGAAAATAGCGAAAGAGGAGAAAACGATACTGGATATTTGATCCTGGATTCACGATGCTGGATTTTGGAAAACTGATACCAGGTACTCAGTACTCATTACTCAATACTAAATACTAAAAGCTATCACAATGAAAGTGGTTATTGTTGAAGACGAAACTCTGGCTGCTGAAAAACTGGCCCACCTGCTGAAAAAGGTCACGCCCGAAATACAGATTCTGACCACCATCGAATCGGTGGAAGAAGCCGTGGAATGGTTTTCGCAAAACCCGGCACCCGAGCTTGTTTTTATGGACATTCAGTTAGACGACGGCATTTCGTTCGAGATTTTCGACACCATCAAACTCGAAGTTCCGGTGATTTTTACCACGGCTTACAACGAATACGCCATCCGGGCTTTTAAGGTAAACAGTGTCGATTACCTGCTGAAACCCATCGAAGAGGAAGCGTTGGCCGCTGCAATCGGGAAATTCAGAAAATTCAGTCAACAACCCGTTGATTTTGAAAGCCGCATTGCCGGTGTAATCAACCAGTTCCGCGATAAATACAAAGCGAGGTTTTTTGTTAAAACAGGACAGCGGTTTCAGTCAATTCCGGTTGAAAAAATCAGTTGTTTTTTTGTAGAGGAACGGTTTACCTTTCTGAAAACACAGGAGGGAAAAACCTGCGATCTCGATTACTCGCTCGACCAGTTGCAAAAGCTGGTTGACCCGGGAATGTTTTTTAGGGTGAGCCGGAATTACCTGGTAAACATCAACGCCATCGACGATATCATCAGTTACTCAACCAACCGTTTAAAACTGAAAGTGGGCAAAGAAGAAGTGATTGTGAGCCGTGATAAAGTAAGCGATTTTAAACAATGGCTCGACAGATAAAAAAATGGCACCCGGTTCCGGATGCCATGAATGTGTGAAATTTTGTTTTATCAAAATCAATCGTAAAAAGGCAAAACAAGGTAGGTGTATAAAATACAGCCCATGCAAACGGCTAAAGCAAACTCGAGTGATGCGAAGAATACAAGCACCCCGCCCACCACAATTGCCGCTGTATTTAATCCCATCAACATCAGCAGGGTAACAACCGCCGACATGAGAAATCCGAGGCGCGCCGCGAAAATTTTTGGTGCCTTGTCAATCTCTTTTTTGTCGAGCTGCAGCACATTTGTCATTTGTTGACTTAAAAAACTGATCGGGCTGAATTTAGCTTTTGTAAATGCCCTGATATAAAAATCGAGGGTTAAAAATGCCGGGAAAACAAAACTCCCGGTAACAAAGGCTGCACCTAATAAAAGTATCCCAACCACTGCATTTATTCGGGTAACCCGCTCATTAACCCGCTCTTCTGAAATGGGGCAAATTAACTGTTTAAAATTCCCGGCCATAAATTCCTGCTTAAAATTCATCTCCAAATTTAAATACTAAAAAGTATTTATTTCTTCTTTTGGTGACAAATATCACATTCTCTTAACAACACCCATTTTCTGCCTGCCCGAAAAAATAACCTGACCACACGCAGGTTTCTTTTTATTTCTGTGTCATATTCATAATTTTCAGTTTAAATTGACAGGGTGAACGAAGCCGAAATCATACAAAAACTACAACAGGGCAACGAACAAGCATTCAGGCATCTGGTTGAGAATTACCAGAAACGGGTGGTGAATACCTGTTACGGACTGGTACAAAATACCGAAGATGCCGAAGACATTGCACAGGATGTTTTTGTCGAGGTTTTTCGTTCAATCGGCAGTTTCAGGGCCGATGCCAAACTTTCAACCTGGTTGTACCGGATTGCTGTTAACCGGTCGCTCAACCACATCCGCGACAATAAAAAACGCAAATGGTTTCAGTCGTTTGAAGATGCAGTAAAAGAAAAAAAAGCCGGGTTACTGCACTACGCCACAGAAAACCCGGGTACTGAACTCGAAAATCTCCAGCGTGCAAACATTTTGCACGAAGCAATCAGTTCGCTTCCCGAAAATCAAAGAACGGCCTTCACCCTGAATAAATACGAAGAACTCTCGTACAAGGAAATTGCCGAAATTATGGATGTTTCGGTGGCTTCGGTCGAGTCGCTCATTCACCGCGCCAAAACCTGACTACAAAAAAAATTATACACGTGCTACAAAAAAAAGTGTTTTTAGCGCAAGGATATTTAAAATGATGTGTCATATCAAAAAAAATAAAATAATGAACTGCAATACTTTACATACGAAAATGATTTTCTTTCTCGAAGGCGAACTACCGGAAAGGGAAATGGAGGAAATTAAAATTCACCTCGAAAGTTGTACAGATTGCGCAGCATTTGCCGAAGAAATGAAAAAGACGCTGGCAGTTCTCGAAACCGATAAAACACCGCAACTCAACCCGTTTTTTTACACCCGTGTAAAAGCCCGGCTCGAAAAACAGGCAGAAGAAAAAGTAGTCACTCAGCGAATTCCGGTTTTTGCAAGAATTTTGCAACCTGCCATTTTCTCGGTTTTGCTTTTGGCCGGAATTTACACTGGAATCAAAATCGGACAACCGGCAAAAATCAATTCCGATCAATCAGTTTATACTGAAAATGAAATGATTCCGTATCTGAACGAAATGGAAGCCGAGGCAATTGAAAACTTTTTAATGGAATAGAAAATGGCAACAAAAACAACATATCGAACGCTGGTTTGGGTAATTGTCATTTTGCTGGCTACCAACCTGTCGATGGCGGTAACATTTTTGTACCATAAACAGCAGGATAAAAAAGCAGCGCAGCAAACCGAAACCAACGCTATTGAAGTACCAACAGAACAGCGCACCCGTTTTTTCAGGGAACAGCTCAATCTCAGCCCTGAACAGACCAACCAATTCAGGGAACTGAACCGCACTTACAACCGAACGGCCCGCGAAATAACGATTGAGCTTGAAAAATTGCGGACCGAAATGGTGGACGAAATCGGGAAAAAAGAACCGGACAGTTTACAAATCAATGAAATAACCAAATCAATCGGTGAGCTGCATACACAACTGAAAAATGCAACCATCGACTATTACCTGAGAATGAAAGAAGCTTGTAACGACGAGCAAAAAGTAAAATTGAATGAGATTTTCAAGTCGATGCTAAAACAAAACGAAGATATAAAATTACCACGTCAGCAAGGACGATACGGACGAGGCCACAGAAATATTAATTAATCAATTTAAAATTTTAAAACAATGAAAACAAGTAAGTCAAACAAACTTGCCTGGGTATTCTTTGCCCTTGCATTCACCACAACCACCCTTTATGCACAGGGTTGGAGAAACGGAAACCGACCGGCAAACGGTCAGAACTACAGTTGCATCAATCAGATTTCGGGGTTAACCGACGAGCAGAAAACCAGGATTGACGGGTTAAACAAAACACACCAGGCAAAAATGGCCGAATTGCGCACGCAACGGCAGTCAACCGCTGATGCCATCGAAAAAAGCGAAATCCGCACCACGATGCTGAAAAATGTAAAAGCACACCGCGACGAGGTGAAATCGGTTCTTACTGCGGAACAACAAAAAGAATTCGAACAACTACAAACCCGCGGGAACTATGGAAACGGGCGCGGACAGGGAAATTTTCAAGGTCGCGGTCAGGGAAGAGGTCAGTGCCAGTATGCAGGCAATTACGGAAACCGTGGCACCAGAAACGGATGCGGACAAGGCTTTGGAAATGGGAACCGCCGCAATCAGGGATGTTTCAGAAACTAAATTTAAACATCCTTCTACGACACTACCAACGACAGTTTCTTTTTGCTGTCACCTCGGCGATAGGAGCGGTCTGTTTGTTCGAAGAGATTTAGCTCCGCTGATTTTCAACTCTCCTCGCACACTCGTCGAAATGACAACGTTGATGCAGCTTTCTGTCATTCTCAAATTGTGCCCAGTAAAAATTGGGTTGCCACTCAGGGTGACAGTCAGGCTGAGCGTAGTCCCTGCCTGACCAGACGGGCAGGGAAGTCTGTTTCCACTAACAAAACAACAATAAAACATAAACTGTAAAAAGATGATTTTTAAAATCATAGTATTCACAATTAAAACTTTAAATCATGAAAACAAGTAAATTATTTTTGGTTCTGGCAATTGTATCGTTTGCATTTGCCTCGTGTTCAAATAACAATGATGTGGCAGAAGAAGCCATTGTTGCTGAAACTGCTGATGAAAAAAGCGCCGAAGTTGCTGCGCTCTGCGGAACCTGCGATTTTACGGGTACGCTTACCGAAGCCGAAGTTGCCAGCCTGATGGAGATGCGCGAAGAAGAAAAACTGGCCCGCGAAGTGTACCTGGCCATGAATGCCAAATACAACTACCGCACTTTCGCCAACATCGCCAAAAGCGAGAATGCACACACAAGTGCAGTTTTGTACCTGATTAAGGGGTTCGGGTTAACCGACCCGTCGCCTGTGGCAGCCACCGAATTCGCCAACCCGCTTTTTACTGATTTGTACGCTCAACTTACTGCAAAAGGCTCAGTAAGTTTGGTGGAAGCACTGAAAGTGGGCGCGTTTATTGAGGAATACGATATTGCCGATTTGCAGCACCACCTGGCCGAAACAGAAAATGCAACTGTCGCAAAAGTGTATGGAAATTTGCTGAAAGGTTCAAAATTTCACCTGAAAGCTTTTACCAATGCGCTGAAAACACAGGGTGCTACCTACACACCAACTGTTTTAACGGTTGAAGAATACAACTTAATTTTGGGGAATTAAGATTAATCAAGTCAATCTTCTTACACATGTATAGGAGGAGAAATTAATATGATAAAATATATTTCTCCTCCTATTTTACGTATTGATAAAACAACAAAGCTGTCATTTCGAATGAGGAACGAGTGAGAAATCTGCACCTTTGAAAAGATAATAATCATTTTATAAATAACAGATTTCTCCTAACGTCGAAATGACAATCCTGTGAATCTGTTACGTTTAAGAAAAGAGATTGCTAAAACTTAGTTTAAATCCGATTGAAATGAAACGCTTACCGCTTCCCGATTTTTTGAAAGGTTTTGCCGTATTCCTGATTGTTCCGGTACACATTCTCGAAACTTTTATCGATTTCCCGGGCCGTGAAAACTGGTTTGGTAAAACGTTGCTTTTCCTGGGTGGCCCGTTTGGGGTGCCGGTTTTTATGCTCGTAATGGGGTATTTTGTTGCGAAAAACCGGAAACCTTTCTCTACCAACTTTTTCAGGGGCATCAAAATTTTTATTGCGGGTTTTCTGCTCAATATCGGGTTAAACTTTCACCTGCTTTGGAAAATACAATTTGCCGGCTGGCAGATAAATCCGCTGGAATACATTTTTGGAGTCGATATTTTTTACTTCGCCGGATTGGCCATCATCCTTCTTTCGGCGTTGAAAACCATCAAAAACCCAAAGGCGTGGATCGCTTTGGGAATGGCTTTTCTGGTAGCAGTTTTTACTTCAGTTGTCAACGAAAAACTGATGGTACCGGAACGAAATTACATTTACCCGTTTATTGGCGGAAGCTGGTCGTGGTCGTACTTTCCGCTGTTTCCGTGGCTGGCTTACCCGCTGGTGGGATTTGCTTTTTATTATTTCGAACAAGGCATTTTCTCTTTTATGAAAACCAACAAAACCCTCACTTCAATCTTGCTGGTTGTTATTGCCATTCTGGTTACCGTTTTTGGCAAACAGGGAATTGAAACCACCATCAATCTGCCGGCTTATTATCACCACACTTTCCGGTTTTCGATGTGGGTTTTCGGCGTGGTTATCTTGTGGAGCCTTTTGCTCCGGTTCCTGATTCAGCAATTTCCACAAATATGGCTGGTTAACAAGTTGATGTGGCTGGGCAAAAACATCACGGTTTTTTACATTGTTCAATGGCTGATGATCGGGAATATTGCCACCGCCATTTACCAAACCCAAACACTAAAAAATTTTCCGATTTGGTTTGCGGGAATTTTCAGCGTAACAGTTTTTATCACCTGGGGCATTGAAAAGCTTGTAGAAAAGCGGGTTAAGCCAGTCTGACGAATTGGATAGGATTTGAAAATTAGGTTTATTATGCAGGACATAAACATTTTGCGAATAGATTGCTTCACTTCGTTCGCAATGAAAGATTATTGGACTTCGACTTTCCAAGTCGAAGAAATTATGTCGGACTTTGGAAAGTCCGACTCCCAAAACTGTCATTGGCAGCAACGCGAAGCAATCTGAGATTTTACGGATTACCTTTGAAAAATGTAAAAAACGAAAGATTATTGCCTTTGATTTTTATTTTATTACCAGCTTTTTCGCTTCTGTTCTCGAATTTCCGTATTCTATAAAATAATGATAAATACCGCTGGAAAAATCGCCGGCATCGAGCGACAAATGGTCGGTATGGCGGTCAACCTGAAACTGTTTAACCAGCTTTCCTTCGTTATTTAAAATGTTCAATATTCCCATGTTGATGGTTTCAGGAAGGTGATATGCCACGTTGATGGTTGCGGAAGCCGGGTTGGGAAAAACATTCAAATCGGCTTTTGGAGTGAATTCCTCAAAAAAGGCATTTACTGTTGGCGAACCAGGCAGGTTGTAAATGTTGGTCCAAACTTTTTCGGGCGAAACCGAAAAATCGTAACAATACGAAAAAAGCTTGTATGTACTTTCGCCTGTCAGGTTAATGTAATTGTACAGCGAACCGTCGATGGTAATAATAGCCGAGCCGTCTTCGTTGATGATTTTGCTGTCGTACTCGTAATAGGCAGTTGATGAATAATATTTGTAATATGTACATAGCAGTTCAATCCCCGCGTCGGTATCAAATAGTTTTTCGGAAAGATATTTAACGTCGTACAAATAATAACCGGTTGGAACATTACAGTTAATGGTTTTAAACAACGAATGGTCGGTGTTGTAAATGCGGCACTGCCCTGCCGGAACATCCATCAGGTAATATTTGTAACCAAGTGTTTCGAATTTTACGACAGCCGTGGAGTAGTCGTATTTTTTATCGAGGGTGACCTGTGCCGTTAATGTGTTTAGCAGCAGGAAAAACAGCGTGAAAAAGGTTGTTGTTTTCATAGTTTTTATGATTTAATTTTAAAAAATATGTTTAGCTACTGAAATTGAAATCACTTTATTAATATGCACCCTTTCGGAAAGAACAGGCTGAAAGCCCAAATTATTTCAGCCCAATGGCAACACCTTGGGTATTGAATGCAAGCGACATTCCATGCGCACTGTAAGTGCAGGTTAATTTCTCCGTAAATTGAGTTTCGACAATGATTGAGACATATTGTTAATATTTAAGCTGCACTTTCAGTGCGAAAAATCGGAGCTAAAAATCTTAATACCAAGGCGTTGCCTTTGGACTGAAGTGAGTTGTCCTTTCAGGACGTTTAAATTTATTAAACCAATATTAAAATTCAAGCAAATCATTTTTATTTCTTGCTTTAAATTGATGTGTTTTACTTTATCAATTTCAGTCCCTCTTTTGCCGAGGCATCGCCCGGATTATAGAGCAAAACCTTGTTAAACAGCACTTTTGCCTGGCTGTAATTTCCCAGAAAATAGGACGTCCAGCCCAGCATCAACAGTCCGTCGTAACCAAACGGGTACAAATCGACCACCTTTTTAAACAACGGCAGCGCTTTGTTGTAATCCTTCCGTTCGTAATAAACAAATCCGAGGCGGTAAAGTGCCACGGTATTATTCGGACTGATTTCCAAAATTTTATTGTACAAATCTATCACCTCATTCCATCGGCCCTGCGCGGCTTTTGGCAGAATCAAACCAAAACGGGCTTCTTCAGAATAAGGCATCAGTTTCTGTGCATTGCTGTAAAAAAGAACCGATTCGTCAAGCCGGCCGGCGTTGTAATTCAGCCAACCCAGCCGCAGGTTGATTTCGTAGGACGAGTCGTCCATCACTTTTTTTAAAGCATCGGCAGCACCTTTAAAATCGCCGCTTTTTTCAAGCTGGTAACTTTTTGAAAAAGCAGCTTCCAATGCTTCCTGGCTGACCTGTGCATTGGACTGAAAAGCAAAAAGTATAAACGAATAAAAAATAATTTTTCTGACTAAAAATCCCATGATAATCCTGCTGTTAAAGTGTGTTTAATATATTTGTATTCCATCGAGTTACTCACCGTCCCATTGGTGTAAACATTATATTTCTCAAAAATATCCTGATTAATATAGCGAACAACAAACTGGTATTTTTTGCCCATCGGGAAGTATAAGCTACCCATGATTTTTTGTGTGGAACGCCCCGGGAAATTGGCAATAACATACCCGGCTGGTTCAATGAAATTTTTCATTTCGCCGGTTAAATATTGTCCGTAAACATGCACCGGTCCCAGTTGTGCGCCTCCTGAAATTCCGAAAGTGTTATAACCAAACCCGGTTTCGGCATCGCTCTTAAAATAAACACGCGGAGTGACATAAAACCTGGCATTTGAAAAAGGGTAATAAGTTACCCAGGCTGAATATTGACCAAAACCATCGTTGTTGAAATTGCCATAATCCAATTCTATTCCGGGAGCAAAATTGCCGGTATAAAACCAGGTGGAAGCTGTAAAAACCAGGTCGCGGAAATATACTGTCCCGTTGTGAAAGTATTTTTGCTGGTTAAATCCCCCGGCATAATATGAATAGTCGCCCCAAATAAGATTTGCCGAAGTTGAAACATACCATTTTTTCCCTGCAACAAAAACCGGATTGATGTAATACTGCATTTGTTTGTTATTCAACGGAAAAGAATAAAGTTCACCCCAGTAAACCTGTTCTTCCCGATTGATGCCGAGAAAAGTGAAGCTATGGTTGATGCTCATACCGGGCGCAACACGGTGACTTAAGTCAACCGTTTCGAAATGATAATTTTTCAGGTAAAATGCCTCTCCGTAATCGTTGCCAACACCTGCCATTTCGTGGTGTCCGGCATGGGTTAATTCGTCAAAATCAGGGTTGAAAGAATAACCAGCTTCTGCTGCAATCCGAGTCAGTTTTTTGGGTTTAAATCCGATTTTCTGCTGCATGTTTTCAGAAAAAAACTGCGCATATTTCGTGGCTTCTAGATATCTGCCCGAGTAAACCAGGCTGTAGTACAAGTATTCCTGAAGCCATTCAAAGTTTCTGTCGCTTTCCCAGGCCTGCTGAAAAAAACCGGCTGCTTTGATGTACTTTTTTAAATTAAATGCCGCAATTCCTGAACGCGCCTGCAAATAAAAAAAGTCGATTCCGTGGCTACGTGCTTCTTCGGCAAAACCAGCCAGTTCAGCCCATTTTTTTTGTGTGAATAACTCGTATGATTTTTTATCCACTTCGGCAAAATTCCATTTTTCCTGGGCAACCGAATAAAATCCGGCCAATAGAAAAATCAATATGATTCGGGTTGATTTTGACATTTCAAACTGATTTTTACGTCGTTAAATTTGGTGTAAATCTGTATTTCGCTGTCGGTGTTAATTCTGATTTCAGATTCAATTTTCCGGATTTCTCGACCTGCCACTTTTTGAGAAATGCTGACATTCATTTCAATATCGTCCGCCGAAAGGATGTCGCCGGCTTCTTTCATGGTCAGCCTGTACCCGGCTTTCAGAAACAGGAAAACCGGTGCAACAAAATCCTGAAGAAATTTAGTTATCCCCCCAAACATGAGGTTTACCGGGAGTGAATCGTCGATGTTGCTGTTGGGCTGAAAACCCAGCGGAATCTTAAACATCGAAATAAAAAACCAGTACAAAGCCGAGTTTTTCTTCCCCGTGAAATTGGTGAAGTAGTGCAGGTCGCCGTTGTTGTACAAATACGCAATGCTCCCATCCTTTTCACTCCTGATATAAGTGTTGTTATAAACATCGGTTTCAACCACCCAAAAACAGCGCCCACCCAGGTTTTTCCAATATTTTTTTGCTGAATCGGCCTGAAAATCGACTGCTATTTTTTGCCCGGGAATAAAATGCAGTGCCTTTGCCAGCGTCTCGTTTTTAGCCGGATTTGCCACCACCTGTTTGTTTTGCGGAAACTCAAAATTTTTCATCACAAAACCTGATGCATCTTTCAGCAAATAGTGGCCAAAAGGATAATCGAGCGTGGCCGAGCCAATAAAAGGCGTAACCTGGAACTGAAAATGCAGGTGCGGATAAGGCGACCGGCCTGAGTTTCCGCAGCGTGCAAGCAACTGGCCTTTTTTCACCACATCGTCGGTTTTTACTTCCACCGACTGGTATTTCAGGTGACTGAGTTTCGCGTATAAATAATCGTTGTGCTTAATAATGATTGTGTTTCCCCAGTTGTTGGCGGTGTTGATATCGCCAATCCGGTTGTCGTGAATATTATTCACCACTTCGGCCACAACACCGTCGAATGGCGACAAAACTGCTTTTCCGAAACAATAATAATCTTCGGCAAAATCGCCACTGCCTTTGAATTGGCTGCCTGTTCGGTCGGTAATTACAAAATCCCACGCATGCCGCCACGCTCCCTTGTGGGTGTGTTCTCCGTTGTGCGCCTGGTTAACGGTCCACTCGCCAAAAAATGGCAGTGAAGCCGAAACCGGGTAGGCCGCCGGAAAACGTTTCAGGTTGCCCGAATACAGGTACAGGTTTTTCTCCGGATTCCCCAACTGCACAGGTGTTTCAACGAGTTTGCGCGGACGCTGTTCACGCAGTTTCAACGCATATAAAAACATCAGCACCACCATGTTAAAAGGCAGCGAATACGGCGAAATTTTAAATTGAATAAAAAATTGCTGGGTAGCCGTGGTGATTAGAACCACAGCCGGAAGCAGCAGCACAATCCACGCAAAACTCACCCTGCCCGGAACCAGATAATAGCCTCCCAAGGCAATGGCGGTTAAAATATAGTTGAACCCGATAAACGTATAGCCCAGCGAGTTGAATTCGATACCCGTGATTCTGTAAAACAGCCACGCCACCGTGTAACCCAGAAACGACAAAACAAAAGTGATGCGCGAATAGATGAGCAGCCCGGCAGCAATAATAATTCCAGCCAGCAAATGCGTTTGAAAAAACACCGCGCCCAGCGAATGAAAATAGATTTTCAGAAACGAAGAAGAAATGGATGTTTCGAGAAAATCATACAAACTTACAAAAGTGCGGCCACCCAGCGCGTACAATTCGTTGTAGGTAAAAATACCGCGTTCGCTGAGGTGGAGTGCGCTTAAATCGCCACGCGAAAGGGCTACAATCCACACCGAAATCAGAAACGGAACACTCAGAAACGGCAGCCCGTATTTTCCCAAAATACCCTGAAAAACTACCGTGAGGAAAAAGCAGGTAACGGCGGCAACCACCACCAGCAAAAACAGTTCGGGCGATGGCTGGTAAAACAACCCAATGCCCAAACCCACGAGCAAGGCGTTAAAACCATAAATCCCTGAAACCAGAAAATACCGGTTGTAGCCCAGCGACCAGGCCAGCAGGTTGGCAATAAGAATCGCGAGCAAACCGCCGATTCCGGCACCGTAATCAAAAAAACTTATCAGCACAAGCAAAACCGCCAGCAATTTCGAGGTGGAAAAAAACACCTGCGAATAGCTGTTCAGGATTGAATTCAGAATTTCTTTGCCGGTTAGCGGGTAGCTTTTCATGCTGTTTTATCTTTTCGGGTTCACTTCAAAATTCTGAATTGAACCAAGTTCTTCCTTTTTACGGATGATGTGGGTTTTCTTTTCCATATCAATCAAAACCACGTTGGGCCGGAAAGTGATAAACTGCATCCACTGTGTCATATTGTAGGCGCCTACCCGCTCAATGACCAGCCTGTCGCCGGTTTTAACATGCGGAAAATTGATGGCATCGCGCACCACATCGATATTCATGCAAAGCGGGCCATAAATGGTGGTATCTTCAAGGTATTCAGCCACTTCTTTGGTAGGATAAACACCGAGGTTGTACCAGAATGAGGTAAAAAGCAGGTTCACGCCAGCATCGATAACCATGGTGCGACGGCCGGCAACTGAGCGTTTGTTGGCCAGTACGGTTGTAAGTAAATACCCGGCATCGTCAATGAGCGCGCGGCCTGTTTCGAGGAAAAGCACTGGCAGGTTCTCGTGCGGAATTTCCGACGAAATGATGGCGTTTGAAATGGCTTCGGCATACTCGTCGAACGACGGACAGGTTTCGGAACCCGGCATGTACGCGCCTTTCAGCGTGTTTTTCGACGCAAAACCTCCTCCGAGGTCGATGTATTTCAGCCAGTGGTTAAACTTGCGGTGGGTGGCCATGTACAGGTTCGAAAGTTTTGACGCCGCCACCGCGTATGCCGAAGTTGACATGATGTAGGTTCCGATGTGTGTGTGGAGCCCAATCAGGTCGAGGTTTTCGGCCAGCATGATGCGGTTGATGGCGTTCCAGGCTTCGCCGTTTTCGTAGTTAAAACCAAAGCGGTCCCACATGGGGTAAATGCCGGTGTCCATGTTGATGCGGATGGCAACACGCGCTTTTTTGCCGATTTTCCGGGTGGTTTCAATCAGCAGGTACAACTCATCAAAATGGTCGATGTGAATACAGGCGTTGTGGTTAATGGCCAGTGTTAAATCGGCTTCCGATTTTTCGGGCCCGTTAAACAGAATCTGCGTTCCTTTTACACCCAGCGAAAGCGCCTTTTCAAATTCAAACCCCGAAACCACCTCGGCCCACGAACCTTCGTCGTGGAAAATGCTGCAAACCGCATCGAGATAATTGGTTTTGTACGACCACGCAAACTGTACTTTCGGGTAACGGGTTTCAAAGGCGCGGCGGGCTTCGCGGTAGGTTTCGCGAATGGTTTTTTCTGAAATCACAAATACGGGCGAACCGTATTCGTCCATCAGTTTATCCACTGCAATGCCATCGATTTGACTGACAATTTTTTGTTTTGCCGGCAACCCGAATTTGTTGGGAATTCCGGCGGTTATTTTGGTGATAACCGGTTTTTCGTATTTGATTTTTTCCATGTTGTTTTCTTGCAAAGGCGCAACGGCGCCGGGTTTATAATTAATTATTCTTCATCATTCTTTATTCCAGCTCTGGTATTTCAAACTGCGGGGCGGGTGTTTTGGGTTTCGCCATCCCCGGGTTGAAACCCGGGGTTATGCAAGTTTCGCCCCTTTGGGGCTGGGAACTGCTAAATTTCCGATTTGTCATTCTTCCTTTTGTTATTCCTTATTATCCTTAAAAAAACTGTGTCACTCCTTTGTTTTTCAGCGGCGGTGTTTCAAACTGCGGGGCGGGTGTTGGAGGTTTCGCCATCCCCGGGTTGAAACCCGGGGTTATGCAAGTTTCGCCCTTTCAGGATGGTACCCAAACAATTTCTGTTTTGTTATTTCTTATTTTGTTATTTCTTATTTTTCTTCAAATAATCAGTATCACTTTTTAGTTTTTCAGCGGCGGTGTTTCAAACAGCGGGGCGGGTGGTGGAGGGCATTTTCTATCCCGGGGTTTCACCCCGGGCTACCAATATTTCGCCCTCCCCGACTTTGTCATTCAGGCGGGTCCTTTGGAGCTATTTTTCCGGCTATGAAATTTGCTCATTAAACAATTCTTTTTTCCTCATTCACCCACTCACCCAATAACTCATACACTAATTTCTTCATTCATGCATTCACGCATTCATGCATTGTAGCATTCACGCATTAAATTTCCCTGTTAATCGAAATGGCGGCGAACTTTTCCAAATCCACAATCATGTCGTAAGAGTAGCGTACAAACATTTTCCCGATTTTGTATTCGGTCATCGGCTTTACATCCAGTCCCAACGCCAGTTTGACAAGTGCCTCGGGAATATTCTGGCCTGCCCCAACCGCGAGGTAAACCCAGGCAGGTAAACGAGGATTGATTTCGATAAGATAATATTCGCCGGCATTGTTTTTTATCAACTCCAGTTCCATCCCGCCTTTCCATTTTGTTTTCTGAATAAGCGAGCGGGTGAGTTCCATCATTTTATCGTCGGCCAGCGTAATTCCACCCCAGGCTTTTCCTTTGTCGGTGATGTATTGTTTTCGCATGGGTACGGCAGCAATGGTATTACCTTTGCCATCACCGAGAGCCACCACATTCACTTCGGTTCCTTTTACAAACTCCTGTGCAATCACCGGCAGCCCCCATTTGGCAGCCAGTTTCTGAAATGCCTGTTTTACCTGTTCTTCGTTGGCTGCTACATACGCATCGTAAAACTGGCCTTTTATCATCACCGGGTAGTCGAAGTTTTCTTCAATTTCCTTTATCTGGTTAAAGCTTCCAAGGTTGATACTACCCGGAACTTTTACCCCGTATTTTTTACCGTATTCGGGCAGTTTGTCTTTTTCGCGCTCCTGAAACTGTTTCAGTGTTGGCAAAAAAGTGTGAATGCCCTTGTTGAGCAGACGTTGTTCGTTTTTCATAAACGAAAACAGTTCGGCATCGAAATTGGGAACCAGCACATCCAGTTTTTCCTGCTGGTGAATGTATTCCACGCGTTCAATCAGCTCGTCGGAACCGCCCGAGGGATAAGGAATCTGGAAGATGCGGTCGCATAAACCTTCCATGTAAATGCCGGGTTCGAGGTTTTCATAAACCAGCCCGATGATGCGTGCGTCAAAAACTTCCGACTCTTTGATTCCTCGAATAAAAGGCACACCCGGCCCCGGATTGTCGGTATTGTTCAGGCCGGTAACTGCGAGTGTTATTTTTTGTTTTGCCATTTTCAGCAGTTATTTGAAATCCAGCTGGTTTTCCTGAATAATTAGCTGATGATGTTTCAGTAGTGCATAAAACTCGTAAAAGTCTTTTTCGAAAGTGAGGTCGTCAACATCATACTTTTCAAGTATTTCAGGTTTTAACTCATCAAAATCCTTTCCTTCCTTGAGTTTTCTGATTAGCTCCAACCCAAACGGGTTCAGGGCAAACGAGTCGCCTGAGTTCGAGTTGAAAACAAACCCGTTGTCGCTGATTTTAACTTCTCCCGGAATTTTCATGTTTTTGTTTTAAAAAAATGATGTTTTGACACCAATTTTACGAAAAACTTTCATTCACGATTCAAAATGAATTTCAAGGCGAAACCTAACCGGGATAAATTTATGCACCTATCATAAAATTTCTGGCACTATACTTGTTTTTGCCTGATTATATTTAAAAAGCTGAAATCTATGAAAACAATTAAAACTCTTGTTCTTATGCTAACCACCCTTTTCTTTGTTTCATCCTGCGAAGGCCCGATGGGTCCTCCCGGAATTCCTGGTGAAGACGGGGATTCATTGATGGGTACTATATTCGAAATTGAAGGCGATTTCAAAGCCTCCAACAATTACCAGTTGTATTATGATTTCCCCAACAATTTCAAGGTTTACGAATCGGATGTGGTGCTGGTTTATATACTCTGGGAAGTGGTAAATGTGAATGGCAAAAACACCGATGTTTGGCGTCTTTTGCCACAAACCCGGTTTGTTGACAACGGTTTTATTCAGTACAATTTCGATTATACCGTAAATGATGTCCGGGTTTTCCTCGAAACCTCATTTGATTATGCTGACCTTTTGCCGTCTGAAACACAGGACCAGGTTTTCCGGATTGCCGTGTTGCCTGCCGATTTTGTAGCTTCAAAAAAGTCGGGTGAATTAATGGATTTTTCCAATGTTATCAACGCACCGGAGCTGAAACTGAGTATGATTAAATATTAGTTTCTTTCTTACAGTTGAAACCGGTGGTAAGCCAATGTTTATCACCGGTTTTTATTTTGCCTCATTTCCCGATTTATTCTTTTCTTTGCACACTGAACAATAACTGCAAAAACAATGGCTATTGCAAAAAATATTCCTGCTGTGCTTGGCGTCGGAAATGCGCTGGTGGATGTAATTACCGTATTGGAAAATGATTCGGTACTCGAACAGTTTGACCTGCCACGCGGAAGCATGACGTTGGTAGATGCCACCCTTTCAAAAAAAATATACGACACGGTTTATTCCGAAAAAAGTGAACTCTCGACCGGTGGTTCGGTGGCCAATACCATGCGTACGTTGGCCGGAATTGGTGGAAAAGGCGGATACATGGGAAAAACCGGCGATGATGAATTGGGCCGGGTTTTCCGTGAAGCTTTTGAAAAGAGGGGCATCAGGACCCACCTTTTATACAGCCCGACAGAAACCGGCCGTGTGATGGGGCTTGTCAGTCCAGACTCGGAACGTACCATGGCAACTTACCTGGGCGCTGCAGCCGAAATGACCCCAGGTGATTTTAACCCCGGAATTTTTGAGGGATACGAATATCTGTACATGGAAGGCTACCTGGTTTTTAACCACAAACTCATCAAAACAGGGGTTGAACTGGCGAAAAAAGCAGGGCTGAAAATTGCCATCGACCTGGCCAGCTACAATGTGGTGGATGCCAACCGCGACTTTCTGAATGATTTGATAAAGAATTATGTGGACATTGTTTTTGCCAACGAAGAGGAAGCCAAAAGTTTAACCGGGAAAGAACCCCTGGAAGCTTTATACGAAATCTCCGAAATGTGTGAACTTGCCATCGTAAAAGTCGGAAAAGAGGGTTCGTATATTAAACGCGGCGATGAGGTGTTGAAAATCGGAACCATTCCTGCCAAAGCCATCGACACAACCGGCGCCGGCGATAGTTATGCTGCCGGATTTTTTTACGGATTGACCCAAGGTTACGAGCTTGAAACCTGTGGGAAAATTGCTGCTTTAATTTCGGGAAAAACCGTGGAAGTAATGGGTGCCAACCTGCCCGATGAACAGTTGCCACTGATCAGGGAAGAAATCAAAAGGATTGTAAAAAGCCGGAAATAGTATTATTAACTATTTAGCGATTTACTATTTACCATCTTTTCGAATTACAAAATATTGAATGGTAAATCTTACGAAAACAGATTATCTATTGAGTTTGATTACCAGTATCAGTAAGATACAAATAACCAGTATCAAAAAGATCCGGTATCGAGCATCAATAAATCAACAATTTTCAGAATAAGCCATAAAGCTGTGCATCGATTTTGTCGATCACAAGCCGCAGGTCTTCGGGATTAGCTGTAAAATCGATGTCGTCAACCGGAATGATCAGGAGTTTCCCCATTTTGTAACCGGTAATCCATTTTTCATAACGGTCATTTAATTGTTTCAGATAATCAAGCCGGATGGAACTTTCATACTCACGTCCGCGTTTCTGAATCTGGTTTACCAGTGTGGGAACCGTGGCACGCAGATAAATCAGCAAATCCGGTGGTTCAATCACACTTACCATCAGGTCGAACAAAGTTTTGTAATTGTGAAAGTCGCGGGTACTCATCAGACCCATGCTGTGCAGGTTGGGTGCGAAAATTTCGGCATCTTCATAAATGGTGCGGTCCTGGATAATGGTTTTACCCGATTTGCGGATATCCATAATTTGTTTAAACCTCGAATTCAGAAAATAAATCTGCAGGTTAAACGACCAGCGCTGCATATCGTTGTAAAAATCGTTGAGATACGGATTTTCATCAACATCTTCATAATGAGGTGTCCATTTGTAATGTTTGGCCAGAAGTTCTGCAAGAGTTGTCTTTCCGGCGCCAATATTTCCGGCTACTGCAATGTGCATAATTATTGAATAAAATTGAGGTCTAAAATTAGTAAAAAGGTTGGTTCATTCCCCCAACATTTCCAAAAGATCGTCGAGATATTTTCTGTCGTTTGAAAGGCGTGGTATTTTATTTTGCCCGCCAATTTTTTTACGGGTTTTCATCCAGTTGTAAAACGTTCCCTGAGGTACAGCTTTTACATGTGGACGCTCCAATGTCAGGTTTTTATGGCGTTTTGCCTCGTAGTCGGAGTTAATGGTTTTCAACGAATTATCAAGCACTGTAATAAAATGTTCAAGATCGTCGGGCGGAGTTTCAAATTCAATAATCCACTGGTGGGCGCCTTTCCGGTTATCGCCCATAAAAACCGGGCCTGCCGTGTATTCGTTCACCACTGCCCCGGTATGGTCGCAGGCTATTTTAACTGCTTTTTCAGCATTGTCAATAATCACTTCCTCGCCAAACGCATTGATAAAATGTTTAGTCCTTCCAGTAATTTTAAATTTAAAAGGGTATTTTCCCGTAAACTTTATGGTGTCGCCAATAATGTAACGCCACAACCCGGCATTGGTTGAAATTACGATGGCATAATTCTCGCCCACTTCCACGTCTTTCAGGGTAAGGACCCTCGGATTTTCCGAACCAAATTCCTTCATTGGGATAAACTCATAAAAAACGCCATAATCCAGCATCAGCAACATGTCTGTTGAATGTGGGCTGTCCTGGATGCCGAAAAATCCCTCAGAAGCATTGTAGGTTTCCATATAATGCATGTTTTCTGAAGGGAAGATTTTTTTGTACTGCTGCCGGTAAGGTTCAAAATTCACGCCGCCATGCGCAAAAACTTCCATGTTGGGCCACACTTCCAGGATATTTGATTTCCCGGTTTTTTCAAGAATGCGGTTAAAAAGTACCAGGTACCACGATGGTACTCCGGCAAATGAGGTTACATTCTGGTCGAGGGTGGTTTCAATAATTTTCTCTATTTTTTCCTCAAACTCTTCAATCAGTGCAATTTCGGCGCTGGGTATACGCACAAAATCGGCCCAGAAAGGAACATTTTCGATCATAATGGCCGAGAGATCGCCATAAATTGAATTGTTATCCGATCGGTTGATGCGGTGACTGCCACCCAGTGTCAGTATTTTTCCCTTTAACACTTTACTGTCGGGGTAATTTTTCAGATAGAGCGTGAAAACATCCTTTGGCCCCCGCAAATGGCACTCTTCAAGCGATTCTTTGGTAACCGGGATAAACTTGCTTTTATCGCTTGTGGTACCCGACGATTTGGCAAACCAGCGCACTTCACCGGGCCAGAGTACATTCTTTTCCCCCTCGCGTAATCTTTCAACATACAATTTAATATCGTCGTAGGTTTGCAAAGGCATCGATTTCTGAAAATCCGAAAAATTATCGATTTTATCAAACCCGTGTGTTTTTCCCCATTCGGTGTCACGGGCCGAATTCACGAGCCGGAATAGTGTTTCAGTCTGTATCTCAAGCGGATGCTCGCGATAAAGTTGAATCTGGTAAATGCGTTTGAAATTAAGCCATTGAACAACCGAATTAATAAGAGGCATGGGCAATTTTTTAAATTTTCAAGTAGCCAAATGTACACGATTTTTTCAAATACTGATTTTCGAAGGTGGTGGAAAAATCTTTGTTAAATACCTGACCCAGGAATCGAACTGATCGATCAAATTATTCAAAATATTTTACTATTTTAAAATATCAATTTTCATTTTGTGATCTGTTATTCCATATATCCTTTTGAATCAACCTGAAACTAAATTGTGGTAATTTTGTTTTAGTAATCATAAGAATAAACAAGAAACTGATATTTTCAGGGACTATCCGGCAGTTTACCGACTTTTTAATTTGAAAAAGATTCCCTAAATTGCTTTAGTAGTAAAATGATGTGGGTACAAAAACAATTCCCAGCAATGTTTTTTGAAATATTAAAGAATTGATTTATTGGCGTTTATAATTTAAAAACTCCTTCATAAAAAGTTGTGATTCCAGATCTCTGTCTGCCCTGATTTTGACAGTTATCAAACGGAGTCCATCAAAAATGAAGAGTCAGGATTGTTGTCGCTGAAAATTAATTATTAAATGAGCATTTATTTTTTAAAGTTATTAACAACATAACCAAAGGATTAATTGCCTAAGTTAATAACACTGTTTGATAACTTATTCATTATTATTTGTTTATTTATTGATTATTCTGACAATTTTCCTATATTTGAAACGCCCGATATACAAAACTAATTGTTAATAACGTGAATTACGGAGGTATTCATTATGGAAAACTGACAAAGGTACTTTTCTTTCTTCTTGTATGGCTGCAAAGTGCAGCACAACAGGATCCTATCTTTACTCAATATATGTACAATGGCCAGGTTATAAACCCGGCCTATGCTGGTATTTGGGAGAAGGCAGGATTTACTGCACTGGTTCGTGAGCAGTGGGCCGGCATTAACCGGGCACCGCTGACTGAAGCCATTTCAATACACAGTCCGATGTTTAGTGAAGCGACAGGTATCGGATTAAATATCATCAACGATACTTATGGCAGGGAGCAAAGGCTTTCGGTTCTGGCAGATTATGCCTACGAAGTCAACCTCACCCCCTGGCGCAGGCTTCGCTTTGGCGTGAAATTCGGTTTTACCAACTACAAAAATCCACTGTCAGAATATCAGTTGTACCCCGATGGCGAATACGACCCTATTTTTGCGCAGGATGTTGATCTCCGGTTTCTTCCCAACTTTGGAGTGGGTGCATTTCTTTACGAGGATAATTATTATATCGGATTGGCAATTCCTAAAATGGTGGAAAACGATTTCACCTATAATTATCAGAATTACTCAACGCAATCCGAAATCAGGACCATTTATCTGAACGGCGGTTATGTTTTCTTTTTAGACCCGTTATCGAGATTTATTTTTAAACCTACAGCCATGATTAGGTACAGCTTTGGCGCCCCATTTCAGTTCGATCTGGCAGCCAACCTGCTGATTTACGAAAGGTTGTGGGTAGGATTGATGTTCCGCTCGGGGAATGCAATTTGTGCCACTTCGCAGTTTTTTATCACCAAAAACCTGCGGTTTGGCTTTGCCATGGATATGACTTATAACGAAATATACCCGTATCAATATGGAACCTACGAGTTTACATTGGGTTGGGATATGGACTTTTACGGCAGAAGCTATATACGGGCAAAGTACTTTTAATGAATATCAGAAGGTTAGAAGGATAGAAGATTAGAATGAAAATGGGAAAAAGTGAATGGGTAATTGAGTGAATGAGGAAGAAGATGAAAGGGTGAGACATGAGTAATAAGAAGGGGCAGCCGCGTAGCGGCGAAATATGGGTAGCCCAGGTGAAGCCCGGGGATAAAGCGAAGCCCCGCAACCCGCCCCGTGGTTCAGGGCAGGAACGATTAAATAAAACAACGATTAAAGAATGATGATTAACAATTTAAAAGGAACAGCCAGCAGCGATGGAAAGTGAGCCAGCAGCCCGGAGAAACACCCCCTCCGCTTCGCTCGTCCCCCTTATAAAAGGGGACAAAGGTGAGCCAGAAGCCCACTGCTTTGAATAAGAATAAAAACAAAACAAAAAGAGATTGAATGAAACAACTCTACATGGCTTAACAACTTGACTGAACTTAAAAATACCGGCATCGCGGGAATGTTTGTCACCCTTGTGATGGCAGCCTTTCTCAGCTACGGGGCAACCAGCATTCCTGCCTCTTTGGGAATGGTTTATCAGGTTGTTCCTTCGCCGGATTTTTATGTTTCTGAAAATCCGTCGCTGCCCGACTCTGTAAAACCCGATCCCAACGCTCCCCTGAAAGTTGCCTGCCCTGAAGATGTTTCAACCTATACAGACCTGAATGAATGTGTTGCAGATGTAAGTCATGGATTGAGATTAGAGGTGCTGGCCGGAAGACTGACTTCATTAACCTGGCAAATGACTGGCGCCACCAATGATGCATCTCCGCGCAATGGCATCAACCAACTTGACAATTATGTGTTTAACGAAGGCACCACCACAGTAACCTATACTGCCCGCGACAACAAGGGAAATATACAAACCTGTACATATAATGTTATCGTAAGCGACAACCAGGTCCCCAAATTTATTTCGGTACCCGGGAACATAACGGTAAATGCCGATGAAGGCGAATGTGGCGCTCATGTTACCTGGGACGAACCCACTTACGAAGACAACTGTTCATCGTACGCACAGATCCAGAAACTGGCAACCCACCAATCGGGTGCCTTCTTCCCCATTGGAACCACCCGCGTTACTTATACCCTCGACGATGGCATTGCGTACAACCTGAACAGCTATACTTTTACCATCACTGTAACCGACAAAGTAAAACCCGTTTTGGTGGCGCCTCAGGATAATACCCTGAGTTGTGGCGACAAACTGCCGCCCATTTATACAACTTTAAAGACCTTTACCGATGCCGGTGGAACTGCCTATGACAATTGTGCACTTGCAGCCTCCAGCTTTAAATTTGTAGGCCAAAGCCAGGATGGTTCTGTTTGCCCTTATACAGTTAGCCGTACTTACCAGATCTCCGACAATGCCGGAAATATTACCACCACCGAACAATCCATCCGCGTGATGGGCAATGAACCTCAACCTGAAACAGCAGTGGTTGCAGAACCGGTCCAACCCGAAACAAAATCGCTGAAATCGGGGATGTCGGATTATACAGCCACCAACTCGGGGCCATGGAACGACCCCGCCACATGGGGTAATTCCGGGCCA
>JAJUGS010000232.1 GCA_029265875.1 Prolixibacteraceae bacterium
CCAAAGAAATAAGAGATGTAATTTCTGATTTTAGTTACATTGAGAAACGTGATTTCAGTTGTTGCGATGAGCCTGTGTTTGCCGATAAATTGAAGGAATTAAATGCTAAGAACATCATTATCTGCGGAATAGAATCGCACGTTTGTGTTTTGCAAACCGCCGTTGATTTAAAAGCCGCCGGTTACAACCCGGTTGTGGTAATGGACTGTGTTTCGTCGCGGGTTCCGGCCAGTATCGAAATTGCCAAAGAAAGATTCCGGTTCGAAAGAATTATGATGACCTCCTGTGAATCCGTTCTTTTTGAATTGACACGGACGGCTTCGGCGCCTGAATTTAAAGCTATTTCGAAACTTGTGAGGTAAAAAATGTCGATTTGATTCGACAATAACATACAAAATTTGTCGATTGAAAACTGCAATTCAAACACAGAGAAAGTTTAAGGCTCTGAATGTCCTTTCAGAATTTATAATTTCAAATACCCTCCCAATTGTTGACAGATTGTTAAAAAACGGTCTGTGAAATTGCCGGTATTATGATTGAAAACAGATATTTTTCCACGATTAAAATCAAACAACAAACCAAAGGATGAGTGGATTTTTCGGCAGTATCTCAAAACACGACAGTGTCTCTCCGGTTTTCTACGGAACAGATTATCACTCGCATCTGGGAACAAAACGTGCAGGATTGGCATTTTACAACCCGACAGATGGTTTTCAACGTGCTATTCACAGTCTCGAAGACGGCTATTTCAGAACCAAATTTGAAGGCGATATTGCCAAATTCAGTGGTAATGCAGGAATTGGCGTAATCAGCGACACTGAAGCCCAGCCCATTGTAGCAAACACGCATCTCGGGAAATTTGCCATTTGCACAGTTAGCAAAGTGGTTAATGCCGAAGAACTGGAACAGTATTTTCTGGCCAACCACCGTACATTTTCAGAAACAAGCCAGGGAAGTGTCAATCCAACAGAACTCGTGTCGAAACTGATTGCAGAAGGCGACGATTTTGTTTCGGGCATCGAAAATGTTTTTAACAAAGTGAAAGGTTCCTGCTCGATGATCATTCTCACGGATGATTCAATCATTGCAGCCCGCGACAAACTGGGCCGGACACCGGTGATTATTGGGAAAAACAGTTATGGTTTTGCAGTGGCGTCTGAAACCTGTTCTTTTGCCAATCTTGAATTTGGAATTGAAAAATACCTGGGGCCGGGTGAAATTGTAAGGATAACTGCCGATGGTTATGAACAGTTGCGCAAGCCCAATGAAAAAATGCAGATCTGTGCATTTCTTTGGGTTTATTATGGTTATCCTCCTTCGTATTACGAAGGTATCAATGTTGAGGAAACCCGTTATCGCTGCGGTGCTGCACTTGCCCAAAATGATAACCTGCAAGCCGATTTTGTGGCAGGAATTCCGGATTCAGGTATCGGCCATGCCATTGGTTACAGCAACGAGAGTAAGATACCGTATAAGCGTCCGTATGCCAAATACACCCCAACCTGGCCACGGAGTTTTATGCCACAAAGCCAGGAACAACGCGACCTGGTGGCCAAAATGAAACTGATTCCCAATCCGGCACTGATAGCAGGGAAAAGAGGTGTTTTTCTCGACGATTCGATTGTTCGTGGGACACAGCTAAAAGACAATACGGCCGACTTGTATAAAGCCGGAATCAGGGAAGTACACATGCGGATTGCCTGTCCTCCGTTAACTTATCCTTGTGAATTTCTGAATTTTTCAAGATCCCGGAAATCACTTGAACTGGCCACAAGAACGGCAATCAGCCAGATTAACGGTACCGAGGAGGTCAATCTGAAAGAATACTCCGATCCGGAATCAGCGGAATACAAAGGGATGGTTGACCGGATTGGAGAAAACCTGGGATTAACAACCCTGAAGTTCCAGCGATTGAATGATCTGATAGCTGCTATCGGGCTACCCAAGGAAAAAGTATGTACCCATTGCTGGGATGGTTCAGGTTATTTTTAATTTATGAATGGCGAAGTTCTGGAAATCTGTGCAATAGCCTCGGGAAGTAACGGGAATTGCTATTACGTGGGAAACCATTATGAAGCTGTACTTGTGGATGCCGGAATTTCCTTAAAACAGATTTTGTTGCGGATGAAGGAGCGGAATCTGAACCCCGCAAAAATCAAGGCACTTTTTATTTCGCACGAACACAGCGACCACATCAGCGGTGCGCGGGTTCTGGGAAAACGGCTCCGGGTTCCGGTTTATCTCACTGCCCGGACCTGGTATGGAGCTTATAAAAGCCAAAGACCTGATATCCCTTCATTTTTCGAACCCGGCGATTTGGTGAATGTTGGCGGATTTGTGGTTCACACTTTTCTGAAAAATCACGATGCCGCAGAACCTTGTTCATTCAGAATTCAGTATGGAAGCAAAAATGTGGGTGTTTTCACCGACATTGGCGAACCTTGTGACAATGTGAAACAACACCTGAACCAGTGTGATGCGCTTTTTCTTGAATCGAATTACGATGAAAAAATGCTCTGGGAGGGCAGTTATCCCTGGTTTTTAAAGAAAAGGGTTGCATCGGAAGTGGGGCACCTTTCCAATCTGCAAACTTTCCAATTGCTGCAAAATCATTCGGGAGATAACCTGAAATGTGTTTTTCTCAGCCATCTTTCAAAAGAGAATAACACTCCCGACACTGCCCTGCAGGCAATGTCGGAACTGCGTTCAAAATATGATTTCAGGTTGACTTCGCGGTACGAAGCGGCAGAAGTTTACACAATTTAGCCTCTTTTTGATTTCATCCGTCTCCTCGCTTTGCTCCTTGCTTTTGTTACAAAACGCATCACGATCAGGATAATCAGTAAAATAACCACAATCCCGATCATGACACTCATTCCGCTGTTCAGGCTATCGCCTTTGGCGCGACTCCACATATCGAGCACTTCCTCGTTTTTGTCGAGATAATCGTTGATCAGCGCACAACGGGCAATCACAGTACTGTCGGGATATTGAATCGGGTTAATTTTCAGGCTGTCGTTTCCGGGACCAAAAAAATAACTGGCATTGACAGTTTCTTCAAGTGTCGAATCAATCAGTGTTTCCAGAATTTCGGGTGTTGCCACAGCGCTCGAATAACCGCTCACATCCATATTTCTGAGCGCCACTTCGGGCTGACAAAGATAATTGAGAAAGTAGCTGGCGGCTTTCACATTTTTGGCGTATTTCGGAATCACCCAGCCATCAAACCAAACATTGCTGCCTTCTTTCGGGACCGTGTATGCCAGCGAAACGCCCACCTGTGCAGCTTCTTCGATGGCCCACACTGCGTCGCCGCCCCACGCATAACAAAACCAGATTTCACCTTTTGTCATCAACTCCTTGCCAAAATCGGCTTCCCAGCCTGCCAGATTGGGTTTCAACGCTTTCAGTTGTTTTTCCACCATAGCAATATCGGCTTCGGTGTGGTCGTTGGTAACACTGTAAACTGTGCGCTGGCCTGATGCAATTTCGTTTCTGTAACCCCAGACAGCCGCCATGTGATACGCATCCCAGTAGCTGTCCTTCATCAGCATTTTGCCTTTGTTTTTCGGGTCCCACATACAACCCCACGAACTGGCTTCGTCAGCAGAAATCTTGTTTGTATTGTAAAGTATTCCCGAAGTTCCCCACATGTAGGGAACCACATAATCGGCGGCATTCTTCCCGTTCATGTTAAAATGGGCCACCTGGCTCAAAATATAAGGTGAAAGGTTCGGCAGGTAATTCGTTGTTGTGCCAAAATCACGGTTGATGGGCAGAATCAGGTCGTTGGCCAGCATCCGCTGAATAAGCGCCTGTGTGGGGCAGGCAAGGTCAAAATCTTCCTGTCCTTTTTCAATTTTGGTGTACATTACTTCTGCCATATCAAAAATCTGATAGACAATCTCAACATCCTCTCCTGTCTGTTCTTTATACCAAACCGGGAATTCTTTCAGCAAATCCTCGTCGATATAATCGGCCCAGTTATAAATTTTTAAAACTTTTTGCCGGTTGTCGTCAGCAACGGCAGATTTCGTGAACAGGCAGGAAGGGACCATCAAGGAAAGCAGAAGCAGTGTCTGCAAAAGGTTTTTCAGGTTAAGCTTTTTCATTCTTGTATTCTTTTTTAGCTGCCCTTCTGTTAATTATCAGCAACAGGACAAGCACGGTTAAAAATATGATGGCTGAAAGCGGACGCAACTCGGGAGTGAGGCCTCCTTTTCTTGCATCGGCATAAATATAAGTCGAAAGTGTTTCCAATCCTTCATTTCCGATGGTAAAAAGTGTCACCACAAAATCGTCGATGGAAAGGGTAAACGCGAGTACAAAACCGCTAATCATTCCGGGACGCAGTTCTGGCAAAAGGATTTTACGGAGTGCATAAAACGGGGTGGCTCCCAAATCGAGCGCCGCTTCGTATAAATTTTCATTCATCCGCTGCAATCGCGGAAAAACACTCAGCACAACATAAGGAGTGCAAAAAGTGATGTGCGCCAGAATAACAGTGGTGTATCCCTGTGAGATTCCCAAACTTACAAAAAGCAGGAACAACGAAATGGCAGTAATAATATCAGGATTCAGAATGGGAACGCTGTTTACAAGCTGAATGACGCTCCGGGCGCGGGGTTTCAGGTTGAAAATGCCGATGGCGGCAATGGTCCCCAGCATCATGGAAACAAAAGCTGAAATCAGCCCGATAATCAGTGTGTTCCACAAAGCTGCCGAAAGTGAATGATGCACCCCCACATGAAAAAGCGATGCGTATAATTTAAATGAAAAACCTGTCCAATTCCCCAGCACTTTAGCCTCGGTAAACGAAAAAATAATGATAATGAGAATGGGTGCGTACAACAAAGTCAGCAAAAGACCGATGTAGGAATTGGCTAAAATCTTTTTCATCAAATCAGCCCTCCTTCGCTGGCAGCTTTGGCGTTGCCTTTCCCGTTAAGCAGTGTGGTTGCGGCAATCAGCAATAACATTATCAGTGATAAAGCGGCGCCGTAATTCCACATTCCGTTGTAAATATTTTCCTGCAAAGTGGTTCCGAAAAGTTTGATATTGTTGATGGTCAGCAGCTCGGCAATAGCAAAAGTTGAAATCACAGGCATAAAAACCATCATTACACCGCTGGCAATTCCGGGGGCTGAAAGTGGCAGAATGGTTTTTACAAAAACCTGCCTGGGGTTGGCTCCCAGGTCCTGGGCTGCCTCAATCAAACTTCTGTCGGTTTTTATCAGGATATTATAAATCGGGTAAATCATAAACGGCAAAAAGTTGTAAATCATCCCGAAATACAACGAACCCATTCCGAGCGGTATTTTCAGAAAGTCGAAAAGCGCCACGGTTGCCAGTGTTCGAATCAGAAAGTTGACCCACATGGGAAGGATGAAAAGTAAAACCAGCAGGCGCGAACGGTTCAGCTCCATCCGGCTGAGAATAAAGGCTGCCGGATAACCTAACAAAAGACAGGCAATTGTGGTTATCAGCGCCACACCTACAGAAAACACAAAAGTGTGCATGGCTTCGGGCTGCATCCAGAATTTTTTGAAATTATCGAGTGTAAATGTCCCGGTCTGGTTGGTAAATGCGTAATAAACAATTAATACAAGTGGGGTAATCACAAAAAATCCGAGAAATAAAATGTACGGAATCGACCAGTTCCTGCGTTTGCCTGCAAATGATAAAATACTTTGTTTCACCTCCGTATCATTTATCTTTTTTCAACCTGAATTGCATCGTGAGGAATGGTAATTCCCACACGGTCGCCTACATCCCACACATCGTTTGTGTCGGCAAAAATATTTTCGCCCTCGTCGGTGAGAACTGTCAGGTGGTAGTGATTTCCTTTATAAAGGATAAAACTCACATCACCGCTGATGTTCCCGTCTTCTTCGTTGTCCTGCAGGTTCACATGGTTAAAATCGATGGTGACCACAACATCCGAACCCGGTTCAATATCGTTTACTTCGGTACATTCAAAGCTGTTTCCCAGGAATTTCACATGGTTTTTATCCACCAGCGTTCCTTCAAAAACATTTTTCAGCCTTTCTTTTTTCATGACATGAATGTCGGAAGGTTTTATGCGCAGGCCAACCGTTTCGCCTACTTCAAAATGATGGTAATCCTGAATCATAAACTCAAAACCTTCGGGCGTTGTCACCATCATTTCGTAATGAACGCCTTTAAAGATAGATGACGTTACGCGCCCTGAAAATTGTGCGGCTTCCGAGTGTTCGAAAATGTAAATGTCCTCGGGCCTTATAACCACATCAACCGGTTCGTTGAGGGCGAATCCCTTGTCAACACACTCAAACCGGTGACCGGCAAATTCAACAAGACTATCCTGAATCATTACTCCATCCAGAATATTGCTTTCGCCAATAAAATCAGCGACAAAAGCATTCTTCGGTTCGTTGTAAATCTCGGTGGGCGTGCCGATTTGCTGAATTCTACCTTCGCTCATTACCACAATGGTGTCGCTCAAAGTCAGCGCTTCCTCCTGGTCGTGTGTTACATAAATAAAAGTAATGCCCAACGATTTGTGCATCGCCTTGATTTCCATTTGCATGTCCTTGCGCATTTTCAGGTCGAGGGCGGCAAGTGGTTCGTCGAGGAGCAATAC
>JAJUGS010000403.1 GCA_029265875.1 Prolixibacteraceae bacterium
CACGCCGTAATCATCGTCCGCGAACCAGTGCAGTTTGAAAAACGAAACTGGTGGCGGACGAAAAAGCAGACGGCACACACCAGAGAGCAAAAAGAAAGAATTTACGATTTAACGATTGACTATTTACGATTTTGGAAAAGCGAGGAGCAAGGGGCAAGGAGACAGCCACAGTAGGCAGTAGGCAGAAATTTACAATTTAACTATTTACAATTGACTATTTGAAAGGAACAGGAAAACAGAAGCCAGCGGCAAAAGCCAGGATGCCAGTGTTCGTTTTGACCCGGTACGGGTCAGATGATAATAGCCCCGGGTGAGGAGGCACGACGAAACCCGGGGTTGAATGCACACCGTAATCATCATTCGCGAACCGGCGTGGTTTGAAATGCAATATCCCTTGCTGACAAAATAAAAAAATCCCCCCTGCCTGAACTGCAAACGGCAGGCAGGCTTTTATTCCCTCCCGATAATAAATATCGGGACAAGCTTTTTGAAAAGGGGGACGAGCCAAAAGCGAAAAGCCAACCACCAAAAGCAGGAAACTTTTAATCCGTAAGCTATTAATATCTTCCTCATCTTTAACATTCTGATGCTTGTTCTATTCCGCTGAAAAAATGTATTTTTATGTCAAACAAAATCAACCGACAGCCAAACCAGAAAATCGTAATGAATGGAGAATAAACCTCCGGGAAAATCAAATAAAATGAAGAACCACAGTAGTAATTAAAAAATAAAGGATGACTCTATTTTCAGACTTGTTAGCCGATATTGGCAGGTAAAAAGAACAAAAAGTTGGGATAAACACCCAAAACTCCTGATTTTTGTTTTTGGACAGCCGCATTCTTTAAATGGGCGCATGTCGGCGGGGAACATCTTTTTTCTACTACTATAATCAATCCAGTACCTGGATTAACAGCCTAAATATTGCCCCTTTCACCCATTTACCCAATTACTCAATTACTCACTCACCTATTCCGCGCTCACATACGAGCCGGCCTCATCAACCGGGCCGCCGGTATATTTCGGATACTCAGGATAAGAACAAAGCAAATAGCCTGCTCCCTCTTTTTTGTCGCTGATACGACCCTGCGGATTCACCACCAGTGTTTTTGCCGGTGCCTGGTTGTTTTCCACCCAATTCAGCAAAAGATTCAGGTTGTCGTCACCATTCGGACTGGGAACATTTTTTACGGCGATGGTTTCGCCACGGCCGTTTTTGCTGTAGCTGCGGCCTGCCAGACCGTGCCCGCCCTGCGGGACCACATACATCCGTGCAAATTGATCGATGGTTTCGCGGCCCATTTTGTCGATCAGTGACTGATAATAATCCAACTGTGCACCCGGCGATGCGATGTTGTCCATGCACCCGATGGTCATAATGATTTTTCCGCCGTTTTTATAAAATTCTGTCAGGTCGGGATTGGTGGAATCGAGCCACTCGGAGATTTGCTCACGGCGTTTGTTCCATTTGCCACCTTCGACATAATCGAGCGGGTTGGCATTTAAATCCTGCATCAGAAAACCGGTAACCCCCAGCGTTCCCAACGAAGCGTGGTTTCGGGCATTTTCCGGAGCGCCTTCCTGTCCGGCAAACCGCTGCCCGGTAATCATACCAAAACCGTCAGGTTCAATGGTGGGCAGCCACATGCCAAACCCCTTCACGCCGTTGGCCAGCGGTGTGGCAAATTGGTAGGTGCTGTACACAAATTCCATGGTTTTTATCTGCTCGTTGGTCAGCTTTGCGGTTTCAGTTTTGTTTTCAGGGTCGGGGTCGATGTTCCCTGGTGCACGCAGCGCTGCCCACGGGTCGGCCGGTCCTTTGCCGTCGTTTACATTAAAAATTTCGCGGGCAGCCATGTAATTGTTGATGATGCCGTCGGCCAGTCCGTCGAGTTCATCACACTGGCGCAGAAATTCAGCCCTCACTGCATTTACTTTTGCGGGTGTCACCCAGTTTTTCAGCGGTTTTTCCTG
>JAJUGS010000114.1 GCA_029265875.1 Prolixibacteraceae bacterium
ACTTTCTGTCGGGCTGGTTTTCAAATATATCCTGATTTTTTTTGGTTTTTTGCAAAGCAAGACAACCGTCAAATGGGTTCAAGATTGAACAAGTTGGGGTTACAACAACTTCAGAAGTTCAATTAATTCTTTATCTGAAATATCATCTTTTTCAGATTTATCGTAAATAGAAATCAAATAGATTTTTTCGGCTGTAACGCGGACACATGTTATAATTCTGGCTCCTCCTGATTTACCTTTTCCTTTACCTGATATTGCCATGCGAATTTTGTAACAATCTTTTCCCAATGGTTTGCCCTGTTTAGGATTGATTTCAAGTGAACTAAAAAGACTTGCCAAATCGCTTTTCAAAGATTTATGCTTTTTAAGAAGGGGTTTAACTTCTCGTTCAAAAGCCGGGGTAATAATTATTTTATAACTCACTTAGGAATTCTTTGGCTGTTTTTTCCCTGATTTCACCCTGCTCAATAAGTTCAACCTCTGTGAGTCCTTCTTTTATTTTACCCCATATTTTACGCTTTGAAGCTGAAAGTTTTTCTTCCTGTTCCAGCAACTTATTCTTCTTTTCGTCAATTTTTACAAAGGGGAAATTCTTAATTACCTTCATAAAAAACTGATACTCATTATCTGGAATATTTAAAACCACTTGTTTCATCTTCAACATATTTCATCAAGTTATTCAGTACAAAACTAATGAAAATCCTTCTTTAATTAAAACAATTAATCAACTCAAGTTTATAAATCCCCCTTGTCAATCAAATAAATAAACGAAGCCATTGCAGCGCTGCCCAACTGGAATTCACGGAGGTGAACCTGTTCAAAGGTATCGTAACCCGAATGGTGTACATCGAAATACCGTTGCATTTCGGGGATAAAGGATGAAAGTGGTGTGCCGAATTTTCCCAGCGGACCAATGTCAACGCCACCGCCGCCTTTTACAAAATCGTCAATTCCATAAGGTTCGAAATATTTTTGGAGTGCCAGCATTTTTTCGAGCCTGTCATCGGGTGCCGAAATGCCAAAACCTTTGGGCATGTATGCGCCACGGTCGGCTTCGAGGGCAAAATAATGATTTTCATTTTTCAGTTCAGCCTGCCGCGCGTACTCTTTTCCGCCGGTCTGCGCCACTTCCTCATCCATAAAAGCCAACGCACGGATGGTGCGTTTAGGCCGGATTCCCAGCTCGCGGATAATCCGTAAAACTTCGATGCTTTGCATGATTCCGGCGCCATCGTCGTGTGCACCTTCGCCGGTTTCCCAGGCATCGAGGTGTCCGCCAACCGTAATAATCTGTTCGGGAAAATCGGAACCTTTGATTTCGCCAATTACATTGTACGAAACAGAATCGGGCAACTGGTAGCAAGTGGTTCGAAACGAGAACTGAGTTTCGGAATTGTTTTTCAATGTTTTACTCAACAAATCGGCGCCTTTTGTGCTGATGGCCACCGCCGGAATTTTCGGAATGGTATCGTTGTAACGCATCACTCCTGTGTGTGGAAAATTGTCGGAAGCCGTAGTGAGCGAACGAACCACAACACCCACTGCGCCAAACCGGGCGGCCTGCACAGCACCCTGACTGCGCTGATCTCCGGCACCACCATAAGCAGCAAATGTGTTTATCAAAGTCGGGTCCATCGGGCGGTTAAAGAACACAATTTTGCCTGCAATATTTTTTATTCCCAGTGTTTCGAGCTCCTTAAAATTCTGTACTTCAACCACCGATGCTTGCAAACCTTCTTCTCCTGTGCCAATTGACATGCCCAGCGCCGAAACTGGAACCTCGGTTTTTACACCCACCGCTTCAATAAAAGCCTTCTCCGCTTCTCCCCGGACCCATCGCGGAACGGTAACCGGCTGTTTTTCCACGCGGTCGAAATTCATTTGCTGCATCAGTTCGGCCACAAAATCCACGGCTTTATTCGCTTCGGGAGTTCCGGTAATGCGGCCTTTGTGATTTTTACACAAGAGGCGCAAATTGTGGTAAGCAGTTGTGTCAGTCAAAGCTTCATCAAAAATTGCTTTCACTATTTTCTCTTCCTGCGAAAAAGCAGTTGCTGCTATTAACAGCAAAACAAATGTGAATAGTGACTTCAGTTTCATGGATAACATGTTAAAATCCCTAAAATACAAACATTGATGGCTTTTACAAGTTCAAATTGTATATGGATGATCAGATTTAATTTTTCGAACCAATTCGAACATTTTTTGAGTTAATAAGTTAAATAACCCGGTGAAGATTTACTTTTAAACCTGAACCTGAATAATTAATTTAAACTCAATTAATTTTGCACTTCGAATTTATTTTAAACAAAAAATATGAGTTACAACCTTTTAAAAGGAAAGAAAGGCATCATTTTCGGGGCATTGAATGAAGATTCTATTGCCTGGAAAGTTGCCGAAAGGGCTTATGAAGAGGGTGCGCAGATAATTCTCACCAACGTTCCGGTTGCCCTGCGAATGGGTGAAACCCAGAAATTGGCTGAAAAGCTGAATACAGTGGTGATTGGTGCCGATGCCACCAATGTTGACGATTTGCACAATCTTTTAAGCCAGTCGATGGAAATTTTTGGCGGTAAAATCGATTTTATCCTGCACTCCATCGGTATGTCGCCCAATGTACGTAAAGGCCGACATTACAGCGATCTCGACTATAATTTTCTTGAAAAAACACTGGATGTTTCGGCAGTGTCGTTTCACAAGGTACTGCAAACTGCCCGGAAACTGGATGCCATCAACGAATGGGGTTCGGTGGTTGCGCTTTCGTATGTGGCAGCACAACGAACGTTTTACGGGTACAATGATATGGCCGATGCCAAAGCATTGCTTGAATCGATTGCCCGCAGTTTCGGTTACATTTATGGCCGTGAGCGCAATGTAAGGGTCAATACCGTTTCGCAATCGCCCACGGTAACCACTGCCGGCAGTGGGGTAAAAGGATTCGACAGGCTGCTTGATTTTGCTGAACGCATGTCACCCCTGGGCAATGCCACTGCCGATGAATGTGCCGATTATTGTATCACACTTTTCTCTGACCTTACCAAAAAAGTGACGATGCAAAACCTTTTTCACGACGGCGGATTCTCGAACATGGGCATGAGCCTGAGTGCTTTGCAGCAATACGAAAAAGGGTTGCACAAAAACTGTAAATGCGACGAACCCGAAGACGGGCATAAATACGATTAAAGCCCCTCTCAACCCTGCCTGACGGTAGGCAGGCTCCCCGCAGGGGAGGAGTAAGAAAAAGCTTTAAGTAAAAGACTTTGGAAAACCGGCCTGAAAAATCAGGGCGGTTTTTTGTTATAAATCAGTTGGATAATCGTCTTTGTATTCAGTTAACACGATTTCAAAATTTTTAAAATTTATTTGTTTTTCGATTTATTATTTTCGCTAAATAATTTTAACTGCCATTTTAATTGCCATGAGAAAATTAATTTTAGTTCTGCTGATTTCAGGTGCCGGATTTTCGGTTGCAAATGCCCAGCAAAAACAGGCCAAACCTGAAGAAAAAACCATTGTTAACAAGGAATTTGACGAAGACGGGAATCTCATAAAATATGATTCAACGTTTGTTTGGAGTTGGAGTGGCGACAGCGCCTTTCAATTTGAATTTCCGATGAATGATTTTTGGGCCGGGAAAGATTTTCCGGATTTTGGCAAGATATTTCCCGACACGGTTTTTGCCAACCATTTCCAACACCCGTTTTTAGGATTGAAACCTTTTAATAACGAAGAGTTTTTCAAACATTTTGAACAACAGTTTCCGGATTCCATGTTTTCACAACATTTTGAGTTTTTCGGCGATTCGGCATTTGTTTTCCCTTTTGACTTTGGAAACGGTTTTGAAAACGATTTCTTTCCGAAGGATTTTGGTAAGTTGCACGAAGAACTGCAACGCCAGTTAGGCGATATGAACTTACAAAGACATCAGTTTGAAACCGAAGAACAACAAAAAGAGTGGCAGCAACTCATGGAAAAACAACGGAAAGAGAAAGAAGAATTACTGAAAAAGTGGAAAGAAAACTGACTGTCTAATATCCCTTATTCTGCACCATATTTGAGTTCACATTCAACTCAACCCTCGGTATTGGAAAAGCCAGGTTGTAACTCCCGTATGCTGGTCCGCCGTGGGTTTGTTTAACCGGATCGACCAGCGGGATATTGCTGCCTGTGCGTACCAAATCATCGAAACGGAAGCCCTCGAAACAAAGTTCACGCCTGCGTTCTTTTAAAATATTTTCCTTAGTAGCTGAAGAATATAATTCAGCACCTCTTTTTGCCGGAATTTTGTTGAGATATTCCAATGGATCCGGTTCTCCGAGTTCCAGTTTTGCTTCTGCCAAAATCAGGTATTGTTCTTCAATCCGGAACAAAACAACATTATCCGAAAAATCGGCTGACGGATATTTACCCAGATTTCTTAATCGTTTTACACCCGAAACAGTTTCGTAACCAATCATTGCTGCTGATTTTCTCACATCTTTTTCATCAAAAACAGTCAGCAGGTTATCCAACACTTCGATATCACCGTATTGAGAGCCGCGGTAGATATTCTGTAAGCCGTTGATACCAAGGTTATCGCTCGAACTGAAAGCCAGTTCAAAAATTGAATTGATATTGTTTTTTGTTTTCCAGGACGTTACGTAATTGGCGGAATCAACTATTAAAAATTTCCCCGAATTAATTACCGCCAGTGAAGCCGTTTTCGCTTTTTCCCATTCTTTAAAATAAAGCGCTACCCTTGCTTTCAGGGCCTGCCCGGTAAAAGTGGAAACCTGCTGTTTGGTTTTCGGGTTGTTCACTTCAGTCATCAGGGCCAAACCCGTTTCAATATCTTCAAAAATAGCCGTACGGTTTTCATCGATGGTGTTTCGTGCCGGTGCTGTGAGCCCGCTGACATATTCTTTTATGTATGGAATTCCGAGATTTCCACCGGTGTGTTGCTGTCCGTAAAGTTTTAAAAGGTCGAAATGTGCCAATGCCCTTGCAATGTATGCCTGCCCCATTACCTGTTTTATTTTTTGCTGATCGCCTGTAAGTTTTGCTGGATCCTGTCCGATAACAATATTACACGAAGCAATTACTGCGTACATCGCATCCCACGGGCCGTTTGAAGCATCAGGGCTCACTTTCATGGCCGCTTCATTCATGAACCTGCCCGACCTCCCGTTTGCAAAACAATTATCGGCACGCACTTCGCCATGAATTATCTGGTTACGGCCATAATAGGTTGTAACGGTCATACGGTCGTAAATTCCGTTGGCAATTCCCTGTAAATCATCCACATTACGGATATTGTTAACAATGTCTTTTTCGTTTGGAATTACCGGCTCAAGGTCAGTTAATGAGCACGCGTATAAAACGGTAACAACAGAAATTGAAATCCAGATTTTACTTTTCATTTTAAAAATTCAGGTTAATTCCAAAAACAATTGATTTTACCGGTGGGGTGGTAAACCTTGTCATGCCATCGGCCCCGGTTTCCGGGTCATATTCGAGCTCTTTTTCTTTTGCAAAAGTAAAAAGGTTGGTGCCACGAAGATAGATGTCAGCATTTTCGATCCCGATTTTCCGGGTTATCGTAACAGGAATCTGATAACCCAAAACGAGGTCTTTCATCCTGATGTAATCACCGTCAAACAGGAACCGTGTTGATTCTTTGGAATCGTCACTGGCACCATAAACCATCTTTGGTATATCAGTAATATCGCCGGGATTTTGCCAGCGGTCCATCAGTTTTGCTGTTCCGTTATAATATAAAAAGGTGTAGTATCCCGCGTGATGCGTGAGAACAGAAAGATCTTCGAAAATTTTATGGCCCCCGGCATAGTAGAAACTCAAATCAAAATAGAAATTCCGGAATTCGGTATGCGTGGTAAGACCGGCAGTAAGTTTCGGTATTGCGCTTTCGCCCTGCCATTCTTTTTTCGCTGCATTATAATTTTCGGTTACCTCGCCGTCTATTCCATTTACATACCACAGCGGTTTGCCATTTTCAGGATTTACACCGGCCCATTTGCGCATATACCAGCCATAAAGCGGATGGCCGGTTGCCACTTTTCGGGTGGCATTTTCAATGTTGATCTCGTTGCCGTCAACATCTTTGGCAAGTTCTATCACTTCATTTTCAACTGTGGCAAAACTTATTCCTGCCGAAAAACGGAACTCGCCGGATTGGATGATTTCTCCGGTAATTTCTCCTTCGTACCCCCGGTTAACAAGGCTGCCAACATTCATTAGCAGGGCTTCGTGGCCGGTTGTGCGCGACATGGGCACCATTTGTAATAAATCGAATGTATAACGATGGTACCATGATGCAAATCCTTTTAATCGACCCTCGAAGAACGAATATTCAAACCCTGCATCAAAATTGCGGTTCTTTTCCCAGGTTAATTCAGGATTCCCGATCTGTTTCGGGTAAACGGCACCCTCGCCGGCATAGGCTTTATCATACGATAGCAATGCCTGGTACTGATTGATGCCAATGGCCGAATTACCGGAAAGACCATAGGAAACACGCAGGCGCAGCATGTCAAGCCGACGGATTCCGGCCATAAAATTTTCCTGACTCATATTCCAGGCAGCGCCTGCCGACCAGAAATTACCATACCGCATACCGGGCGCAAACAATGATGACCCTTCGTTTCGAAAGGTTAAATCGGCCCAATATTTATCCTTCAGGCTATAATTCATCATCCCGAGACAGGAAATGTTTTTCCAGTTGGTGAAACCAGCGTTGGCATCAAGATTTGAACTCGCGGCTGACAAATAATAGAGCCCGTCGGCCGGGAATCTTTCTCCACTACCTGATAAATTATTATTTCTGTTTTCCTGGTATTCAAACAGAAATTTAAAAGCCAGGTTGTTTTCACCCGATAAAAACTGGTAATCAATTGAATTCTGGCTGACCCAATTGTAATTTCGGATAACAGACTGAATTGCGGAGCCTCCTTTGGCTTTGCCATCTCCATGTACACGGTTTTGGTAGGAATGATATGCAGCCACATTATAATCGCCTGAATACAGTAACTTAAATGAAAGTTTGTTGGTAATTTTCCATTTAAGCGTGGTATTTAAAAGCCCCCTTGTTAAATCATTTTTGTTTATATCGTTCTCCATCAGGTATAATGTATTGTAGAACGAGGAAGTGGTGGCAGTGTTCAGCGTTTTACCGTCAGCAAGATAAGCCTGCTCCCAGGGGCTCATCAGGTATCGGGTTGACATTGGATTACCAAAATAAGCCGACTGTTCAAGAAGGGCATCCTGGGTGGTGTTGGAAATCATGATGTTTGCAGAAAAAACAACATCGGGCGTGAAGTTACGCTGATATCTGAACTTGCCTGAAATACGGCTGAATTCGTTGCCAATAACAGTCGATTCGGTGTTGTTATATCCAAGCGATGCATAATAACGGGAATCGCCATCGCTGCCACTGGCCGAAATGGTATAATTCTGTACCAGGGAATTTTTGTTTGTAAGAAGGTTCTGCCAGTTGGTTTCTTTACGGTTGTAAGTTTCAACCCACGTTTTCAGGGTGTTGGTCAGGTTATTTTTTACCAGAAAATCATAAGCCTGGTTAACGGGCACATTGAAAGAATTGTGAACTGCTTCAAGCATTAGTTCTTCCCGCTGCATACCGTTTAATACCTCTAAACCATTGGTGGCGTTATGCTGAAAACCCACTGAACTGTTTACATTAAAACGGGTTTTTCCATAGCCGCCATTTTTTGTGGTAATCACAATCACACCGTTTGATCCACGGGCGCCGAACGCCGATGTGGCCGAAGCGTCTTTCAGTACAGTTACCGAATTGATATCCTGAATATTCAGGGCTGAAAGAATTCCGAAAGTACTTTTTTGTGGTTCTCCTGAAAAATCAATATTGATAACCGGAACTCCGTCGAGCACAATGAGTGGCTGATTCGAAGCCAGGATTGAACCCGCCCCTCTTACCCTCAGGTCCTGCATTGTTCCCGGGGTTCCTGAAGGAGAAGCAACCACAAGCCCCGGAATTTTTCCCTGAAGTGCCAGGTCAAATGATGTTGCCGGACTGCCTGCAATTAATTCGCCACTTACCTGGTAAGCTGAACCAGTAATGCTTTTCCGTATGCGCGACTGGTAGCCAATTGCCACCACTTCATCAATTCCTATTCGGTCGGCTTCAAGTTTAATTTCCAGATTACCCTTGTCAGCAACCACTTCCTGCGTTTTCATCCCAACAAATGAAAAAACCAGGATGGGATTTTCCTTTTCAGAAATAATCTGAAAATCACCTTCGGCTCCTGAGATAGTTCCTTTTTGAGTTCCTTTTATTATAACAGATACTCCCGCAAGGCTGTTTTTACCGGATAAGTCGGTTATTTTTCCTTTAATGATTTGATTTTGGGAATATGAGCAATAAAAAATGGGGATCAAAAAACTTAACAGAATCATTCTGCGAAAGTAGTTTTTTGGCATGGTATAAGTCAGCGTCTTTTTTAAAAAAAAATCGTGCTAAAATAACAGTTTTTTTATCTTTAAAAGCTTTGAAAAAGGAACTAAAATCAAATATTATGAAAACATTGTTGCTGTTTTTTTGCCTTTCTGTTTTATTACTGAACTTTTGTTCTTCTCAGGAAAAAATGAATATTGTTGTGATTGGCGCCCATCCTGATGATTGCGATATTGACGCAGGAGGAACTGCTATTTTGTGGGCAAAAGCCGGGCACAATGTAATGTTTGTTTCGGTTACCAATGGCGATGCCGGGCACCATGAAAAAGGTGGCGGTGAGCTGGCGAAAATCAGGATGGCCGAAGCGCAGGAAGCCGGTAAACGTTTCGGGGTGAAATATGTTGTTTTAGACAACCACGATGGCGAGCTGATGCCAACACTTGAAAACCGCTTGAAAATTATCCGGCTCATCCGTCAATGGAAGGCAGATGTGGTAATGGGCCCCCGGCCCAATGATTATCATCCCGACCACCGGAATACAGCCATTCTTGTGCAGGATGCAGCTTATATGGTGATTGTGCCCAACATAGCACCTGACACACCGCCACTGAAAAAGAACCCGGTTTTTCTGTTCACACAGGACGGATTTCAGAAACCTTATCCATTTCAGCCCGATATTGCGGTTGACATAACTTCAGTTTTCGACCAAAAAATTTTTGCAATGGCTGCACACAAATCCCAGTTTTTTGAGTGGCTGCCCTGGACAAACGGGACACTCGATCAGGTTCCGTCAACTGAAAAGGAAAGGCTTGACTGGCTTGCCAAATGGAGAACCCAGGAGATACCGGCGAATATCAGGCAATCGCTCGAAAAATGGTATGGTGTTTCAAAAGCTTCAACAGTAAAGCAAGCTGAAGCTTTTGAAATTTGTGAGTTTGGAAGAAGACCAACTGACGAAGACATCAGGAAGCTGTTCCCGATGATTAAATAGAATAAACAGAAAAGGGCTGAATCGCAAAATTCAGCCCTTTTTCTGTTTTACTACCTTTTTATTCTGAAAAGCAATACAGTGAATTGAATCCTCTCAGAATTAGTTTATTGCCCGAAATCACCGGTGAAGCATGAAAATTATCGTCGATTTTGTTGGATGAAAGAATTTCAAACTGATCGCCGGCTTTTATCACGAGGCAAATATTCTCGGCTGCAATGTAGATTTTGCCGTTTGCCCCTGAAATGGATGAATACAAATCACTGATTCCTTCAAGTTTTATTTTCGAATAGATCACTGATCCGGTTTTGGCATCAAGACAGGTTAAAAAAGCATTGTTTGCTCTTAAAAAATAAAGTTTGCCGTCCATCAGCAACGGACTGGGTGTATAGGGTGTATCCTGGTTGTAAGTCCACAATATGGCAGGTGTTCCGGTGATATCGCCTTTTGCATTGGCAAGATCAATCGCCTGCAGGGCACTCCCACGAAACCCGCTCATCACATACAAAATTCCATCAGCGTAAAGCGGATTGGGAATGCAGTTTCGCGTCATTCCTGTGCTGGTCCAGATGATATCTCCGGTATTGGCATCGTAACTTCGGATTTGGTTGGTGGCAACCGTAACCAGTTGTGGCTTGCCATTCACTTCAACCACCAGTGGTGTGGCCCACGAAGTTTTTTCATCGCGGCCTGCTTTCCAGATTTCTTCACCCGTGTTTTTATTCAGTGCCACCACAAACGATTCCCCTTCATGGTCCCATTGTATAAACAGCTTGTCTTTATAAAGGTAAGGCGATTCGCCCTCGCCAAAACTCATGTTTTTCATCATTTGTCCAAAATCTTTTTGCCAGAGGATGTTTCCATTGAAATCGAGACAAAAAATTCCTCTTGATCCGAAATACGCAAAAATATGTTCACCATCGGTACAGGGTGAATTGGAGGCCCAGCTGCCCAGGTTGTGTGTGTTTTCTTCCGGTAACTCGCGGGTAACCGTTTTTTCCCAGATCGTTTTTCCTGTATTCAAATCAATGAGTAAAACTTTGAAATCATGAATAAACTCAGTGCTTTCGCCTGACATCCGGCGTTCTCCTTCCGATAGTTCTTTGGGTTTTCTTATCCCTTTTTCTTCGGTGGCAACGGAGGTTTGTACAATAATTTTATCATTCCAGATAACCGGTGTTGAATGACCTTTCCCGGGAATCGCCGTTTTCCATTTTAAATTCTCTTTTTCCCCGAACTTTACCGGAGGCGTTCCGTTTTCAACGGTGCCAGTGTTCATGTTTCCGCGCCATTGCGGCCAGTTTTGTGCCTGTGTTGCAATTACTGAAAGTGATAGCGATACCAATAAAATCAATCGGTTAGTTTTCATACGCAGAGTAAGTTTTAGTTTTCGTTTAAATTAATGCGGAGGTAAACTACTATTTTTATTTGAATTCGCATAAAAATTAAAAAATTGCAACCCGGTTTTCTTCGTTTAAAATTGATGAAATGGAATAATTTATTGTTTTTATCTTCGTTTCTTCTTAATTGAAAGTATTTTACATGAAGATAAAGCGTTTGTGGCCGTTTATAACGGTATTTTTTATTCTACATTTTTCATTTTCGGTTATTGCCCAGCGCAGTAACGGACTGGCCATTGCCGGAAAGGTTTCGGTACAACAGGGAATCATAGAAAGTGCCTATATTCAGATGTTTATCGATGGCCGGAGAATGGATAATTATGGTATTGGGGCAGATGGTAATTATAAAGTTGAATTGACCTACAACCACAAATACGAACTGATTTTTACGGCAAAAGGCAATTTTCAGCAAAAGTATGTAGTCGAAACCACCGTTCCGAAAGAAGTATTGCAAACCGATCCGCGGTTCCCGGTTTTTCCGCTGGATGTTAATTTATTCACCGAAATTCCGGGTGTCGACAAATCATTCACCAACAACAATATTCTGAAGATTTACTACAGCAAAAATGTGGATAATTTTATAGCGGAACGGTATTACAACGATGCCCAGATTGCCAAATTGATTGAACAGGCAGTAATTCAGTCGAAGCAGGTGGGAAAAGAATCTGATTTTCTTTCGCGGCTTACAAAAGCTGAACTGGCCGAAATGCGGAAAGAATACAATACTTTGATTGATCAGGCCGGAAAAGAATACAGCAAGGAGGAGTTTCTGGCGGCACTTGATGGTTATAAAGCAGCCAGTAAAGTATTCCCCAACGAACAGTTTCCAAAGGACAGGATTGCCGAAATCAACGACCTGCTGGGCCTTTTAATGGTGGCAGCCGAATTGGATAAAGCACTCGCCGAACGCTTCGATAAACTGATAAAGGAAGGGGATGTATTCCTGGGACAGAAGAATTATACCGACGCCAGAAATTCGTATAACAGGGCATTGTCCATAAAACCTAACGATTCGTATGCCAGCCAGAAGATTCAATTCATTAATGATATTCTGAAAAAACAAATTGCCGACGAAAACTACAACGGGTTAATTGCGCAGGCCGATTTGTCGTTTAAACAACTGCTTTACAACGAAGCATCGGCAAAATACAAAGAAGCGCTTCAGGTGAAACCCGACGAGTCGTACCCGAAAACAAAGCTGAAGGAAATTGAGGAAATTCTGGCCAATGCCGCCAGCGATGCCAAAAAACAGGAAAGCTATAAACAGGCCATGGAGCAGGGTGAAATCATGTTACAGAAGCAGTTTTATGAAAAAGCCCTTGCCTCGTTTGAAAATGCACTCAGTCTGAAACCCGGCGATGAACCTGCCACCCGGAAAATTGATGAAGTGAAACGGGTGATGAGTAACATTGCCGACAAAATAAATTTCGATCAGTTTGTCAAATCGGGTGACAGAAACTACAAAAAATCTGCCTGGAAAGAAGCGCTTGCCGATTACACCAATGCCGCGGGACTTTTCCCCAATGACAATTATGTAAATAAACAGATTACCGATATTAACAACCGGTTAGCTTCAGAAACGAGGTTTGCTCAGTTAATAGCCGACGCCGACAAGGAGTTTGATGCCAAAAAATACGAGGGGGCAAAATCGCTTTACCAGGAAGCACTCACCCTCAAAAAAGAAGACAAACACGCCGCAGCAAGAGTTGCCGAAATAGATGGACTATTAGCAGCGTTGGGTGTTGACCAGAGATATAATTCGGTAATTGCCGAAGCCGACAAACTTTTCGATGAAAAGAATTACGAAGCGGCAAAGGGAAAATATACAGAAGCTTCGGCAGTAAAACCCAAGGAAAACTACCCGAAAACCCGGATTGCAGAAATGATTACGCTTTTGCAGCAGATTGCCAAAACAGAGCAGGATTACCAGAAAGCCATTGTAAAAGGCGATGGTCTGATGCAGCAAAAACAATACGATCAGGCAGTTGCGATTTATACAGAGGCCGGAAAATTAAAACCGGAAGAAAAATATCCGGCTGAAATGATTGTCAAAGCCAATGGTTTGATTGCTGAAAGCAAGCGGTTAGCCGCTGAAGCGGAAGCAGAACGGATCAGGTTGGAAAAGGAAAAGGCGGATGCCGAGGCAGCACGACTGGCCGCTGTTCAGGCTGAAAAAGACAAAAACTACAGCGACGCGATTGCCAAAGCCGACAACTTTTTCAACGAAAAGAACTACGAAAATGCGCGCACTGAATACCGCAACGCGTTGGCAGTAAAACCTGGCGAAACCTATCC
>JAJUGS010000038.1 GCA_029265875.1 Prolixibacteraceae bacterium
ACGAATACCATGTGTCTTAAATAATTTAACTCTCTTATCAGTTTTGTATTGAGGCGTTTCATCAATTGGGATTGATTTTATAAAGCTTTTAATTGCAAGCGCTATACGAAGAGCGTCTGCCGGATTAGGGATGACACATTCAAGATAATCACCTTTAATTATTCGTGTATAAGTATCAAATTTTTCTTTTAGTTCCTTTATAAGTTCTTTAATGGCATTTTCAACTAGTTCTCTATCATCAATAGTTAGACTAGTGGATGCTACAATATCTCCTGATATAACTGCTTTTGTCATAGTAGTATTATTTTTAACAAATATAGCAATATTATATGTTCTAATACCTATAAAGAACATTTATCGGTTTATTAGCATGTAAAGCATGAATATCGTTTTTATCACCTATAGTATCAATAGAATAATTAATAACATCTATTATCTCAGGTGTAATAATATCTCCAGGGGAATCACTTTGCTAATATTATTACAAAAGTTCTTATTTAAACCCGAGTTCTTAACCTTACTGCTAACGTAAGTGTATCCCAATTAGCAAGATTATTTTTTAATTACCTGTTTTGTTTACACGCCCGTTTTGGATGTGTAATCTAACTTTTTCAGCTTTCTCTTTGATTTTGCAATTCGGAAAGATTTGGTAATTCATTGTTTTTCAGCCTGATTAATAGTGTCCTAAAAGTTAACAGTATTTTACATAAAAACAAGGGGCAGGGAGCAAAGAGCATGGGGCAAAGGGCAAGAAGTCGGGAGAAGGGAATATTACAATAATCAAATCCCAAATCTCAAAATTCAAATTCCAAATTGCCAATAGCCAGACGCCAGCAGCGTTTTCTTCAGTCTCCACCAATCTCTATAAGTCTCAATCAATTGCTTTTATCTTTCCCTCCCCATTAACCCATTTACTCATTCACCCATTTACCCAATCTCTCTGTCTCTCCTCCGTGTGCCCTGCGGTCAAGAGGCGGGGAGCTTGGGTCAAGGAGCACCGGGCAAAGAGCAAGGTGTTCCACCAATCTCTGCCAATCTCAATTCTTCCATCCTGTATCCTAAAATCAAGTATCCAGAATCCAGACTTCAAACTTATTTCGGTATTATTGCAACATAAACTGACATTCAATTTTCACCATGAAACTAAAATCATTACCATTTCTGCTGCCAGCTGTTTTACTGGCTGTACTGACACAAGCCCAGAACAATCCTGAAAAATTCTTTCCCGCCAAAGACCTCACCACCGTGGGCGTTTACTATTATCCCGAGCACTGGGACGAGTCGCAGTGGGAGCGAGATTTTCAGAATATGGCTAAAATGGGTTTCGAATTTACCCACTTTGCCGAGTTTGCCTGGGCGCAACTCGAACCCGAAGAAGGAAAATATGATTTCGGCTGGCTCGACAGGTCGCTGGCGCTGGCTGCCAAATACAACCTGAAAGTGGTTTTGTGTACCTCAACTGCCACGCCACCGGTTTGGCTGGTGCGCAAACACCCCGATGTGTTGGCCACCGAGGAAGACGGAACAAAAATGGACCACGGCAGCCGGCAACATGCCACTTTTTCAAGCAATTACTACCGCAGCTACTCGATGAAAATGGTGGAAGAACTGGCCAAACGATATGGCAAAGACCCGCGTGTTATCGGCTGGCAAATTGATAACGAACCCCGCCGTTTTCTGGATTATGGCAACGACGCCACACAACGTTTCCGCGACTGGTTGAAAGAAAAATATGTTACCATCGACGCGCTCAACAAAGCCTGGGGCAACAATTTCTGGAGCGGAACCTATTCAGATTTCAGCCAGATTAATATCCCCTTACACAAACAGTGGGGAATGAACCTGCACCAACGCCTCGACCACTACCGTTTTGCCGACAGCGAAACAGCCACTTTCCTGGATGAACAGGCCAAAGTGCTCAGAAAATATATTTCAAAAGACCAATGGATTACAAGCAATTATATCCCGATGTACGATGTGGGTTACGTGGGACAGAGCCGTGAATTCGATTTTGTGGCTTACACCCGTTACATGGTTTATGGCAGCGACAGGGGAATTGGCGAAAAAGGCTACCGCGTGGGCGAATATTCGCGCATTGCCATGGCCAACGATTTTTTCCGTCCATTAAAAGGTTATTACGGGGTGATGGAGTTACAGCCTGGCCAGGTAAACTGGGGAAGCATCAATCCGCAGCCACTTCCCGGCGCTATCCGGTTGTACCTGTGGCACGTTTTTGCCGGTGGCAGCAAATTTACCTGCACCTACCGCTACCGCGCACCGCTGTATGGTTACGAAGCCTATCATTACGGAATTGTGGGAACCGATGGTGTTACCCCTACTCCGGGAGGACTTGAATTTGAACAGTTTATAAAGGAAATCGGCAAGCTCCGTGAAAATTACAATCCGTCGGCTCAACTGCCAAAAGCTTACCAGCAGCGGAAAACAGGTATTCTGGTCAACACTGACAATGTGCAGCAGGTAAACCTGAACAAACAAACCACGGAGTGGAATACTGAAGCCCACCAGCTGAAATACTACAAAGCGCTGAAATCATTCGGAGCGCCGGTTGATTTTATTCGCGACACGTTCGATTTTGCACAGTATCCCTTGTTGGTGGTACCGGCCTACCAGATGATTGACCAGCCAATGATTGACAAACTGACGAAATATGCCGAAAACGGGGGTAACCTGGTTTTGAGTTGCCGTACCGGTTTGCAGGATAAAAACGGACACCTCTGGGAAGCTAAATTTTACCAGCCCATGTGGAAACTTTTTGGTGCCGAGGTAAAATCGTATGATTTGCCAATGCCACATTCTCCCGGAATGGTGAAATTTGAAAACCGCGAAATTCCTTGGACAAGCTGGGGCGATTTACTCAGTCCGTTTGCCGGAACCGAAACCTGGGCTACCTACGAAAAAGAGTTTTATGCCGGAACACCGGCTGTGGTTCATCACAAGCTGGGCAAAGGAACGGTTACTTACATTGGGGTTGACTCGCGCAGCGGAGAGCTCGAAAAACAGGTTTTAACAAAACTTTGTCGGCAACAGGGCATCGCTATTGAAAATTACCCCGAAGGAGTTTTGGTGGAATACCGCGATGGTTTTGGCATTGCCATGAATTATGCCGACAAGGATTTTGAAATGAATTTACCCGAAGGAACCGAAATCCTGATTGGCGAAAAAACCATTAAAACAGCGGGGGTGCTTGTTTGGAAGGTGAAATAAATGATTTTTCAGACCCGTTTTCAGTAAAATTTTGAAAATATTTAAGAAAATTAATAAAGCCTTTCAGCTTTTATGTGAAGCCTGAAAGGCTTTTTTAATTCAGCCCGGGTCAACGTCACGGGGAAGCAGTCAGAAATAAAAACGCGGGCTGAAAGTTCAGCTTAAATCTAAAAGATAATTGGGTTGCCCTTACAGGGCATTGATATATTTTTTGACCATTTTATCCCAATGCGTTACGCTGTTCTGCATTGGGCTGAAATTAATCAGGCCTTCAGCCTGAATCAGCATTGATTTACAAAATCCCTAAATCTTGATAAAGATTTTTCTTTGGTACATCCAGTAAGTTACATACCAGAGTGAAAACCACACTGCGCCGCTGATGAGCATTCCGGAAACAATGTGTCCGGTCCAGCCCAGAAAAGCAGTAATAAACGGTTTGTATAGTCTGGCAAGAATTTCAGCGCCACCCAAACTGAAAACCAGGTAAATAAAAATGCAGTTCATCCCAACCACGATAAAAACCCAGGTTCCGGCAGCCCATTTTTTCACATCAATCATCCAGTACGAAAACGCCAGTGCAAGCATCGCCCAGCCGCCGCTGGCAAATACAAACGAAGCGGTGGCAATCTTTTTAATAATGGGTGTTATTGATAATAAATCGAGGCCAAAACCAACCATCAGTGCAACCAAGCCTGCAACTACCAGCATTTTTATTTTTCCGGCCGCCGGCTTACTTCCCATCAGGATTTTCCCGCACAAAACGCCCCAAATGGTGTGGGCTGTGGTGGAAACTGCATTCAGGCTGGCCCAGATACTCGCTTTGTCGGTGTTTTCGAGCCAATTATTTACCCAAGAGCCAAGGTTTTGAAATGGCTCCCACGGCTGGTTAAACCCGGCAACCGGGAAAAACCGGTAAGCTAAATCGGCAACCAGCAGCAAAACCAGCGAAAGCGCCAGCTGGTAAAACCATTTCCAGCGCATAATCAAAAATGCAACCAAATAAGTAACCGACAACTGCGCCAATACATTTTGTAACCTGAAAACGATTTTGTCTTCTCCCGAAGTATAAAGTGCCAGTCCGAGGAAAAACAACAGTGCCGAGCGTTTTAGCGCATGAAGATACAATGACTTGTTGGTTGCTCCTTTTTTCAAACGGTTGGCCACCGCAAACGGAATGGCCACACCCACGATGAACATAAAAAAGGGCTGAATCAAATCCCAGAAATACAAACCGTGCCACTCGTGATGTGTAAGCTGGGTCCCCAGGAATTTTGTAAAACCCGTGTTTATCTGGCTGAAATAATGGAACATTCCGGTGCTTTCGCCAATGAGCAAAAACATGGTTAATCCGCGAAAAAAATCGACTGAGGTAATTCGGTCACCGGCTGCTTCAACACTTTGCTGATTCTTCATTTTCAAGATGGTTTAGTTTCTGAAATTTACGCTGTTGTAAACGCATTTCAAAAATGGCAAAATTCAGCGAGGAAAATCAATAACTTCTTAACAAAAAATGACAAGGAAATTGACTTTTTCAGTTGGAAAATAATTCAGCAGCTATTCAACGTAAACAACTGCTTTGGTTGTATCGGGATTAAAATTGTAGCGCAGTTTTTCGGTTTTTTCCTTTTCTGTGAGAATAAACAGATTTCCGACACCCAATTGATTTAAAATCACCCAGGCTTTTGCGGTTTGCAATTCGTCGCCGGTTAAAAGAATTTTCTTTTCAGATATTTCCAGTTGCTTCCTGAAATTTTTGTCGGTCAACGCTTCAAAAGAAACTTTTACTGCTGATGGAAACATTTCTTTGTTCGAGTTTTCACCCAATTCAACCACCAAATAATCATTTATTTGCAAATTATCAGCTTCAACAAAAACCGGTTCATTTTTGAGTGTTTCCGCAATATGCTGTGTGGATTCTGAAAACCTGTTTTTATTGAAAGTACGGGCAAAAACAAGCACTGCCACAACCAGCAAGATTCCAATAACCAAAGCAAATTCCTTTAAATTCTTCATCGTTTTTTCTCCTTAACAACCACCATCCAGCTTTTTCCGTTGCAGCCGCTTGGCATCGAAATATTTATTTTTCAGACTGTCGGGCAAACTGTTCATTTGATTAAAAGCAGCCCTTGCCCTGAACCGGTTTTCAAACAAGGCATTTTCACGGGCTGTAATCGTTTCGCCCGAAAATTCAGAAAACATCACCGTTTGAAACCATTCGTTCAGCCCGCCTTTCATTACAAAAACATTTTCGTTACCCATTCCGGTGGCGATGGTTTGTGCCATGGATGCCAGCAAATCATCGTTGCTGTAAAAAATTGTCCTAACATTTTCGCGGTTCAGCGCACTCTCCCACCCTGTTTCGGTAAGGTTTTCAAACGGGATATTCACCGAACCCGGGATGTTGCAGAAACGAAATTCGGCTGCGTTCCTTACATCAATCAACTGCACGGTGCTGTCTTCAGTATTAACAAAACGCGCCACTTCGTCAACCGTAAAATAATTGTCAACTGCTGCCTTTCCTACAAGTTCCGAAGGTCTCAGCCTGAAACTTTTGCCTGCTCCTCCCGGAATAAATGCCAGCAAAACGCCCAGCCCCACCAGCAAAACCGATATTTTAACCCGCATATTCATTGTATTTTCCAATAATTTCAATCAGTTTCAACAAATCACTTTTCACCATTTCTCCCCTCAATCACCCATTTACTCACTCACCCATTCACTTTATTATTATCCATTCTCAAATTTCTCTTGCAAATTTCTTTTCGGCCTTTTCTGCCAACCAAAACATCACCACTGCGGCCACAATCAGCAACAAAGAAAAAACTCCTGCCGAAACGCCCATCCATTCATTAATTTTTATCGGGCCTTTGTAACCGCTGGTTGCCAGTGGCAGCAAAAGAGGATAGGTTTCGGCAAACAAAAAAGCGCCTGTCAGGCCCCCGGCTAAAAACAAAAAAGCATCAATTTTACCGATCGATAAAGCGCAAAGTCCGGTTCCGGGGCAGAAGCCACCCATGATAAAACCGGCCCCCATAATTACACCGCCAATAATGGAAGCGTTTATATAATACGGATTTACATATACAAGACTTAAATCGAGCAACCCGAAATAACTGAGAAACTGAGCCCCTACCAGCGCGGTGATGGCAGCCGTAAAAAACACCTTCAATACGGTGGCATCGTAGCCATAAAACATGCCGGCGAGTTTGCGGCTCGAAGAAAAACCGGCCTGTTCGAGTGCAAAACCAAACCCGATCCCGATGATAAATCCGGTGAGCAGGTTGGCCCATTCGGGGAAGTTGTTAAAAATTGAAAGCGGCCCCATTGCTAATTTATTATTGATGAGTTATTAATGATTATTGATCATGAAACCCGGAACTTTAGACCCGAAACCTGAAACTTTGAACTGTTATATCCAGAGTTTGCGGAAAAACCAGGCAAACAGGAAAGCTGAACCGAAAATCGACATCATGGTTACAAAGCCAGCCACCGAAAGCACGGCCATCCCTGAAAGTGCCGCCCCGCTTGTACAGCCGCGGGCAAGCTGTGCCCCGTAAACAAAAAACACACCGCCCAAAAAGGCAAAGAGCAACCGTGTTTTATTCGAGATTTTTGGCGACTTTTCAATGGTGAATTTCAGCCGGCCTGAAAGAGCGCCCGAGATCAGCCCGCCGGCAATCAATCCCAAAACCTCGAAAAAAAGCCAGTTTTTTAATGGTTTTTCGCCACTTTCAAAATACGAACTGTAATAAACTGATTGTTTCGCATGTTCCGGCGCCACAGCATCAACTGCCGCCACCACGGCATATTTCAGTCCTCCGCTGGCACCCAGTCCGCGGCCCGAAAAATACATGGCCGCCAATAAAACCAGCCCCAGCAGCATTCCTGCCAAATATGGGTTCATGTAGTTTCTTTTTGTCATTGTTGAAAGTTGTTATAAAACGGTCAGAAATAAAGACAATCAAACGACGGATTTGTTTTTTGGCGGCAACCCCTGATTCAATCTTCTTTTATCTTCTCTTCGCCCCATCTGAACCCGAGATTCCCGAAACCCGCCAGCGACAAAACCCTGTTTGTAACCGTTTGCACAGCTTGTTCAATGGTTTCGGGTTTGCTGTAAAATGATGGGATTGCCGGACAAATAATGCCGCCTGCCAAAGTCACTGTCCGCATGTTTTCAAGATGAATCAGGCTGAAAGGTGCATCACGGGGGACAAGAATCAGTTTGCGGCGTTCTTTCAGCATCACATCGGCGGCTCGGGTAATCAGGTCGTCAGAAATGCCACCGGCAATTTTACCCAGCGTTGCCATCGAACACGGACAAACAATCATTGTGTCGAAAGTAGAAGAGCCCGAGGCAAATGGCGCATAGAAATCGTTTTTTTCATAAACCCTGAACGGGAATACCGGTTCAAACTGACCACCCAGTTCATATTGCCAGATATCGCGGGCATTGGTACTGAAAACCACTCCCACTTCGTTCAATTGATCTTTTAATTCTTTTAGCTGTTTAAAAAGAACCGACGCGTAAACAGCCCCGCTTGCACCGGTAACTGCCACTACTATTTTTCGTTTTACATTCTTCATCTTCCCCCAATTTGATAATATAATGCCAGTGAAATCACATTGTTAAACTGACTATTAAGCCAATAAACAGGAGTATCCATGCCAGGTTTTCCACGAATGGGCAGCACCGAATAGGCAAACCGCAGATCGGCTTTCAGGTAATCCAGAAAATCAAACTGAAAACCAACAAGTGCCTGTAAATCGAGATTGTTAAATTCTGCTTTGTCTTCCGAAGGAAATTCACCATAAACATCAAATTCTTTGCCACTTAACAGATACCCGGGTTGGATACCGGCCAGCACAGCACCCCACTCTCCGGTGCGAAATCCGGCATAAACCGGCAAGTCGATATAGTTCAGCCGCATGATGTATTTTTCAGGGTCTTTTGTGGTTATTTTTTTTCGTGCCCCCTTTTGATTGAATTTAATTTCCATGCCCACAAAAACGGCAGGTGCAATATCGGTTTCAACATAAAAGCCAGCCACCGCTCCCGGTTTATTGTAGCCCTTGTAATTGTCACCTTCCACCTGTGTCCCGTTAAATCCGGCCAAAACGCCCCCACTAAACCTTTGTGCTTTCACAAGACTGACGGCAGCCAGCAGAATTATAAAAAGGAAATATTTCTTCATTTATTTCAGTTTTTCAAGTTTGGTTTTCAGCATATTCATGCCCACCGAAGCTTTTTCTTCGATGTAAGTTACGTTTTTCATATAAAAATCAGGGCGGACCGGATCGATTACGAAAACCGGAACTCCCGGGCGGACATAATTTACCAGTCCGGCAGCGGGATAAACCTGCATGGAAGTTCCCACCACCACCAGGATATCTGCAGCTTCCACCATCGGAATGGCATCGTAAAAAGCCGGAACTGCCTCTCCGAACCACACAATGTGCGGACGCAGCTGGCTTCCCTTTTCGCATTTATCGCCAAATTTCAGTTCCCAATGGTCAAGCGTGTAAACCAGATCAGGGTCAACAGTGCTCCTTGCCTTCCGAAGCTCACCATGCAAATGCAAAACTTTGGTGCTGCCGGCACGTTCGTGCAAATCATCCACATTTTGTGTAATAATCTGTACATCGAAATCATTTTCCAGCGCTGCCAGTGCAAAATGCCCGGCGTTGGGTTGAGTTTCGAATAACTGTTTCCGCCGCTCGTTGTAAAAATTCATCACCAGTTCAGGGTTCCGGTGCCACCCTTCAATGCTGGCCACATCTTCAACCCGGTACTGTTCCCACAATCCGCCCATATCGCGAAAGGTCTTGAGCCCGCTCTCCTGGCTCATCCCTGCTCCTGAAAGTACAACCAGTTTTTTCATGCGTTATTAAAGTTCAGCCTAAAAATACGATTTAATTGATTCCCTTCAAACATATAAATCACCAGAGGTTTTACACAGATTTCGTTACATTTGCACACATGATCGACCATGCAACCATAGAAAGAATCATTGATGCTGCCGAGATTTCGGAGGTGGTTTCGGAGTTTGTCACGTTGCGGAAACGCGGCGTTAATCTTCTCGGATTGTGCCCCTTTCACAACGAAAAAACACCTTCGTTTACCGTTTCTCCTGCCAAAGGAATCTTTAAATGTTTTGGCTGCGGGAAAGGTGGCAACTCGGTGAATTTTATCATGGAGCACGAAAATCTGTCGTATCCCGAAGCGTTGAAATGGCTGGCAAAAAAATACCATATCGAAGTGGTGGAGCACGGCGATCCGGAAGAAGAAAAACAGTTGCTCGACGAACGCGAAAGCCTGATGATTGTTTCGGGTTTTGCCCAGAAATACTTCACCAATTATTTGTGGAACGAAAACGAGGGGAGAACCATCGGGCTCAGCTATTTCCGAGAACGTAGCTTCAGGGACGATATTCTGAAAAAATTCGAACTGGGGTACGCCCCCGATGGAAAAACCCCTTTTACGGATGCCGCCCGGAAAGAAGGGTACAAAATGGAATTTCTTGAAAAAACAGGACTAACCATTAAACGCGACGACTGGGTGCGCGACCGTTTTGCCGGACGTGTGATGTTTCCGATCCACAACCTGGCCGGACGTGTGATTGCTTTTGGTGGCCGCATTCTCAAAGAAAATAAGGAAACAGCCAAATACCTCAACTCCCCCGAGTCGGAAATTTACCACAAAAGCAAAATTGTTTACGGCATTTTCCAGGCCAAACGCGAAATATCGAAAACCGACAAATGTTACCTGGTGGAAGGTTACACCGATGTGCTTTCGATGCACCAGGCCGGGATTGAAAACGTGGTGGCCTCGTCGGGGACCGCGCTAACGCCCGACCAGATCAGGATGATCAAACGGTTCACGCCCAATATCACCATTATTTATGATGGTGATGCTGCCGGGATCAAGGCTTCGCTGCGCGGAATCGATCTGGTGCTGGAAGAAGGCATGAACGTGAAAGTGCTTTTGCTGCCCGACGGCGATGACCCCGATTCGTTTGCCAAAAAAATGGGAGCTGCCGGTTTTGCCGGTTACATCCGCGAAAACGAAACCGATTTCATCCAGTTTAAAACCCGTCTTTTGCTGAAAGATGCCGAAAATGACCCGATTGCCAAAGCCAAACTGATAACCGACGTAATCCGCTCGGTTTCTGTAATTCCCGATCCGGTTACACGATCGGTTTACATCAAGGAGTGCAGTAAATTGCTGGAAGTAAACGAGGAATTACTTTATTCTGAAGTACAGAAGCAAAAACGGAAACAAAACGATGAACTGGAGAAAAACGAGATCAGGATCGAAACCCGGAAAGCTGCTCAGCAACCAAAGATCGAGGATGTTGTAACAACCGGGAAATTAAACGAAGAAGAACTTGTTTTTCTGCGCTTTCTGTTGAAATACGGACATTTGGCTTTGTTTGAACTCGAAGATGAAAATCCGCATGAAGTTGTTACTGTAACCGCCGGCGAATTTATGGTTCATGAAATTGAAAAAGACGACCTTGTTTCGCAGCACCAATTATTCAGGATCATTTTCGACGGGGTGAAGGAAAACCTGGAAAATCCGGCGTTTGACCCGTGGCGTTTTTTTGTCCATCACCCAAATGCAAAAGTCAGCCAGTTGGCTACCAACCTGCTTTCGGACAAACACAACGAAAGCAACATCTGGAAACGTGGCGGTGGTTTTACCGAAAGCGAGGAAGATATTCTGGAATTGCTGGTTCCAAAAGTAATTAACGAATACAAATGGAGAAAGATCAGGCAAATGCTCACCGAAATTGAAAAAGAAATCGACAAAGCATCAGCAGAAAACGATTTCGACAGAGTAATTGATGAACAATCGAAATACATGAACCTGAAAAGAGTGGAAAAAGAACTGGCTGAGAAATTAGGAAACCGCACAATAATTTAATCTGATTATGAGAACTCTGCCGATAACCGACCGCGAAGAAATCAACGATATCCTGAAAGCCTGCAAAACCTGTTGGGTGGCCATGTCTGACGAGAATATTCCGTATGTTTTACCCATGAATTTTGCACTGGATGGGGATTCTATCATTTTACATTCGGCGCAACATGGCCGGATGTGGGAAACACTGAAAAAAAACCAGCAGGTTTGCATCAACTGGACTTTGGGCGAGGAAATTGCCTGGCAGGATGTACGTGTGGGTTGCAGCTACCAGGTGAAATCGAAGTCGGTGATTGTGGAAGGCAGAGCAGAATTTATTGATGACTTTGACGAAAAAACCCGCTGCCTGGAAAAAATAATGGCGCAATACAGCGACCGCGAATTTAAATTCAGCAAACCCTCGGTTGAAAATGTGGGTATTCTGAAAGTAAAGATTGAAAAACTTTCGGCTAAAGTTTTCGGCGCCAAAGCAGTAACTCCGTGGAAAAGTTAGAGATTCTTTTTGTGAAGTTGAATTTTATGTAATTCTTCAATATCTAATTTGTCTTTTATACGGCCAGTAGATATTTTACTTAAAATTAAATCATTGAAACTTAATACCCGATAACTGATGTTTTCCTGTTCAACCACAACACTGTCATTGTATGCTTCTTCAAAAGTTCTCCCGGGATTAAAGTTAGTAATCAGCTCTAAATCAAGCACAGGGCTTATTTTTACAGAAATGTTTTGGTTTCCCGATTTCACCTCATCCGGAAGATCAGAAATCTGAAATTCGATATCCTGCAACGTTTTTAGCAATCTTTTCAGGTTATCTTCTGTGACATCAATCCAAAAATCCACGTCTGCCGAATGGCGCTGGTAACCATAAAAATTTACAGCACCCCCGCCAATAAGAATCATTCTGACTCCATTCTGGATAGCTGTTTTAATAAACAGATCCAATCGTTCCGGAAAATTTTCTAAATGATTCATTTTACCACAAAGTTACCTTTCTGCCAGTTCGGGTGCTGTTCGTCTTGGGCAAAATATTGCAATTCTTCGCAAAGCTGAAAGAAAAACAGCAAACGCTCGTGACCGGTCCTGGCAAGTGCTTCCTGTATCCGTCGTTCGTTGCTTTCCTCCTTGGTTTCGAACCTGATTATCTGCTCCATTCTGGCTGTTTTAAACTGTATTCAAATATCGCAAATCAGCGGGAATGAAATTAATTATCTTCGTGAAAATTTTAATGCCAATGATTTTTGTAACAGGCGGAACAGGATTGGTGGGCGCTCATTTGCTTTTCGAGCTCACAAGTTCGGGGAAAAAAGTGAGAGCGTTGAAACGCAAAAACAGCAACCTGCAACAGGCTCTGAAGACTTTTTCGTGGTACTCGGAAAACGCGGAAACTCTTTTCAGCCTGATTGAATGGGTGGATGGCGATTTGTTGGATTATTTCGGGTTGGAAAAAACGCTCGAAGGAATTACCGAAATTTATCATTGCGCCGCTATTGTTTCGTTCGATCCGAAAGAGCGTAAAAAAATGATTTCCAACAACGTGGAAGGAACCGCCAACCTGGTGAATGCCGCATTGGAAAACGGGGTGAAAAAAATCTGTCATGTCAGCTCGGTGGCAGCGCTGGGTCATTTCGAAAACGGACAACCGATTACCGAAGAAACCAACTGGGTGCCCTCAAAAAAAATTTCGGCGTATTCCGAAAGCAAATTTTTCTCTGAAACCGAAATCTGGCGCGGTATTGAAGAAGGACTGGAAGCTGTGATTGTGAACCCTTCCATCATTCTCGGGCCGGCCAACTGGGAAACAGGCAGTGCCAAAATGTTTAAAACAGTATGGGAGGGGATGAAATTTTATACACGCGGAGTCACTGGTTTTATTGACGTGAAAGATGTTGTGAAAGCCATGATTTTGCTGATGGAAGACTCGAATTTTGAAACAGCAAAAAACAACCGGTTTCTGCTGAGTTCTGAAAACATCAGTTATGGCGATGTGTTTTTTCAGATTGCCGATGCATTGGGAAAACCCCGACCAAAATTTTATGCAAACAGTTTTTTGCTGGGGTCCGTCTGGCGGGCTGCCCGTTTTGTCAGTTTTTTAACCGGGAAGTCGCCGCTGATTACCCGTGAAACTGCAGCCAATGCCCGAAGAATCAGAAAATTCGATGGCAGTAAAATAACCCGCCTGTTCGGATTTCAATACCAACCGGTTTCTCAGGCAATTCAACAAACTGCAAACATTTTCAAAACCGAACATGCTTAAATTGCTCCCCTTTCTCTAAATAATATTCAGTATCAGTTTGATTTTTTGAATAAAATCACTGAAAAACAAAGAATTCAGAATTTCTTTCGATCTTAATTTTCCGGACCAACCAAATCGTAAATAGTAAATCGCTAAATAGTAAATTTTAGCGAAGCATTTTTATCCATGAAAAACCAGCAACGGTGTTTGCGTGTGGAAAACCATTTTCCGTGCCAGGCTCGGATTAAACAACCTTGTTAACAGGTTCCGTTTGTGCGTGGTCAGCGAAATAATGTCAATCTTTTCTTCTTTGATATAGGCCTCCAGTGCGTCGAGAATATCGTTGCCATTTATCAGGCTGCATTCAAAATCAATTCCTTTGTACTTTTCACACAAAACATCTTTCATGCCATTCAGCCGGGCAACATCCCAGTCATCAGTATAACTGCGCCCCACGTGCACACATTTTATTTTCAGGTTGAATGGCCGCAATAATTGCATCAGTTTTTCGATGGATGCAAAATCCTTTTCATCGAAATTGGTGGCATACAAAACACTTGATGAGTGATTCAGCGTCGTTTCCGGCGTTTCTTCCGGCACAATGAGTACCGGGACAGTGGCATTGTACATAATATCCACAGCAATACTTCCCAAAGTTCCATACAAAGCTTCTTTACCTCCGCTTCCCATCACAATGAGCTGCGACTGATTTTTTTGAGCAAAAGCCAGAATATCATTTTCAGGATAACCCGATTTGATAATGTATTCCGGGGAAACCGATTTCCACTTTTCTAATCCGATTTCAGCAGCCATTTTCTTTACAAACTTCTGAAACGCTTCATTGGCATTTTCTTCGGAATACTCAAGATTGGAAAGAAGCGAGGAATCATACGCATAAATATCGCTGAAAGGAATGGAATGGATCACCGGATTGATGTAGCAGTGCATCAGGATAATTTTTGTTTTCAATTTTGCGGCAATGTTCACTGCCAGTTTGCAGGCTTTTTCGCTGTGTACCGAAAAATCGACTGGCACCAGAATGTGCCGGTCGGCTTTTTCAGGCTGAATTTCTTCCAGGAACGGTTTAACACCCAACATTTCCTCAAGAATCGGAATGGCGCGTTCAATGTCCTTTTCAAGAATTCGTACCTGGATGGTTGACGAACCTGCCCCTTCAATCAGGCTGAAACTGACAAGGTCGCAGGCAATGTTTTCCGCATCGAATCGAAGTTTCAGAAACTGGGCTTTTGAATACGGAAGTGTGACGATGGTAATCAGTTTTTCTTCCATGGCTTTTCGATTTAAAGTTTAAATTATTTTTAGTGGTTTTCACTCACCCTCAACCCCCTCGAGGGGGCAATTGTTAAATCCGATTTTCCCTTTGAGGGGACACAGGGGTGAATAGCACAGTTTCATATTCGGTTGTTGCATAAATAAGTTTCGTTTCAACAGCGATAAAAAAAAGGGCAGTAAAAAAATTACTGCCCTAAAGGTGTATTATTAACACTCCCCCAGGATTTAAATCCCGAAAGCTTCTTTAACCTTGTCAACATAGTCGAGCTTTTCCCAGGTGAAAAGTTCCACTTCTTTGGTTACGGTTGGGAAATACGGCGAAGTAAATGTTTTAACCACTTTCTTTGGTTCGCGGCCCATGTGCCCGTAAGCAGCCGTATCTTCATAAATCGGGTTGCGGAGTTTCAGTCTTTCTTCAATGGCTTTTGGCCGCATATCAAAAATCTGGTCCACTTTTTTGGCGATTTCACTATCCGGAATATTCACTTTTGATTTTCCGTAGGTATTTACAAAAATATTCATGGGTTTTGCAACACCGATTGCATAGGAAACCTGCACCAGAATTTCGTCAGCCACACCTGCTGCCACAAGGTTTTTGGCAATATGACGTGCTGCATAAGCAGCCGAGCGGTCCACTTTCGACGGGTCTTTGCCCGAGAAAGCGCCACCACCGTGGGCACCTTTTCCACCGTAAGTATCCACAATAATTTTACGTCCGGTTAAGCCTGTATCGCCGTGAGGACCGCCAATAACAAATTTACCGGTCGGGTTTACATGGTACACAATGTCGTTTCCGAACAGAGCCTGCACACGTGCCGGTAATTTGGCTTTCACCCTCGGAACAAGAATATTGATGACATCTTCCTTGATTTTTGCCAGCATCGGTTCATCGGCATCAAACTCATCGTGTTGTGTTGAAACCACGATGGTATCGATTCGGGTGGGAACACCTTCCTCGCTGTATTCAATGGTAACCTGCGATTTTGAATCGGGGCGCAGGTAGGTCATCACTTTGCCTTCGCGGCGGATTGCAGCCAGCTCCAGCAGCAACTGGTGCGACAGTTCCAGCGACAGCGGCATAAAGTTATCGGTTTCGCGGCTGGCGTAACCAAACATCATTCCCTGGTCGCCGGCACCCTGATCCATCGGGTCTTCGCGCACAACACCACGGTTGATGTCGGGGCTTTGTTCGTGAATGGCAGAGAAAACACCGCACGAATCGCCGTCGAAACGGTATTCGGCTTTTGTATAACCAATGCGGTTGATCACCTCGCGGGCAACTTCCTGCACATCAATGTAAGTCTCGGTTTTAATTTCGCCGGCCAGCACAACCTGACCGGTGGTTACCAAAGTTTCGCAGGCAACTTTCGAGTTGGGGTCGAAAGCAAGAATTTTGTCCAGAATGGCATCTGAAATCTGATCGGCCACTTTATCAGGATGTCCTTCGGAAACCGATTCAGAAGTGAATAAATAACTCATAATCCCTAAAATTTAATTCCCTTGCGGGTTTGTTAAACATTCATAAAACTGCGGGATGTTCGATTGATGTTGAAAAATGCGATTGTTTTAGCGTTTTTTTCATGTGGTTGCAATCAATCTCAAATCTTTCCACGTAGCGGGGGCAAAAATACAATTCTTCGCCGGAATAAAAAAAGAGTTTTTGGAATTATTTTTGAAATCAAATTTTTTATGCATATTTGCTATTCTATTGCAAATATACATAAATATGACAACCTATATACATCGTGTATTGGAAGACAAGCTAAAGCTATTTTTGGAAATATTCCCGGTAGTTGGCATTACCGGCCCTCGACAATCCGGAAAATCAACCATGTTAAAGTCGGTTTTAAAAGATACCTATACGTATGTTACTTTTGATGATTTCCGCTATGTTAATCTTTTTCATGAAGATCCTGAAAAATTTATCACGGAATTTAGTAACAAGGTAATTTTTGATGAAATACAGAAAGTTCCTGAGTTGTTTCATTATATAAAAAGAATGGTGGATGAGGACAGAAGTAATTATGGACGATTTATCGTTACCGGTTCTGCTCAATTCAGTTTAATGGCTTCATTAACTGAGAGTATGGCGGGGCGTATCGGGCTTTTAACACTTTTGCCCTTTCAATATTCTGAGGTTATGGAAACTCAATCAGAACCATCTGAGTTTCTTGGCTCTTATCCCGAAGTGGTACTTAAAAACTATCAGAACGCTGAATACTGGTACAACGCCTATTTGGAAACTTATTTAGAGAAAGATGTCAGAACGATTCTGAATATTGGAAATCTGAGCGACTTCAGGAGGTTGATTAAATTACTTGCCGCGCAATGTGCCCAAATCGTGAATTACAGTACTATCGCCAAATCGCTGGGAGTAGCAGTGAATACGGTAAAAAGATGGATGTCAGTTTTAGAAGCATCTTATATCATCTTTATATTGCCGCCTTTCTATGATAACCTTAGTAAAAGGATCATAAAATCGGGCAAAGTATATTTTTATGACACCGGATTAATTTCTGCCTTAACAGGCCTTCAGAATAAAAAAATGTATGAGGATGGCCCTCTGGCCGGTCCTCTTTTCGAAAATTATGTGATTTCTGAAATAAAGAAACGATCAATACACACAGCTTCAGGAAGTCGGTTCTATTACTATCGCACAAGTAACAAAACCGAAGTAGATTTAATTATTGAAAATGGGCTCAAAAAAAGCCTGATTGAAATAAAGAAATCCAAAACTTTTAAATCTCAGATGGTAAAACCCATAGAATCAATTATGCTGGAAGGAGAAGAAGGATTTTTGTTGTACAATGGAGATGTAATCCCTTATTCAAAAACGATTAATGTGTGGCCTTATTCAAAATTTCTGACTTGAATTTCCTTTAAAAAGATATCGCAAACATAACCTCTTCAAAACCCTTGCGTCACCGCATGAAAAACACTTTCCAAATTTTGCTGCTTTTCGCTGAGTGTAAGCAAAACGAGATTATTTTTTACAGCCAATTCAAAAATGGCCGGGCGGATATCTGTTTCACCGTTTGATTCTATTTCCCAAAACTTTTCAATAAAAACAGCTTTTTTTACCCCGTTGATTGCCAGCAATTGTTCTTGTTTTACAACTCCTGAAAATTCGGCAATCACTACCTGGCTGCGGTTGATTTTGCCGCTTTTTATTTCATCAATCGCGCCGTCGGCAACAATTTTTCCTTTATTGATAATGATCACACGCGAACAGACAGCTTCCACCTCCTGCATAATGTGCGACGAAAGCATCACCGTTTTTCCGCGGCTGATGTTGCGGATTACCTGCCTGATTTCCTCGAGTTGATTGGGATCGAGCCCGGTGGTGGGTTCATCCAGGATCAGCACCGGCGGGTTGTGAATCAGCGCCTGCGCCAGCCCAACTCTTTGCCGGTAGCCTTTTGAAAGTGCCCTGATTTTTTTATGTTGCTCGTCGCCCAGCCCGGTGAGTTCAATCATTTCAGCAACCCTTTGCTTTACATTTTTCAGATGATAAAACCCGGCTGTTATTTCCAGAAATTCGTGCACGTACAAATCGGTATAAAGCGGGTTGTGTTCAGGCAGGTAACCAATATTTTTTCTGATTTCAAGATTTGCGGGACCTGTTTTTTCGCCTTCAACCCAAACTTCACCACTGTCGGCTGGTAAAAATCCTGTGATTATTTTCATCAGCGTCGATTTCCCGGCACCGTTCGGACCTAAAAAACCGACTAATTCGTCTCTTTTTATCGAAAAACTAACCTCATCCAGCGCTTTCTGCTTTCCAAATAATTTTGTTATCTGCCTTATTTCCACGCTCATATATTTAAAATGGAAAACAAAAATAGTCTATTCTTTTTATATTAAAACCATTAGACTAAATTTGCACACAGCTATAGCAAGTTAACAAAATGAAAGATAGGCATTTCAATTATATTGAAGATTTAACCCGTTTCGAACGGCAAAAAACGTGGGAAGTGAATATTGGCGGTGTGCCTGTGGGTGGCAACAATCCCATCAGGATACAGTCGATGACCGATACCGATACAAAAGATACAGAAGCAACCGTTGAACAGGTTATCAGGCTTGCAAAAGCTGGTGCTGATTATGTGCGGATGACGGTAAAAGGTATTTATGACGCCGAAAACATCAAAAATATCAAGGACGAGCTGGTAAACCGCGGTTACAACACGCCTCTTATCGGTGATATCCATTTCAACCCGAAACTTGCTGAAATTGCAGCCAAAAGTATTTCGAAAGTCAGGATCAATCCCGGAAATTTTTACGATAAAAGAGCGCTTTTTAAAAACAAAGTATATTCTGATGATGAATACAAACAGGAACTGGTCAAAATTGAAGAACAGTTCATCCCGTTTCTCGAAATGCTGAAGAAAACAGATACAGCGCTGAGAATCGGGGCCAATCACGGCTCGCTGTCCGACAGGGTGATGAGCCGTTATGGCGACACCCCTTCGGGAATGGCAGAATCGGTGCTCGAATTTCTGAGAATCTGTAAAAAAGTGAACTTCAATAATGTTGTGGTTTCGATAAAAGCCAGCAACACCCGTGTGATGGTTTACACGGTTCGGTTACTGAATTACAAAATGCGGCTCGAAGACATGATGTACCCGATACATTTGGGTGTAACCGAAGCGGGTGAAGGCGAAGACGGAAGAATTAAATCAGCCGTTGGAATTGGTGCCCTGTTAGGCGATGGAATTGGCGACACGGTGCGTGTTTCGCTCACCGAAAGCCCGATCCGCGAAATACCGGTGGCCATCAAACTGGTCAATCATTTTAAAAGCTACGAGAACCACCAGCCGATAACCGCACCCATGATCGGACAGGTAAATCCGTTTGAATACGAAAGGCGCTCAACCCGCCCTGTGTTGAACATGGGAGGAAAACAGATTCCGGTGGTAATTGCCGATTTAGGTGAACGCACACTCAGCGAAATGATCCCAATCCGTGGCAAACTGATGCCCGATTATTTCCTTTCGGGCAATAAAATTCTGGATATCAAAGGCGAAGAATACCCCATCATTTCACTGGAAGAATACCTTTTTGAAAGCACGCGCTGGGGCCGGATGAAATTTATCAAAACCGATAAAATGGAATTCGACCGGTTTATGGATAAACATCCGGAAATTATCATGAAATTGAAAAATACCCGGAAGACTGTACTGATTCTGGAAAGTTTCAACAAAAACCCGATGGCTGAGCTCCGTGCCTTTTTTATGGCACTGGAAACTCACATCTGGAAAGTACCGGTTGTTTTATACCGCAGATACAATGAAAGCCAGCTTGAAGATTTACAGATCAAAGCTGCCGCCGATCTTGGCTGCCTTTTTATCGATGGATACGGCGACGGGATCTGTCTTTCAAACGACAACGAAAATATCACATTTACCGAACTGAAAGATCTCAGTTTTGGCATTTTACAAGCCAGCCGCATGCGCATGTCGAAAACCGAATTTGTGTCGTGCCCTGGTTGTGGACGCACCCTTTTCGATTTACACGAAACAACACTCAAAATCAAGGAACATTTCAAACATCTCGACCACCTGAAAATCGGGATCATGGGCTGCGTGGTAAACGGGCCCGGCGAAATGGGCGACGTGGATTACGGTTTTGTGGGAACAGGCAGCAACAAGGTTGCACTGTACAAAGGATTACAACCTGTAAAACGCCACATTCTGTTTGAAAATGCGGTTGAAGAACTCGAGCAATTAATCCGCGAAAACGGCGACTGGAAAGACCCGGTTGATTAATTCGTACTTCATGGCAAAAACTTACTGGAAACCTGGTACCATTATTTACCCGTTGCCCGCGGTGATGGTCAGTTGCGGCGAAACACCCGAAGAATACAACATCATTACCATTGCCTGGACAGGGACTATCAACAGCGACCCGCCGATGTGTTACATTTCGGTGCGCCCCGGGCGTCATTCCTACGAAATCATCAAACGGACCGGAGAATTTGTGATCAACCTCACCACCGAAAAACTGGCCAAAGCTACCGACTGGTGTGGTTGTAATTCGGGCCGGAAATACAACAAATGGAAAGAGATGAACCTAACTCCCGCCCCGGCCAAAGTGGTGAAAGCACCCATCATTTTTGAATCGCCGGTAAATATTGAGTGCCGGGTGAAAAATATCGTTGAACTGGGAACTCACCACATGTTTGTTGCCGATGTCGTTTCGGTTTCGGTTGACGACGAATACCTGAACGAAGAACAGGCTTTCAGTTTTGCAAAAGCCGCGCCGCTGGTTTACAGCCACGGCCATTATTACGGAATGGGCAAACGCATCGGCAAGTTTGGCTGGACGGTTGAAAAGAAGAAAACCAAACGGAAAAAATAGCTCAAACTTTTTACACTCCTGAACAAACTCTCACTATTTTTTGTAATGTACCTTACCATTTCATTACAAATGGAAGATATTTTTAAAATCAGGTTCAAATGAGAAAAGTATTTATCGCATTATTAATTATTATGACGACAATTTCTGCAGTAAGCACCGCACAGAATAACCCGCTGTTAAAAGATTTCAACACACCGCACCAGACAGCGCCTTTTAACGAAATCAAAAACGAACATTTTATCCCGGCTTTTCAGGAAGCCATTAAACAGGGAGAAGCCGAAATTGAACAGATTGCCGGTAACGCGCAGAAACCGACTTTTGAAAATACCATCGTTGCGCTTGACCGGTCAGGCAGGTTGCTCAACCGTACCGCCGGCATATTCTTTAATTTAATGAGCTCGGAAACCAACGAAGAGTTGCAGAAAATTGCCCAGGAAGTTTCGCCGTTGCTAACCAAATTTCAGAATGATATCACACTCAATCCGAAATTATTTGAACGCGTTAATAGTTTGTATGCTAACCGTGCCAACCTGAAACTGAACCCTGAACAGGCCATGTTGCTCGAATCCACTTATTTCAGTTTCATCCGGCAGGGAGCCAGTCTGACGGAAGAACAGAAACAAAGATTTCGCGAAATCAGCACCGAACTCTCAAAACTGTCGCTGAATTTTAACGAAAACCTGCTGAAAGAAACCAACAGTTTCGAGCTGAATATCACCGACAAAACAAAACTGGCCGGGCTCCCGGAAAGTACGCTGGAAGCCGCTGCCGGACTGGCAAAGGAAAAAAACAAAACCGGCTGGGTTTTCACCCTCGATATGCCCAGCTACCTCCCTTTTATGAAATATGCCGACAACCGCGACCTTCGGAAAGAAATGTACATTGCTTACGGTTCGCGGGCATTTAAAAAC
>JAJUGS010000011.1 GCA_029265875.1 Prolixibacteraceae bacterium
GTTTGAATATTGCAAAAACAGTTCTGCTCGGGAAAAATGCTTTTCAAATTGTTACAGCCGAAAAAATCAAAATAACATAACTCAATACTCAAGTTTGATATTTGATTATTGTTTCTCCAACTCCTCTTTCAGCCAGGCCGGGCGGTTGGTGGTGATTTTTGTAACACCCAGTTGTGTAATACGTCTGGCTTCTGCCGGGTCGTCAACCGTCCACGCCAACACTTCCATTTTGTGTTCTTTTGCAACCGCCATCGTTTCTTCGTCAATGATTTTGCTTTGGAGGTTAACGCCGTCCAGGCCCGCATCAGCAGCTTCTTTGATCTTTTTTGTCAGTCCGGTTTTTGTTGAACTCAGCCAGTAACATTTGTTATCAGGAAATGTATTTTTCAGTTCGACAATGGTTTTCCAGTCAAAACAAATAAACACAATCTGACCTCTTTTCGGTGTTTTCTCCATGATTCGCTGTAACGACGGAATAATCTCAGTTCCGCATTTAACTTCAACCACCAGTGTTTTCCCTTCGGGAACCGTTTCAATAATTTCATCCAGAAACGGAATTTTTTCACCTTTGAATTCCGCTCCTTTCCAAATTCCGGCGTCCAGGTCGCGCAACAAAACAGAAGGTGTTTTGGCAATTTCCAGGTTTTTCTTTCCAGAGCAGGTACGTTTTGTGTCGCTGTCGTGAATCACCATCACCCGGTTGTCTTTGGTAAGGTGGACATCAATTTCCACCGCGTCAGCACCGGCGTTCCACGCGCTTTTGGCAGCAGCCACCGTATTTTCAGGCGCCACATACGAATCGCCGCGGTGGGCAATATAAAAGTTCTGTGCATTCATCGTCAGCGAAATAAAAACAGTAAGCGTCAACATCAATGTTTTCATGGATTTCAAGTGTTTTTTACCGCCGAAAGATAAACCTGAAAATTCTTTTCGCAGCAACATTTCAGTTAAAAAATGTAGTTTTACCTTTTATTTTCCGGGAATCATACATTGAAAACATTTTTTACAAATACAGGCATTTTTTTCCTGAAACTGATTGCAGCACTCCCTTTTAACATGCTGTATTTCCTGTCGGATATTTGGTTTGTGGTGATTTTTTACCTGGCAGGATATCGCAAAAAAGTGGTTTATCGTAATCTTGAAAAATCGTTCCCCGCGAAAAACCAAAACGAACGACGACAGATTGCACACAGGTTTTACCGCCATTTTTGTGACCTGACACTTGAAACGGTTAAGTTGAACAAAATGACCGGGCGGGAAATGAAAAAGCGGATGAAATTCCATAATCATGAACTAATCAGCCAATTTACCAATGCCGGCAGAAGTGTCACAATACTGGCCATGCATTATAATAACTGGGAGTGGGGAACTTTTTTACAATCGTTTTATAAAAGTAAGGTACTGGCGGTTTACAAACCTCTTCATAATAAACATTTCGACAAATACATAAATGCCAACCGTGCAAGATTCGGGGCAGAAATGATCAAAAACAGCCAGGTTCTGAAACGGATTCTTATCGCTGAAAAGAGAAAGGAGCCAGTAATTACGTGGTTAGCTGCCGACCAGACTCCACCATTTTTTCACACAGCCTGGTTTCGCTTCCTGAACCAGGAAGCCATGTTTTACCCGGGCCCCGCATTGATCGCCAAACGTTTTAATACACCGCTGATATTTCAGAAAATTGAAAAAACAAAACGCGGATATTACACTTCGAGCCTTGAACTATTGGTTGAAAATCCGGCTGAAATGGAGGAAAATGAAATAATTAAAAAATACATTCAAAGAATGGAAGAAATCATCCGGGAGCATCCGGAATACTATCTTTGGTCGCACAAACGCTGGAAACACAAACGCCCTGAAGGAATTGTACTCAACGAATAACTGAAAAATAAAAATGATCAGAAAAGAACTGGAAGAACACGATAAACGATTTCATGAAACCCCACTCAAACGGATTTTGAACAAAACACTGGTAGGTTTTCTTATTCTCCTGTCATGGCTTCCTTTCCGGGTTTTGTATATCCTGTCCGATTTCATGTATCTCATTGTCAGATATGCAATTAAATATCGGCACAAAGTAATTACCGATAACCTGAAAAACTCGTTTCCGGAGAAAACGGAAATCGAAATTGACCAAATCCGTACGCGTTTTTACCACCATTTTTGTGATCTGTTTTTCGAATCGATAAAAATTTACAGTATTTCTGACAAAGCCATTGCCAAACGGTTAAAAATAACAGGGGAAAACAAGGCCAACGAATTTTTCGACCAGGGAAGAAGTGTGATCGCCCTTGCCATGCATCACAACAATTGGGAATGGACAAGCTTTGTACAATCAAAACTAAAACATCATATCCTTACGATTTACAGCCCGATACGCGGAAACGAGGCAATGGAGAAGTTTCTGACGCATAACCGTGAAAAATGGGGAAGCGAATGTGTACCTCTTTACAGAACTGCCCGCACTGTAATCGAGAGAAATGCCAAAAAACAACTCACCGGGGTTTGGCTTGCTGCCGACCAGACTCCACAAGCCAATTCAAAGTTCTGGACGATTTTCCTGAACCAGGAGACTCCCTTTTACCAGGGTCCCGAGAAAATTGCCATCAGCACCAATCAACCTGTATTTTTTCAGCACAACAAAAAAATAAGCCGCGGACATTACGAAATTGAATACACTTTGCTTTTTGAAAACCCAAAAGATGCGAAGCCTGATGAAATTCTCCTGGCTTATGTCAGGAAAGCTGAAGAAGTTATCCGACAGGAACCGGAATACTATCTTTGGTCGCACCGCCGCTGGAAACACAAACGCCCGGAAGGCATTGAGCTGACTGTTTGATTAAAACCTGACTTACTCTTTCTGTCTCCGGATTATTCAAAAAAAACTCCTGCACTTTGGCAGGAGCTTCTATAAAACAAACTGTTAATCAAACAATTCACTCAGCCAGTTTTTCTGTTTATAGGGTTTCCGGTAACCATACGGGTGGCCGCCTTGCTGAAACGGATTAACCGGAGGTTGCTGGTTATAGGTTGGTTCATTCGACGAGCGTTCGATAATTTTATCGAGTTCGCCACGGTCGAGCCAGATTCCGCGGCATTGCGGACAATAATCAATTTCAATCCCCTGTCGCTCCGACATAATCAGCGGGACATTACAATTCGGACAATTCATAGTATTGTTTTTTAAATTGTTGCTATTTGTTTTTTTGAAAAAATCACGGATGCCAATATTGATAAAATCAGTATTGAAACGATAACTAAAAGTGAATACACCACCGGGATTTTAAAGAATCCGGCAATCACCATTTTTACACCTACAAATACAAGGATTGCCGACAATCCGTATTTCAGGTAGTAAAACAGTTTTGCGATTCCGGCCAATGCAAAATAGAGTGCGCGCAAACCTAAAATGGCAAAAACATTCGAGGTAAAAATGATAAACGTATCGGTTGAAACAGCGAGAATGGCCGGGATGGAATCGACAGCAAAAATCAGGTCGGTAAACTCGATAACCAACAGCACGATAAACAATGGAGTAGCCACGGTTCGTGCATTTATTTTTACAAAAAACCTGTCGCCATGCAGGGTATCGGTCACGGGGAAAAACCGTTTGAACAACCGGACAAGCGGGTTCTTCTCCGGCTCGATTTTTTCGTCTTTCTGCACCAGCATTTTTATACCGGTAAAAATCAGGAATGCCCCGAAAACATAGATTATCCAATGAAACTGCTGAATAAGGGCAACCCCTGCAAAAATAAAGATCGCCCGCATGACAAGCGCCCCGAGAATCCCCCAGAAAAGTACTTTGTGCTGGTATTTAGTATCGACATTGAAATATGAAAATACCATAATAAATACAAAAAGGTTGTCAACACTCAGCGACTTCTCGATAACATAACCCGTTAAAAACTCGATGGCCTTTTCTCTCCCCATCAAAAAATAAACACCCGCGTTAAAAATTAAAGCCAGCGAAATCCACACCGCACTCCAGGCAAGCGCTTCCCTGATTTTTACTTCGTGCGATTTCCGGTGAAAAACGCCCAAATCGAGTGCCATCATCAGCAGCACAAACAATAAAAAACCGGCCCATACAAATCCGTTAACCTCCATTATTCTGTTTTTGTTGTTGTTATTTTTATATCCGAAATGATCAGAATAACCTTCATTAAAAAACCATCCGGCTGACCAGGAATTATACTGATCCGGTGTTTTTTTATACTGATCTCTCGTTTTATTTTCATGCCTTTTACGTCCTGATGATTTTACCGGTTCAAAAAGATTCTACTTTATCAGGTTTCGCATCAGTGGAATTATTACCAGGATCAGCATGGTAAAAAGAGTCAAAGCAACTGAAATCCCGGTTAAAACCACAGTTCTGAATTCGCGGTTGTTGAACAGATGTCTGAAAAAAGCCTTTCGCCTGAAATGTTTATCATACACAAATTCAGTGTGGTTTGAAAAACCTTTTCCCCTGTCGTCAACTGCTTCTGTATTATTTACACACACTTTTTTATTTTCAAGAATCCGACTATTCATCATTATTTCTATAACTGATGGTTAATAAAAATCGAATCGTCACAACCTGATGATTTTAATGCCTGCCCTGTAAAGCGTATTTTTTGCAGAAATGATTTGAAATGAATTGTAAAACCGAAATGCTTCCACCATCTTATTTTCCGCCACTACAAAGACGAGCAGCAACCAATAAAATCAATCAGGATAAAAAAATGGAATTCAGATTCTTGGAGGTTCCCAGGGAATATGACAAGGCTGAAATATGGTTCTATATTTCTGATTGTCAGTAAAATAAACAAATAATTCTGCGAATGGGTTATCTGTTACAAATTGATTCAGTTGTTCATCTTCGCACAACTCGTCGTGAATGTTCAAACTACACGGCAACTCATCCGATGTCTGCATTTCTGTTGCCTCGCAAATCATTACACTTTCTGCTGATGAACTGGCGGGTGTGCCAACCCAGAGAAACAAAACAAGGAATAATCCCGTTATAAAAATGATATTTTCGCTGACTATCAACATGCCGCAAAAATAACATTTAATAAAGCAATTTGGTTTTTTGTTTGCCGATAAAACCCGGTCGATGGCCGATTATCCGAATGGCCAAAAATAAAAAGACGAATAAAAAAAGAGGAGCCGGCTTTTTCACAATCTGGTCAAGGAAATGTGAAAGATTTAGTCAGGAAATATCCTTTCGTAAAAGGCCGGCCACCTCTTGAAAAAACTGCACTGTATAAAAAAAACGAAATTTAATTTCTTAAAAATTCATCAACATTTTTTGCTGCCACCTTGCCTGCTTCAATCGCATGAACAACAAGGCTGGCGCCCTTTTCAACGTCTCCAGCGGCAAATATTTTATCAACCGAAGTTTGCTTTTTGGAATTGACTTTTACATTGCCGCGCGTGTCGTACTCAACACCCAGCGAATCTAACAAACCCAAATGAACCGGCTGCGTAAATCCCATTGACAGCAAAGCAAGATCAACATTCAAAATTTCAGTTGTGCCTTCAATTTCACTCATCACAAAACGTCCCGAAGCATCTTTTGTCCACTCAACCTGCACTACTTCCACCTGTTTCAGTTTGCCGTTTTCACCAATAAAACGTTTGGTGTTCAGGCTCCAGCGACGCTCACAACCTTCGAGGTGTGAACTTGAAGTACGCAAAACATTGGGCCAATAAGGCCACGGATTGTTTTCGCTTCGTTTTTCGGCTGGTTTCGGAAGAATTTCGATTTGTGTTACCGATTTGGCTTTCTGGCGGATAGAAGTCCCCACACAATCGGAACCCGTGTCGCCACCGCCAATCACCAGCACATTTTTATCTTTTGCCAGAATTCTTTCTGCTTCAGGAATCTGTTTCCCGGCCACCTTTTTATTTTGCTGCACCAGAAAATCCATGGCAAAATAAACCCCTTCCAGGTCGCGGCCTTCAACCGGCAAATCGCGCGGCTGTTCGGCTCCAACCGCCAAAACAATGGCATCAAAATCTTTCAGCAGTTCTTCTTTTTTTATATCGACGCCCACATTTACATTGGTTTTGAAAATAATCCCTTCCTCCATAAAAAGCAACAACCGCCGATCGATCACACTTTTACTGAGTTTGAAATCGGGGATTCCGTAACGAAGCAAACCTCCGATGGCGTCGTTCTTCTCAAAAACTGTCACCCAATGACCGGCGCGGTTCAGCAAATCGGCAGCCGACAATCCTGCCGGACCTGAGCCAATAACTGCCACCTTTTTCCCGGTGCGGATTTTTGGCGGGTTGGGTTTCACAATTCCCGCATCAAATGCCTGTTCCACCGTCGCACATTCGTTCTCCCGAATGGTAACTGCCTCTTCATGAATGGCCAGCACACACGATTTTTCGCAGGGAGCCGGGCACACACGACCGGTTATCTCGGGGAAACTGTTGGTTGAATGCAGAATAAAATAGGCTTCGTCTTTTCGCCCGCGAAAAAGAGCATCCTGCCATTCAGGTATTTTGCTGCCCACCGGGCAACCCCAGTGACAAAACGGAATACCACAATCCATACAGCGCGATGCCTGCAACGCCCTGTCTTCCTCGTTCAGTGTCTGTTCCACTTCGCTATAGTCCGAAATCCGGTCTGAAACTGGCCGGTAACCAGCATCTTTCCGCGGAACTTTCATAAAACCTTTTGGATCTCCCATATCTTGTTTTTCCTCTTTCTTTAATTTTTAACCTGAATATTTTTATTCATGACGCGACGGGTCGTCTTCTGTTAACTGGAGTTTTTTCTGTAGCTCCAACAGTTTTAATTCTTCCAGCACTTTTTTGTATTCCAGCGGGATGACCTTTACAAATTTTGGAAGGTATTCGTCCCAGTTTGTCAGAATTTTTGAAGCCAATGTACTTTGTGTATAAAGGAAATGCTTATTAATCATGTCCTGTAATTCCTTGATATCGGCTTTGTCTTCAACTGGGCCCAGTTCAACAAGACCCTTGTTACAGTAATAATCGAAATCGCCGTTGATATCCAGCACATAGGCAATACCACCACTCATACCGGCCGCAAAGTTTTTACCGGTTTTCCCGAGAACCACCACACGTCCGCCTGTCATGTACTCGCAACAGTGGTCACCGGTGCCTTCAATAACGGCTTTGGCCCCCGAATTTCTCACACAAAAACGTTCGCCGGCCACACCCCTGATGTAGGCTTCACCATTGGTGGCCCCATAAAATGAAGTGTTCCCGATTATGATATTTTCCTCGGGTTTGAAAGTTGATTCGGGCGGTGGAACCACAACGATTTTTCCCCCCGACAAGCCTTTGCCGATATAATCGTTAGCATCGCCCACTAATCTGAAAGTCACCCCTTTTACCAGGAAAGCACCAAAACTCTGTCCTGCTGTTCCGGTGAAAATACAGGTAATGGTATCTTTTGCCAATCCGGCTTCTCCGTAACGGCGCGAAATTTCGCCCGAAAGCATGGCTCCCACAGTACGGTCGGTATTTACAATTTTCTGCGAAATCCACACTTTTTCGCCCGACTGAATTGCTTTGTTTGCTTCTTTCAGCAGTTTGAAATCGATGTGGCCCTCTGAAAGTTTTTCGTTCTGGTGCGTATTGCTGATGGCATTTTCTTTGGCAGCAGCCGGAACATAAAGAATTTTTGAAAAGTCGATGTTCTTCATTTTCCAGTTGACCACTTCCGGATTCAGTTCCAGCAAATCGGTACGTCCGACAATATCCTGAAATTTTGTGAATCCCATTTCTGCCAGGTATTCACGCACTTCACGGGCAATAAACCGGAAGAAATTGATGGTGTATTCCGCTTTCCCGATGAACCGTTTTCTGAGTTCTTTATCTTGTGTGGCAATCCCTGCCGGGCAAGTATTCATGTGGCATTTGCGCATCATGATACATCCCAGTACGATTAATGCTGAAGTTGAGAAACCGAATTCCTCGCCACCCAGACAAGCCATTGTCACCACGTCGCGGCCATTTTTTAATTGCCCATCCACCTGAAGTTTTACCCGACCTCGCAGGTTATTCAACACAAGTGTTTGTTGTGTTTCGGCAATGCCCAGTTCAACGGGTAACCCAGCATGTTTAATAGAACTGGCAGGGCTTGCCCCGGTTCCACCGTCACCACCTGCAATGATGATAATGTCGGCAAAAGCTTTAGCCACTCCCGCTGCAATGGTTCCCACGCCATCTTCTGAAACTAATTTCACCGAGACAGCAGCACGCGGGTTGGTTATTTTCAGGTCGTAAATAAGTTGTGCTAGGTCCTCGATTGAATAAATATCGTGGTGGGGAGGTGGCGAGATTAAAGTGATCCCAGGTGTTGAGTTTCTTAATTTCGCGATAATCTTATCGATTTTATAACCCGGAAGCTGACCACCTTCGCCCGGTTTTGCTCCCTGTGCAATTTTAATCTGAAGTTCGTCGGCGTTGATTAGGTAGTTATTGGTTACTCCAAACCGGCCGGAAGCCACCTGTTTTATTTTACTGTTTCTGATAGTCCCGAAACGTTCAGCATCTTCGCCGCCTTCGCCGGTATTGCTCCGGCCACCGATTGTATTCATGGTAATGGCAAGCGCCTCATGGGCTTCCTTGCTGATTGAACCATACGACATGGCACCGGTTACAAACCGTTTCATGATTTCTTCTTCCGGTTCAACCTGGTCAAGCGGAATCGGGTTGCGTTTCAGGTTAAAACAACCGCGGATAAATGCGGGTTTTTTATTTTGCTGATCAATAATCGCACTGTATTCCTTGTATTTTCCGTAATCGTTTGTACGGGTTGCCCATTGCAAAAGTCCGATGTTTTCAGGATTCCAGGCATGGTGTTCGCCATATTTCCGCCAGGCATAAACACCTCCGTTTTCAAACCGGAATGGCTCGGGGGCCACTTCTGGTTTGTAGGCCTGCTCGTGAAACATGACGGCTTCACGGGTAATTTCTTCCAATCCCACACCACCAATCTTTGATACTGTGCCGGTAAAATATTTATCAATTACTTCCTGGCCGATACCAATTGCTTCAAAAATCTGCGCACCGTGATAACTCCTCAGTGTGGAAATCCCCATTTTTGAGAAAATTTTCAGCAACCCTTTATCGATTGATTTGATATAGTTTTTCCGGGCTTCCACATATTCTTTTGTAATCTTTCCTTCTTTCACCAGGTGATCGATAGCAGCAAAAGCAAGGTATGGATTGATAACACTGGCTCCATATCCGAGCAACAGGGCAAAATGGTTAATCTCGCGGGCATCGCCTGTTTCAACGATTATACCCACCTGCATGCGTTTCTGTTTTTTAATAAGATGGTGGTGAACCGCTGCAACAGCCAGCACCGAGGGGATGGGAGCATAATCTTCAGAAATATCGCGGTCGCTGAGAATAATGTAATTCTTCTTCTGGTCAACAGCTTCTTCTGCTTCTGCCAGCATATTTTCTATGGCAGTTTCTAAACCGAGTTTACCACCCGCCACCGGGAAAACCATTTTGATAACCTTGTGCGTGAAAAGTTCATCTTTCAGATCCTTAATTTTTCCAAGATCGGTATTGGTGATGATCGGGCTATCAAACTTAATGAGTTTGCAATGTTCTGTTGATTCAATCAAAAGGTTTGAACTGAGCGAGCCGATATAGTTTGTCAGTGACATGACCAGTCCCTCGCGGATGGAATCGATGGGCGGATTGGTCACCTGGGCAAACATCTGTTTAAAGTAGTCGAAAAGCCTTTTGGGTTTGTCGGAAAAAACAGCCAGCGGGGCATCGTTCCCCATCGAACTGGTGGGTTCGGCGCTTGAATCGGCCATCGGCTGAATGATTTCGTACATATCTTCTTTCGAGTAACCAAATACTTTGGCGTATGTTTCGAAATTTTCGATTTGCGACGGAACCCTGTTTTTTACCTTAATATCTTCCATCACCAGCCTGTTCTCCTTCAGCCACATTTCGTAAGGATTGCGGCGGCTGAGCTGGTCTTTTACTTCTTCGTCAGGGATGATAATGCCCAGTTGGGTATCAACCAGGAGGATTTTACCCGGGCGTAACCGGCCTTTTAGTTTTATTTCTTCGGGGTCAAAAGTCTGCACACCCACTTCGGAGCCCATCACAATCAGGTCATTTTTTGTGATCACATATCTCGAAGGCCGCAAACCGTTTCTATCAAGTGTCCCGCCAATGTAACGGCCATCAGAAAATACCATCGAGGCAGGTCCGTCCCACGGTTCCATGATGGTTGAATGGTATTCATAAAATGCTTTCAGGCTTTCAGGAATCGGGTTTTTCTGGTTGAACGATTCCGGAATCATCATACAAAGTGCATGAGGAATCGAGCGCCCGGTCATGTGCAAAAACTCAAGCACATTGTCGAACGATGCCGAATCGGATTTTCCGGGTTCAATCACCGGCAAAAGTTTCTGCAAATCTTCGCCAAAAATTTCCGATTTCAGAAGGCCTTCGCGTGCCTGCATCCACAGCCTGTTTCCGCGGATTGTATTGATTTCGCCGTTATGGGCAATAATCCTGAATGGTTGCGCCAAATCCCACGAAGGAAAAGTATTGGTACTGAAACGCGAATGCACCAGTGCGATGGCGCTCTTAAATTTCTCGTTTTTAAAATCGAGGTAATAATCGCGCAATTGTTGTGGGGTAAACATTCCTTTATAAATGATCACCTTAGCCGAGAAACTCGGCTGATAAAAATAAGATTTGTTTTTGAGCGAAGATTCACGGATTTCTTTTTCGGCAAGTTTTCGAACCAGGTATAATTTTCTTTCCAGCGCATCCTTTTCAAAATGACCTTTTACAAATACCTGTTTTATTGCCGGTTCGGTGGCACTTGCTATTTTACCCGGTGCAGAACTGTCAACCGGCACATCGCGATAACCAACCAGTGTAAGGCCTTCATTTTTTATATGTTTATTCAGAACTTCGATACAAATAGCAGCTTCGTTCTCCTCTTTTGGTAAAAAAATAAGACCGGTACCATAGGTCCCTTTTTCTCCAACATCCACTTTCAAGACTTCGGTAATAAATTCATGCGGTATCTGCATGAGGAGCCCGGCTCCGTCGCCGGTGGTTTTGTCGGCCCCAGTTGCCCCGCGGTGGTCCATATTCAGGAGGACTTCCAATCCTCTCCTTACAATGTCGTGCGAAGGAACCCCTTTTATGTGGGCAACAAAACCAATCCCGCAGTTTTCGTGTTCGTTTGCCGGATTGTACAAACCCTGAGCTTCAGGTAATCTCATCTGTATTGTCTTTTTATTCGTTATAACTTGTCAGCACACCAAAAACAGTCAACTGAAGAAATTTATCAGTGGCTGCGAAATTGAAAGCAAAATTATGTTTTTCCTTTCAAAGTGAAATCAAAATTAATGAAACAGTTTAATTATTGCAAGCAGCAACTATTTTAAGCCGGTTAAATAACATACGCTTAACTTTCAGCATCCGGTGCAATAAACTGCACATTTTTTAATTTATAAGAAAAATTTAAGCCGATGCGAGCAGCTTTTTTATTGCAGCTTCTACTTTTTCAAATTCAAAAGAATCAATGACTTGCTGCTTATATACAGCAATTTTTCCGAGACAAAGATTTCCGATACTGCCTTCGTGGGTATGGTGCACTTTTTTCTCCGGATTAAATGTTCCGTTTTCGATTTGCATGCCAACCGCTTTGTAAGCATCGCGAAATGGCATTCCACACAATACCAGTTTGTTTACTTCTTCAACACTAAACAGATAATCGTAAATCGGCTGATTCAGAATATCCGTTTTTACCTGCATGTTTTCAAGGGCCAGGGAAGCAATGTTCAGGCAATCAATTAATTCGCCAAAAACGGGGAGAAAAATTTCTTTGACAATCTGAAGATCGCGGAAATACCCGCTGGGCAAATTGTTGGTCATCAGCGAGATCTGCGCCGGAACTCCCTGTATTTTATTGCATTTCGAGCGGATGAGCTCAAAAACATCCGGATTTTTTTTGTGAGGCATAATACTCGACCCTGTGGTAAACTCATCGGGGAGTTTTACAAAACCAAAGTTCTGGCTGTTAAAAAGGCAAACATCGTAAGCCAGTTTTGATAAGGTGGAGGCAATATTGGCCAATGCAAACGAGACTATTTTTTCGACTTTTCCCCTGCCCATTTGTGCGTAAACCACGTTGTAGTTCATTTTTGCAAATCCCAGCAAATCGGTGGTCATCTGGCGGTTAAGCGGGAACGAGGAACCGTAGCCGGCTGCAGAGCCCAGCGGATTCTGGTTGGTGATTTTCCAGGCCGATTGCAAAATATCAAGGTCGTCGGTCAGGCTTTCGGCATAGGCACCAAACCACAAACCAAACGACGACGGCATGGCAACCTGCAAATGCGTGTAGCCGGGCAAAAGAATGTTTTTGGTTTCATCCGCTTTCTTTAAAAGCAAATCGATAAGTGCCGAAGAAGTTTCAGTCACTTCGCGGATAGCGTCGCGGATAAATAGTTTCAGGTCGAGCAAAACCTGGTCGTTTCGCGAGCGTCCACTGTGGATTTTCTTGCCCAAATCGCCAAGTTCCTGCGTTAACAGAAATTCAACCTGAGAATGAACGTCTTCGATACCCTCTTCAATAATAAAATTATCTTCCTGTGCTTTCTGGTACAGTTTTTTCAAACCCGCCAACAAAACCGGCACTTCAGTTTCAGCAACTAATCCTGCCGAGCCAAGCATTGTAACATGAGCCATCGATCCCAGAATATCGAAAGGTGCCAGATAAAGATCCATTTCGCGGTCTTTCCCCACCGTGAACTTTTCAATTGCCTGATTAACCGGAACGCCTTTTTCCCAAAGTTTCATGTATTTAATTCTCTAAGTTAGTTCGTACAATTTTCGTAACAGCCTCAACTTTTCAATCAAAATAGCGCCGACATGGAATTCGCCCCCACAAATCGGGACTCATTTCATTTTGCGAGAATTTGATTTCTCACAAATATATTGAATTCGAAGTGAATCCTTTTTATCAACCAAATTCTGTTTACTTTAAAAGGCAAACCTTTACAGTTTTTTCGCAAATCTGAAAAAAATGCGACTTTTACAACAGATTACAATCTGAAGAAAGCTTGACAAAAACCTTTTAATAGGTTCACAAAAAATGAAAAATACCGGGAAAGCAAAACATATTGCGGGCTGCCCGATGGCGGTCAATCCTTTTCATCAGGAACGTTTTAAAAACAGTTTCTGCACGGGAAATGCCGGAAAAGCGCTTCAAATCTCGCTTTTTAATTAATTTCGAAATCCATGAAAACACTGTTTGCTAATCTTGGAAAAAAACACTACCTGCTACTGGGTGGCTGGTTGCTGATCAACCTTATACAATCGATGTTTACCAACCTCCATTCTGATGAAGCCTATTACTGGATGTATTCACAGCACCTGGCCTGGGGCTTTTTTGATCATCCACCCTTGTCGGCTTTGCTGATTTTCCTGGGTGATTCTGTTGCACACAACGAAATTGGCGTCAGGTTATTGTTCCTGTTTCTAACCACACTGACCATGGCCATGATTATGAATGAATTAAACGAACAAAAAGACCTGCTTTTTCTGTCGGTCTTTATTTTGTCGTTTCCTTTGGTTCACACGCATATTGCTGGTTTTCTTGCCATTCCCGACACGCCAATGGTATTTTTCTCGTTGCTTTTCTACCTGCTCTACCGGAAATTTGCTGAAAAACCCGATTTAAAACTTTCGCTGATTATTGCGGTGGTGGCTGCCGCCATGATTTACAGCAAATACCACGCATTTCTGGTTATCGGATTTGTGGTGCTTTCAAACCTGAACCTGCTTCGTAATAAATACTTCTGGCTGGTTGTTTTTATAACCCTTGTTTTATTGGCTCCGCATATACTCTGGCAAATCGACAATCATTTTCCGACTTTCAAATATCATTTGAGCGACCGTTCCAAACCCATCCGGTTCAAAACAGTGCACAATAATATAACCAGCCAATTGCTGGTAGCCGGGCCACTAAGCGGAATTCTTATATTTTACAGCCTTTTTAAATTCAGCATCAATGGTGATAAATTTCGCCGGATGATGATTTTCAGCATTCTCGGTTTTTACATTTTCTTTTTTATCATGAGTTTTAAAAACCGTATCGAAGCGCATTACACCATTGCGATCACGCCTTTGCTGATGTTTGCCACCTATCCTGTGATTACCGGAAATCCGGTGCTCAAGAAATGGTTTAAACGACTTGCAGTGCCAGTGGTTGTATTGATGTTTGCAGCGCGGTTTTACCTGGCCGCCGATTTTATTCCGAATATAGGTGCTGCAAAAATTGCGTTTTACAACCACAAAGCCTGGACAAGCGAGGTAAAAGAAATGGCCGTCGGGAAACCGGTGGCCTCGTTTAACAATTTTGCAGTACCGGCCACCTACCAGTTTTATACAGGCGAACCCGCTGTGCATCTGGCCACCCCCGCCTACAGATTTTGTCAGTACGACCTGTGGGATGACGAAGCGGTTATTGAAGGGAAACCAGCTTTTGCAATTTTTCCCACGCGTGTTGATACCACTAATTTTTTAACATTAAAAAACGGAAGAAAGGTGAAAACCCTGATTATTCCTGAATTTCAGAACCTGAAAAACCTGAAAATTGAAATTGCCAGCGGAAAAATTATGGATGACACCTTGAAACTCGAAATACTTTTAACAAACAACTCGGTAAAATCAGTGCTATTGAACCATTCCTCGATGCCCGAAATTGGCATGATGCAAAACAAAACAGAAATTACTGCTTCCTCAATTTATGGGTTAACCGGAAAGGAAACACTGGCACCAGAAGAAAAACTGTCGTTTGTTTATACGATTCCGGTTTCTGAAATCGACAAAAAACAGCCCATGATCATTTTTGTGCAAACAATCGACAAAAACCGGGGACAAATGGTAAAAAGTGAATTTCAAAGTTTTACAAATCAGCAGTAAATTTATTTCTTTAAAAAATCGGTGTGCAAAACCTGAAGATAGGCTTTGGCAAAATCGAATCCCGGTGTTGGATCATCGGTGCCACTGAATTTGATAAAATCTGATTTTGCATTATCGAAAAAATACTCGCCGTACTGGGTAATATATCCCCAGCCAGAATCATACATATAAAATGCGTATGATGGTTCAGAAAACAGGTTATGACCAAACAGGGCCGGGTCTGTTTTCCAGCCAAACTGACTTACGAGCGTTGGAATTAAATCAGGCTGCCCGCCAATGATGCTGATATTGGCCGGGTTTTTCACCACCCCGCCTGTCCAGATCATCGGAATCCGATAAGTGGCAGGCTCATTTATTTCGGTTGGCCCCGGGAAAAGCGCTCCATGATCGGCAGTAATAATTACCAGTGTGTTCTCCCAGGCTGGTGTTTTCCTGAAATCATTTATAAAAGCGCCCAGGCAGCTGTCGGTATAAGCTACCGAATTAAGATATTTCGATTCGTTATCAGTTCCTTTTATTTTTGAAAAAGGCACATCATACGGCGGATGGCTGCTTAATGTATAAATAACTGTAAAGAAGGGATTTGCTGTGTTTATTTCGCTGAGAGCGCGGTTAAACAAATACTCATCGGGGGCACCCCAACTGCTTAAATTCCTGATTTCAGCCGGAAACTCTTTTCTTCCGGTAATATTTTTAAAATCACCCTGTAAAACAAACGATTTCAGGTTATAAAAATCGATATCGCCGCCGTAATAAAACGAGGTTGTATAACCATTGCGGTTAAAATAGTCTGAAATCATGGTGAGCTTGTCTGATTTATCGGGGAAATTGGCAATTGATTGGGTGAGCAGGGACGGATATCCGCCGATGATAGCCGAAAGCCCCCTGTCGGAGCGGTTTCCGCTTGCATAAAATGATGTAAATTTGATGGCACTTTTACTGATTGAATCAATATTCGGGCAAACACCATATTTCCCTCCAAAAGAAGATATTAATTTGTTTGAAAAGCTTTCAAGAATTACCAGCAACACATTGGGCGGGTTTTGCACATCAATATCCAGAATTAAAGAATCCTGCTGCGTCCGCTGATTTTCAATACCATAAAACCTTTCCAGGGCATCTTCTTTTGTAAAATACTTACAAGGATTTTTGTAATGCCGCTTGTTATCAAGCGTTTTTAAAAAATGCCATAAATAATTATACGAAGCCTGATTGACGTACAATTTCGGACTGAATGAAACCGAACTGAAATTGATGGGTGCTGTGCCAAGCCCCCCACGAATGGGAAGGAACAAAAAAGCTGTAAGAAAAAGCAGGACCGGCATAAAAAACCATTTTTGCCCCGCAGCCTCAAATATTGCTTTTTTCAGGAACCGGTTGTAGAGCCAAATAAAAACGCCGGCATTTAACGAGAAAAAAACAACGGCCATTAACATTTGCCACCAGGTAACATTCGCAATCATTTCCTCGGGGTCGTTAATATAATTAAATGCCGAAATTCCAACCCGTGTCCCCCAGTGTGGATACAATCCCAGATCAAGAACACTCAGGAAAGTTATAACCGAAAGTATTAAATAGGTATATAAATTAAACACAGAAAGTAAATATCGTGGCTTTATAAAAAAAGAAACTGAAAAAAATAACCCGGGGATTACCATCAGATATCCGGTCATTGAAAGGTCCATTTTAATACCATGGAAAAATATTCCGGTTATTTCTGAAACTGTCAGGTTTTGTGTGGCCCCCACGTTATAAAGCAGGAAAATAATTTTTGCCATAATAAAATAACACAGCCAAAACACAAAAAAACCAACAAAGGCAGCCAACAGCTTTTTCATCGGAATACTTTTTAAAATGTCGGAAAAAATGATGGGCTAAATTTATAAAAATACCTGCTCCTGTATGACTGCTCTTTTTGAATAATGAAAACCCCTTCTTATCGTAAAGACTGAACTATCAAAATAAATCATCCTGTCAGGTTTGTATTTTTAATGATAAAATAGAAATATGTCTGTTTTTAATACATTATCTGATATTTTGATAGCATTAACGAATTTTTAATATCATAATGAAACAAAATTCCCCTTCCAATATTAAAGTTTTGTTAACACAGTTTAACTTTTGCACAGTTTGGGGTCTATCGAAATAATTCATACTTATTTTCGACCAGTGATATATTTTTTACGGGGTAGAAATAGCTTTTTATTATTTTTTTTAAACATTGACCCAATTTTAAAGGGGGGTATAAAGCAGTTTTTAAAATTTACTGACAATAAAAAGAGAATTAACAATTAAAATTGACAACGATGAAAAAGATTCTGACAATTACTGGGAGCCTTTTGATGCTCTTAACCCTTGCTCCGAGTTTAAAAGCGCAGGAAGAAGCAAAAGCATCTCCTTTCTCTCTTGGAGCAGACTTTTACAGCAATTATGTTTGGAGAGGATCAATTTTAGGAACAGGTCCGGCATTCCAACCTTCTGTAAAATTCAATACAGGTGGATTGACAGTTGGTGTATGGGGATCATTTGATGCTTCTGGTTATGCTGAAGTAGATCCCTACATTTCTTATTCTATGAAAGGATTTAGCATTGGATTAACTGATTACTATTACCCAAGAGCAGATGGAGCATTCACATCTGATTCAACAAACGCAATAGAACTGAACGCAGGATATACCATTGGTGGATTAAGCCTCAGCGCCAACTACATCTTCAACGAAGCATCGGTACCTGCATCCGCCGGTAAAGACAAATATTTTCAGGCTGCTTATGCATTTAAAAACTTTAGCTTAACCGTTGGAGCTGGTGACGGCTGGCATACTTCTGATGGAGAATTCAATGTTTGTCACCTGGGAATTGGCACAAGTAAAGTAATTAAAGTCACTGAAAACTTTTCAATCCCTGTTAATGGCCAGGTGATTTACAATCCTGAAAAAGATAAGCTGTATATGGTTGTCGGATTCAGTTTATAAGTTAAAGCAAATAATACAATAAAATAAAATTTATGAAAAAGATTGAAGCTATTATTCGCAAGTCTCAGTTTGAAGAAGTAAAAGATGCTTTACATGAAGCCGATATTGACTTTTTCACTTACTGGGATGTTACCGGAATAGGTAACGAAGTTGCGGGCGGGATTTATCGCGCCCAGGTTTACGAAACGCGCTTTATACAGCGCAGGATGATAACGTTTGTGTGCCGCGACCACCTCGTTGAAAACGCAGTAAATGCGATCATTAAATCAGCGCGCACCGGTGAATTGGGGGATGGTAAAATTTTTATTTCCAACATCGAAGATTCCATCAGGATCCGCACCGGAGAAAAGGGACCGGAATCATTATTTATCAAAGACTGAAACAAACGTTAAAATCAAATTAAACATGAAAAAATCGTATAAAAATATATTCTCTTTATTAGCGGCTGTAATGCTGGCATGCATTACCACAGGAACTCTGAAAGCTCAGGATACTTTAAAAATGGCAACAGACTCAGCAACAGTTGTTGTTGCAACTCCGGCTGTTCAGGCTGCTTCAGCTGTAGTTGAACCAACAATTGACGGAGGTGACACTGCCTGGATGATTGTTGCCGCTGCCTTTGTACTGATGATGACAATCCCTGGCCTTGCCTTCTTCTATGGCGGATTGGTTCGTCAGAAAAATGTCTTGAATATTATGATGCAGTCGGTCGTATTAACCGCTGTTATTACGGTTCAGTGGGTGGTTTTGGGGTACAGTCTCGCTTTCAGTTCATCTTCGGGCCCCCTTGCCCCCTTTATCGGAGGTTTTGATTGGGCTTTTCTGAAACAAATCGGAGTCTCTGATCTTAGTCCATACTTCATTTCTCATTCGCAACCAACTGCCGATGGCGGAACAATTGGCACTATTCCCCATATGTTATTTATTCTTTTCCAGGGAATGTTTGCCATAATTACCCCCGCTTTAATTATCGGTGCTTTTGCCGAACGCATCAAATTCGGCGGGTTTCTTTTGTTCTCTGTATTATGGGCAACCTTTGTTTACGATCCGGTAGCGCATTGGGTATGGTCGGGTGATGGCTGGTTGTTTAAATTGGGTGCCCTTGATTTTGCCGGGGGAACAGTTGTACATGTAAATGCAGGCATTGCTGCACTGGTTATGGCCATCATGATAGGAAAACGTAAAAATTATAAAGGACACGCGATTCCTCCACACAACATCCCATTTGTTGTGCTCGGAACTGCCTTACTTTGGGTTGGATGGATCGGTTTCAATGCCGGCAGTGGCCTGGCCGCCGACGGCCTGGCTGCCAATGCATTTTTAGCCACACACCTTGCAACCGCCACTTCGGCAGCCACCTGGGCCCTGCTCGATTACATTTTCAACAAAAAACCAACCGTGGTTGGTATTGCAACAGGTGCAGTAGCTGGTCTGGTGGCCATTACACCAGCCGCTGGTTTTGTGGGGGTAACCGGGGCACTTCTTATCGGCCTCATGGTTGCAGTTCTCTGTTTTATTATGGTTGGTTATGTGAAAGTAAAACTCGGCTATGATGATACTCTTGATGCATTTGGTGTACATGGCGTAGGCGGAATCTGGGGGGCAATTGCAACCGGGTTATTTGCTACGCCGGCTATTCAAAGTTACTCAGGATTATTCTATGGAAATGCAGGCCAATTGGTTACCCAGCTTATAGCAACCGGTGTAACCATTATATATTCGGGGGTACTGACTTTTGTCCTCTTCAAAATAGTTGATAAACTGGTTGGTATTAAAGCCACTCCGAAAGAAGAGTCGGTTGGTCTCGACCTTACACAACACAAAGAAGTTGCTTACACTGCAATAGATTAACAAGGTTTAAAAATTCCTGTTTTCTCCCATTCAATTTATTAAAGTCTGTAGCTGTCTGATTAAAGCCTGCCCTGCGGGGCGGGCTTTAAGAAGCGGCTAAAATGATCAATCAGTTCTGAAGAAAATTATTATTTGTTTAGGTCAAGGTTTTGTGTTTTAGTTTAAAGGATTAGAAAATTGTAAAAACCGGTTACTGCAAAGTAGCCGGTTTTTTTATGCAGAATTATTTCTTTCATCAAAATCCTGATTTTTGCCGAATAAACCTATTTTTGCCACTTCAAAAAAAACACAACATGCAAACCTGGTTCGAAAGCAAAGTAAAATATGTAAAAGTTTCGCAAAGTGGCAGCGAACAAATGGTAACCGAAAATTTCCTGCTCGATGCTGTTTCCTACACCGATGCCGAAACCCGTATCATTAAACAGATGCAGCAAATGGTGAAAGGTGGCGAATTTGCCATTGTCGATATTAAAAAATCAAAAATTGCTGAAGTATTCCCATTCGAAAACGGTGAGTGGTGGTACAAAGCAACCATTAACCTGGTTACGGTTGATGAAGAAGCCGGCAAGGAAAAGAAAATCCGTGCTTTTTATCTTGTAATGGCCGATGACATTCAGGAAGCTCTGAACCGCCTCAACGAAAGTCTTTCGTTTCTGGTAATTCCTTATGTTGTTTCTGCAATTTCTGTCAGTACAATTGTTGATGTTTTTCCTTACCAGCCATCAGCATCGTTGATACCCGAAGGTTTTAAACCAACAGGGATCTTACATCCGAAAAACGGGGAAGATGATGAAAATTCCGAAGCAAACGAAACAGAGTAAAAACCCTTTGAAATACTGATTTTTACTCTGTTTTATCCAAAGTCAGCTGTAATTACAGGTTAACCAATACCTTGTAGAAGTTAAATTGATCTCGCTTTACCGGATCGAACTGGTAATAAGCCATTGCAATACGACAAATATCCTGAATGGTGGAATAAATTTCACTTACTTCTTTTTGTGCATAAGTATTTAGTTCAGCCTCACTTTCCAGGGTTTCAAAACATGCCCCGAATTTTTCAATCTGACCGGCACAATCAATTATCTTTTGAATAACAACATCGGGTGTGTTTTTCGAAACTATTTTCCGTCTTGTTTCATTGTCGAGGTTTGTGGCAAAAGTTTTCAGAAACTTACACAAACTGCGATGGTCACCATTTTTTGCATCACTGAAAAATTCAACATATCCCATTTTTTCAAAGAATGATTTCAGAAACTGTTTATCACCTTTAAAATCAACTTTAATCGATGCCCTTAAAACTTTTAAAGCCTGCATCCCGGCTATCATCAGTTCGTGCCATTCTTCAAATCTTTCATTATCAATAACCTCTTTCCTGTCGGGGTAATATTTTTCGATGGTATCGTTCACCCAAACATTTATTGAAGTTGCATATCCCGGGTCCCAGTCTTTACGAATCCGGCTCAGTTCATAAATATTTTCCCTGAAAGTTTTTGCAATGTGTTGACAGGCAAGAATTGTGACTGTGCTGGTCGAACATACAGTTGTGGTTTCCATATTTATCGGTTTTAAAAGTTAGTGACTGATACAAAGCTACCAACTTCGAATTAAAACCATACTAAAACACTGAATGTTATAAAGATATGTTTTTCAACATAGTTATTTTTCTATGCGGCGGGAGAGCCTTTAAATGTCCTTTTTAAGGTTATTTATGCCTTTTTTCGAGTTCCCTGGCAATGTCTTCAATCCTGAAACCCTTGTGTGATAAGAGAACCATGAGATGATACACCAAGTCGGCTGATTCGTAAATAAAGTTTTCATCGTCGTTTGCCATGGCCCCAATGATGGTTTCAACAGCTTCTTCGCCAACTTTTTGGGTTATTTTCCGGGTTCCTTTGGCAAAAAGAGATGTTGTATAAGAGCCCTCCGGCATTTCGAGCTTGCGTTTTTCAATTAAATCCTGTAAAAAACTCAGAAACTGAACGCCGGTTTTTGCATTTTTTTCATCAAAACATGTATCGGCGCCTGTGTGGCAAACCGGGCCAACCGGGTTGGCTTTTACCAATAATGTATCGTTATCACAATCAACGAGAACCGAAACCACATTCAGAAAGTTGCCTGACTCTTCCCCTTTTGTCCACAACCGGTTTTTGGTGCGGCTGAAAAAAGTAACCTGCCCTGTTTCGAGTGTTTTTTTAACTGCATCTGCATTCATAAAACCCACCATCAGGATTTTTTGCGTCTGGCTGTCCTGTACCACTGCCGGAACCAGCCCGTTCTGCTTTTCAAAATCAATCAGGGAAATATCTTGTAGTTCTTTCATTTTTCCAATTTTGTGCCAAAAATAATGATAAGGTTCTTAAATCTGTTATCAACTTGTTTTTAAGTTAAAATCATTCTGAAGCACCCTTCGACAACACTACCAATGACAGATTTTTTTTGCTGTCACCTCGACGATAGGAGAGGTTTGCTTGTTGGAAGAGAATTAGTTCCGCTGATTTTCAATTCTCCTCGCTTACTCGTCGAAATGACAGCGTTGGTGCGGCTTTCTGTCATTCTCACATTGTGCCCAAATTATTTTTGGGTAAGGACTCAGGGTGACAGTCAGGCTTAGCTACCCCGAATTTTCAAGTGAAGTCTGATTTCACTATCGCACCACGATTCCATTTTCCTTTAAATATTTTTTCAGCGCCGGAATGGGTATTTCGTTAAAGTGAAAAATGCTGGCCGCCAGTCCGGCATCAGCTTTTCCGAGGGTGAAAACATCGCGGAAATGTTCCATTTTTCCTGCCCCTCCCGAAGCAATTACAGGGATTTTCAGGGATTCGGATAATTTTGCCAGTTGCGCGTTTGCAAAACCGTTTTTGGTTCCGTCGTGATTCATCGAGGTAAACAAGATTTCGCCGGCACCGCGGCTTTCGGCCTCTTTTGCCCACGAAAAAAGTTCTTTGTCGGTCGGAATCCTTCCACCGTTAACCGTCACAGTCCAGTAATCGCTTTCATCGGCCCGTGCATCAATGGCCACCACCACAAACTGGCTCCCGAAATTCAGTGCCAGGTCGTCAATCAGTTTCGGGTTTCTCACGGCCGAAGAGTTTATCGAAATTTTGTCGGCACCGGCGCTGAGCAGTTTTTCGGCGTCGCTCAATTCACTGATTCCGCCCCCCACGGTAAACGGAATATTCAGGTGTGCGGCAATGCGTTTTACCAGCTCCACAAAGGTTTTCCGGCCTTCGTGTGTGGCTGTGATATCCAGAAAAACCAGTTCATCGGCACCATCGGCGGCGTATTTTGCACCCAGTTCAACCGGGTCGCCCACCTCGCGGATGTTTACAAAGTTCACTCCTTTCACGGTTTGCCCGTCGCGGATATCCAAACAGGGTATGATTCGTTTTGCAAGCATAAAAGCCTCTCCCCAACCCTCCCCGATGGGGAGGGAGTTTTCACAATTGTTTTAACTTTATTAATTGCACCCTTTCCTACTCTCCCCTTCGGGGGAGCCGGAAGGGGCTATAAACCTTTCTATTTCCTTCAAAGTTATTTTATTCTCGTAAAGTGCTTTCCCGGTTATCACGCCCGGAACGCCCATTTCATTCAATCTTAAAATATCTTCCATCGACGAGATGCCGCCACTGGCAATGATCTCAACGCCGGGCAGCGCTTTCATGATGTCGGCATACAATTCAAATGCCGGTCCGGTGAGCATTCCATCGCGGCTGATATCGGTGGAAATCACTTTCCGGATGCCTTTTTCAAAATAGCCCAAAATAAAATCCAACACCGGCAATTCAGTTTTTTCGAGCCAGCCGCTGATGGCAATCATCCCGTTTTTGGCGTCAGCCCCCAGAATGATTTTTCCGCTGCCAAATTTTTCGAGCCAAACCAAAAATGCTTCCCGGTTTTTCACCGCAATGCTTCCACCTGTAACCATGGCCGCCCCTGCGTTAAAGGCAATTTCAAGGTCTTTGTCCGATTTCAGTCCGCCGCCAAAATCAACCACAAGGCTGGTTTTTGTGGCAACCTGTTCAAGAACTTTGTGATTTACAATGTGCCCCACTTTTGCCCCATCCAAATCAACCAGGTGCAAACGGCGGATTCCGGCTGCTTCAAGCATTTTGGCCACTTCCAGCGGGTTTTCGTTGTAAATGGTTTTCCTGTCGTAATCGCCCTGCGAAAGACGCACACATTTGCCTTCAATCAGGTCGATGGCGGGAATGATTTCGATTTTATTCTTCAATACTTTAGTGATTTCGATTTTAATTCCAAATAGTTTTTATACAATTCATTGGTGGTTATCGTGTTCAAATAGTTCTTCCTGATGAGTCCAGCAATTAATTTTTTATCTCCGGTCCATAGCTTTGCGTTCAGGTAGGTATTCAGGGCAACAAACATCGCATCATTCTCATCAATGTCTTTAACAAGTTCAAATGCCGATATCAAATCACTGGTATTTAATACAATATCTTCAATAAAGGTTATTTTACTTAAAACCAGCAAATATATTTTGGCAAATTGTTCTTCCGAAAAGTTACCTATTTGCAGAATCTTTTTTTTATGATTTAAGATTTCACTTTTTAAAAGACCAATGGAGAAAAAATCAAAGTACGCTGAACCTTCTAAAATTAACTGACCAATATTACCATCAGAATTCAATATAGCACTGAAAACAATATTTGAATCAACAATAATCTTCATTGAATTCCACGCGCTTCCTTAATCTTCTGCCACATTGATTTATTAGCTTCCTGAGAAAGTTCATTTACTTCCGATTCGTTTGGTGAAGATTTGGAGGTCAGTTCAAGGTATTCGAGATAATCCAGAATTGTCTGCAACCTTGACAATTCAATGTTTGCAGGTAATCGAATCAAAATCTCATTTTTTGTACGTTCCAAAATCATTGCAATAATTTTTCTCAAAGGTATTAAATTCAGCTAATTATTCATTGTAACTGTTTCACTTTGCACAATTGACAAAATTTCAAAGGTCTTCCAAAATCATTTTCAACACAGCCTGCGCGGTAATTTCGCGGTTGGCAGCTTCGGGAATCACAATCGAGTTTTTGCTGTCGATTACGCCGTCGGTAACAATCACATTCCGGCGAACCGGCAAACAGTGCATAAATTTCGCCTCGTTGGTCAGCGCCATTTTTTCTTCGTTTACCGTCCAGCCAAAATCTTTTGATAGAATCTGCCCGTATTCTTTATACGACGACCAGTTTTTCGCATAAATAAAATCAGCTCCCTCGAATGCTTTTTTCTGGTCGTACTCCACTTTTACATCGCCCATAAATTCAGGTGCCAATTCGTAACCTTCGGGGTGAGTCACCACCAGTTCATAATCGGTCTGCCGCATCCATTCAACAAACGAGTTGGCTACCGCCTGCGGTAGCGCTTTTGGATGGGGAGCCCAGGTAAGAACTACTTTGGGCCGTTCTTTGGTTTTATGTTCCTCGATGGTTAAAAGGTCGGCAAAACTCTGCAGCGGATGACGTGTGGCTCCCTCCATGCTAACAACCGGAACACCGGAATATTGAATAAACTGGTTCAGAATTTTTTCAGAATAATCATCGTCGCGGTTTTTGAACTTGGCAAACGCACGCACCCCGATAATATCGCAATACGAACCAATTACCGGAATCGCTTCGAGCAGGTGTTCGGGTTTGTCGCCATCCATTACCACGCCGAGTTCCGACTCCATTTGCCAGCTTTCTTCACCCACATTCAGCACCATGGTGTTCATTCCCAGGTTTTGCGCGGCTTTTTGAGTACTGAGCCGGGTCCGCAAACTCGAATTAAAAAATATCAGCACCATAGTTTTATTCTTTCCAAGATGCTGGTAAGCAAAGCGATTTTTCTTAATTTCGGCTGCCACTTCGAGCGCCTTTTTTAAATCGGGGATGTCGTAAACTGATGTGAAATGTCTCATTTTTAAAAAGTTTGAAGCCTGAAGTCTGAAGACCGGAGTCAACATCCTGCAACCTATTAAAATTTTTTTGAATTTCTATTTTATTCTTTGACCTATTTTTTTGTCCATCGGATTTCTTCTGCAATCCCAAATCATGATAATCAAAATAAGTTGGTCGAAAATCTCATAAATTATCTGATAATCATCCTTTATCAATGCACGAACCATTTCGAAATCGGTTTGTGTGCCAATAAATGGATTCTTTGAAATAAGCTGGATACTCTTTTGAAATTTAAGATTGAGTTTTTTACTATAAACAGCCGAACCATTCCTTTTTATGTAAAAATCTAAAATGTCCAGTAAATCCAAACGAGCGTCATTTGACCATATTATTTTCCGTTTAACCATTGGTCAATTTCCATTTGCAGATTTTCATGCGAAATTGTTTGTCCGTTTTTTAATTCCTCTCTCGCCAAAAAGATACGTTCCTTTTCGTACTCGCTTAATTGATAAATACCACTTGAAATCTTTGATTCAACAATAGTCTTAAGCGCATTCAAAAAAGATTCATCATTAATTTGCAACAAACGCTCCGAAATTATTTGTCTTAATTCAATGGTACTCATAATAACTTTCTATTTTCCACAAATATACATTTTCGTCTTTTATTTCGGTCTTACCTGACCGTCGCCTTCCACAATCCATTTGTAACTGGTGAGTTCTTCGAGCGCCATCGGGCCGCGGGCGTGCAGTTTTTGCGTGCTGATGCCAATTTCGGCACCCAGCCCGAATTGTGCACCGTCGGTAAAAGCCGTCGAAGCGTTGGAATAAACGGCAGCTGCATCCACCATTTTTCTGAATTTACCAATTCGTTCAACATCTTCCGAAATAATCGCCTCGCTGTGCTTCGACCCGTATTTATTGATGTGGCCGATGGCATCGTAAATACAATCCACCGTTTTCACAGCCATTTTCAGCGAAAGAAATTCGGTGCCGAACGATTCTTCTGTAGCCGGAAACAGCAATTCTGCCGGATAATTTCCTTTCAGTTTTGAAATGGCAAATTCGTCGGCGTAAATAATTACCCTTTCGGTTGCCAGTTTTTTGGTGAGCTGTGGCAAATCGGCCAGACGGCTTTCGTGAACCACCAGGCAGTCGAGTGCATTGCAAACCGAGGGACGACGGGTTTTGGCATTGAAAATAATTTCGGCTCCTTTTTCTGCATTACCAAACTTATCAAAATAAGTGTGACAAATGCCGGCGCCAGTCTCGATTACCGGAATCCGGGCGTTTTCACGCACAAAATCAATCAGTCCCTGGCTTCCACGCGGGATTATTAGGTCGATGTAACCATGTGCATGAAGCATTTCGTGGGTTTCCTCGCGCCCTGCCGGTAAAAGCGTAACCGTGTTTTCGTCGATTTTCCATTTTTTCAGCACTTTCTGAATCACCGAAACAATGGCTGTGTTTGAGTCGATGGCATCGCTGCCTCCCTTTAAAACACAGGCATTCCCCGATTTCAAACACAATGCAAAAACATCGAAAGTTACGTTGGGGCGTGCTTCGTAAATTATGCCGATTACACCGAATGGAACCGTTACTTTGGTGATTTTCATGCCGTTGGGCCGAACAGTTTCCATCAGCACCCGTCCCACCGGGTTGGGCAAACCGGCCACGTTTTCAATGTCGGAAGCAATTCCGTCGATTCTTTCTTTGGTAAGTTTTAAACGGTCGTATTTCGGGTCGGCGGCGTCCATTCTTAACAAATCCTTTTTGTTTTCAGAAAGGATAAAATCGCTGTTTGCACGTGCTTCCTTTGCCAAATCAAGCAAAACTTTTTCCACGGTTTCGCCCTCCAAAAGATTCAGCTTCCGCGAAGCAGTCACTGCATTTTCGAGTTGTTGCCTAATTTTCATTTTTATACATTATTTTCAAAATTAGCTCTGTGTTTCTCAGCGTTTTCTTAGTGCTCTGCGTTTAAATTTAACCGCTGAGTTACGCAAAGACTGCGCAAAGAATCGCAAAGTCAAAACTTATTTACCAGTCGCTTTAATCCTTCAACCAATCTTAAAACATTAAAATTCATAAGTAAACCAACTTTACATCCTGAAAGTTTTAAATAGGTTAGAACCTGAGCAATATGAACATCATTCAGGGCTTCCACCGATTTTACCTCAATAATTACTTTGTCTTCAACAATTAAATCCAGTCTGTAACCCGCATCCAGCTTTATTTCTTTATAAACCAAAGGTAGTGCTCTTTGTTTTTCAACTTTCAGCCCGAATGATTGAAGTTCATAAAATAAACATTCAAGATAAGCACTTTCAAGAAGTCCGGGACCTAACGATTTATGAACCTCTATTGCACAACCAATTATCTTTTCTGAAACTTCATTCTCTGTCATAACTATCTATTTGTTATCGAGATACAAATAATCGTAATGAACCAGCGGGCGTTGTTTTTCGGCCAGCTTTTCGGTTTCGATTTTTGATGAACTGTAACCTGCTTTTCCAACACCAATCTGGCGTCCGTTTTCATCCACAATTTTTATGAGGTCGCCTTTTTTAAACTCGCTGACAACCCTGATAATTCCGACCGGCAACAGGCTCACAGCCTTTTCGGAGTCGAGTGCTTTTACCGCTCCGGCGTTGATAACCACCTCGCCTTCTGCAAAACTGTCGGAGTAACCAATCCATTTTTTGATGCCACTCGAAGATTTTGCTGCCGGTACAAAACAAGTGTGTTTAAACTCTTTCTGCGGATTCAGAATTTCGAGCAGTACATTTTCGGTGGTACCGTTTGCCACGTGAACTGCGATTCCGTCGCCGGCCACTTTCCGGGCAATCCTGAATTTTGTAATCATTCCGCCCCGTCCGAAACCCGACTGTTCGCGTGAAATTCCGTTCTCCGGCTCCCCGTCGCCCATTTCAATTCTTTCGATTAAACGGGCATCCTTGTTTTTGGGATTGTCGCTGAAAACGCCGTCAACATTGGTAAGCAGAATGAGCGCCTCCGAATTGACCATCGAAGCAATCAGGCCCGAAAGTTCGTCGTTGTCGGTAAACATCAGTTCGGTTACCGAAATGGTGTCATTTTCGTTCACGATGGGAATCACTTTGTTGTCGAGCAGCGTGGTAAAACAGTTTTTCATGTTCAGGTAGTGTGCCCGGCTCGAAAAATTTTCTTTGGTTGTTAAAACCTGCGCGCAAACCAGGTTGTGTTCGCCAAAAAAATCGGAATAACGGCTGATGAGTTTTACCTGCCCCAGCGCAGCCCACAACTGGCGTTTCGAAACCGCGTCGGTTTTCTTTGTAGGTTCGAGCACTGCACGCCCGGAGGCCACCGCGCCCGACGAAACCACCACCACTTCGACCCCGTTTTTCCGGAGAAAAGCAATCTGGTCAACCAGGTGGGCAATCCGCGAAACATTCAATGTTCCATCGGGTTTTGCAAGCACGTTGCTGCCAATTTTAACCGTTATTTTTTTGTAGCGAAAATGCATCTGATTTTGCTTCTTAGGTCCTTTTTTAATGTCGTTCACCAAACAGAAAAAAACCCTTTTTACCGCAGAGAACCGCAAAGTATTTGATTGAGTTCCGCAAAGGCTAAATTTTACAGGATGACTTTGCGTTTCTTTACGAATTCTCAGCGTTCTTTGCGTTAAAATCTGCCTAACTATAACTTCTTACAACAACTATATTTATTTACTTTTTTGTCTTCTCAATTTTTTTGTAGGATGCCATCACACCCTGAATCAGCGACGAACTGAAACCTTTGTGTTCCATTTCGTTGAGCCCGGTGATGGTAATTCCCATCGGTGTGGTTACTTTGTCAATTTCACGTTCGGGATGGTTGCCGCCCTGCAAAACCAGTTCGGCAGCGCCTTTTACGGTTTGGGCAGTAATAAACTGCGCCATTTCGGCACTGAACCCGATTTCGATTCCACCCTGCATGGCCGCCCTGATGTAACGCAATGCGTAAGCAATTCCGCACGAAGCCAGCACCGTGGCAGCTGCCATCAATTCCTCGCCGATTTCGATGGTTTTTCCCAGTTTGTTAAACATTTCGTTCACATAGGCTTTATGCGGCGCAGCACTTTTGTTGGCCGAAATACAGGTCAGCGATTCCTGTAAAGCAATCGCAGTGTTCGGCATCACCCTGAAAACAGGCAATTCCTGCCCTGCCATTTCGCTGATTTCGCCAATACTCACACCCGCCACAATCGACATCAGAATTTTGTCAGGATTCAGCGCCGGTTTGATATCCTCAATCACCTGCGCAATGTGGTAAGGTTTTACAGCCAACAGCACAATTCCTGCAGCTTTCACTGCTTCCAGGTTGTCGGTGCCCACTGTAATTCCCAGCTTTTCCATTGCTTCCAGACTTTTTTCTCGTTTGTCGGTGGCAATAATATCGGCCGGTTTCATAAAACCCGATTTTATTAACCCTGTTGCAATGGCGCTTCCCATGTTCCCCGCGCCGATGATGGCAAATTTCCTGTTTTCCATAAGTAGTGTATCTTCTATTTTATTGTCATTTCGACGAAGAATGAGGAGAAATCTGTGTATTCGAAGAGATTTCTCCTCGCACACTCGTCGAAATGACAGCTTTGATGTAAATTCTTTCTTTTCAAAATTAACTTCTGCAATTTATCAACTTTTGCCTGCTGAAAGTTCGCTAAAAACTTGCTTAAATGCAGCAATAAACGCATCGGCCTGCTCAAAATTTAATGTCAGCGGTGGCAGCAACCGAACAATATTTTGTCCTGAAAATCCTGTAAATATCAGGTGTTCAAAGAGTAATTTGTGTCTCAGCTCTTTTACCGGAAATTTCAGCTCAATGCCAATCATTAATCCCAAACCCCGCACTTCGTAATCGCTGCTGAATTCCGCAAGTTTTTCAGACATGTATTTTCCAACCTGGAAAGCATTTTCAACCAGCTTTTCCTTTTCGATGACATCCAAAACCGCAATTGAAGCCGCGCAAGCCAGATGATTCCCGCCAAAAGTGGTTCCCAGCATTCCGTGCCAGGGTTCAATTCCAGGGCGTATTAAAATTCCGCCAACCGGAAAACCGTTGCCCATACCCTTTGCCATTGTAATTACATCGGGTTCAACATGGGTATATTGAAAAGCAAAGAATTTCCCGCTTCGCCCGTAACCCGACTGAATTTCGTCTAAAATCAGCAGGCTGCCATGTTTTTTGGTGAGTTCAGCCAGGCTTTCCAGGAAAGCTTTTTCGGGAATGTTGATTCCTCCAATTCCCTGTATTCCCTCAATAATCACCGCAGCCACATCGCCATTTTTCAGCACATTTTCCACGGCCCCCAAATCGCCAAAAGGCAGAATCACTGCATTTTCAGTCTGGTTAACCGGGGCAACAATTTTCGGATTGTCGGTTAAGGCAACCGCAGCCGAAGTGCGGCCATGAAAACCTTTGGTAAAACTGATAAACTTTTTCCGCCCCGTTACAAATGACGCCAGTTTGATGGCATTTTCGTTGGCTTCGGCACCCGAATTACACAAAAAAAGCTGGTAGTCGTGACACCCGGAAAGCCTGCCCAGTTTTTCAGCCAGTTCGTGTTGCAACGGATTTTGAATTGAGTTGGAATAAAACCCGATATCAGAAAGCTGATTTTTTATTTTCTCAACATAATGCGGGTGGCTGTGACCAATGGAAATCACAGCGTGGCCTCCGTACAAATCGAGGTATTTTTTGCCTTCGGCATCCCAAACGTAGCAGCCTTTGGCTTTTACCGGGGTGATATCGAAAAGCGGATAAACATCAAATAATTTCATCTCTTAATTTTTTACACCATGCTTTAGCTTGGTGAATTAAATAACTTTAATAAATCGGCTTTAGCCTTTAATAACCTGAAAACCATATTTCGAAATAAATTCTTCATATTCCTCATCCCAGGATTTTGTTCTATGATGTTCCTCCTGATTTGCAATATAATTTTTGACCTTTTCAACCTGTGATTCACTAACACTAACCGCAAAATACTCCTTTTGCCAGTTCAATTTTAAATTTGATAAATCACTTTTATTCAACCAATAAGATGATTCACCTTTAATCAGTTGCATCACATTTTCAATGGTTTGGTTGTTTTTCAACCTGAAAAGACAATGAACATGATTGTGATGTCCGTTGACAATTTCCATCATTATTTCTTTGGCAACAGCATTCTGATGAATATGCTCAAAGACTTTTTGCCGTATGCCCTGGTTCAAAACGGGTTGCCGGTCTTTTACCGTCCA
>JAJUGS010000042.1 GCA_029265875.1 Prolixibacteraceae bacterium
CCAGAACAATCTGAAGCAAATGATCTTCAACCGGGCTTTCGACCCTGCTGAATGCGATTTCCTGTGTTCCGGAATGATCAATCACTTCTTTTACAAGATATTTTCCGTTGTTGGTTTTATTCGAAGAACCCCGAATTTCCACAAAGTCACCTTTTTTGATTTTCAGTGTATTAGTATCAGCAACTGTAACACTCACATTTTCAGAGGAAACATCATTAATTGCCGTTCCTTTCAAAAATGAAAAGATTCCAAAAGGAGCTGTGTATAAAATATTTCCGGGAACCCGTTCTACCGTTTTCACAGTTGTCCGGTTGGTGCCTGCATCATACTGGACACTTTTCACCTGGTAAACTGCATCATTTTCGCCGGTTCCGGTAATAACAAATTCACTGGAAATATCGGTATTCCGCAACGCATCCAAGTCGTTTGAAAGATTGCCGTCAACTTTAAAACTGTTTGTTGAATTACTGGCCGAAAAAACAGGCAATGACTGGTAAAAGTAGAGCGAACCCGGGTTTGCCAATCCTTCTGTTAATGTGTTTTCTGTAACATCGATAAAATAATTTCCTTTGACTTTGGGCCGCAACAAAACATGTTCAACCACATGAAAACCTTCGTGGCTGAAGAATTTCTGAATGATAAAACTGGTAAAAAGTTCAACAGCTTTGTCATCGTAACCACCCTTAAAAGTCACTGTATTGGCAGTAACTTTCTTTATTTCAAAAGATTTTGAATACGTAAGAATGCCCGAATTATCATCAGCCGGAATTTGCTCTTTTAAACTTAAAATCGTTTCTGCCCCGTCGAATTTGATCGCGAACACCGTGTATTCGCCATCATTACTTTCAAAGCCGGAAATTTTCACACTGTCGCCAGTAAACAAACGTGTTGTTAAATCGCCGGCAACAATGAATGCATTATTTTCTATATCAACTACATAACTAAAGTTTTCTGTAAATCCGATAATACCATCCGCAATGGCAGAAGGTAAATTTTCAGCAACGGAAACTGTGACTTCTGCCCCGTTTGCTGTTGCCGAATTCACGGTATATTCGCCGTTATTTCCTTTTGAACCCGAAATCACCACTTTCCCTGAAACAAGATTTGAAATTTCAGTTGCCAGCGGATTGTTAAAATCAGCAGCCACGCTTTCTGCCAGGTCAGTTCCGTAATTATTAAAAATCCGAAACCTGTAATTACCACTTTCGGTTGAAAAATAATAACGCCCGGTTTGCGAGGCATTTTTCACAAGTTGCCAGAGAATTTCGTGAACCTGCGATTCGGCTGTTTGTATTAAATCGTTTTCAGTCTGAACCGCATAAAGCAACTCACCCAGCGGAGTTGTGTCAGAAAGAATTGCCTCATCAACCATAATTTCGGTGTTTCCTCCCACATCAACCGCAGAAACAACGGTGTAAAACCCATCGTTTGTCTGCGAATCTTCGATTGTTAAAACATCGCCGGGTTTTAAAATTGCTGCGATATTTCCGTCGATCACTATTTTTTTCAGCGTTGTGTCCACCGAAATAATATCCACTTCCGATTTATTTTCGCCCTCAATAATATATTTTCCGGTGAGCAGTTTATCGGATGCGTCGTTACTGAAAGGCTTTTCAAAAAGTTCGTAACTCACCACAGCAACGGGCGGATTGGGTTGCATGTCAACTTCAATTTTATACTGAATATAATTCAGCAGCGGACAGGCAAGGTTGTTGCGGTTCGATTCTGTGTTGTTGTAAAATTCATTGGTAAAAATCTCAACCAATTTACTGATGTCTTTGTCGAGGTCACCATCCGGCAGATTATCCGGATAATCATTTTTTTCGCCGACAGCCAAAATTTCGCTATTGCCGCAAAGAAGTTCAAAACCGAAATTTGTACCGCCGTCATCAGAAAATGTTCTGTAATTCTTCTTTTCAAGTCCATTGATAATGAGTTTTTCGAGGGCAATTCTTGCATCCTCTTCGCTGTCAAATGGTACATTATTTTTCAGAAGGACAACCGGAACAGCATCTGAAACCTCAAAACCAAACTGGTCACCTGACAGAGTAATTTTAAAATGATCAGAAAAATGAAGTATATCGGCACGCGGTTCCTCAATTCCTGACAGAAAAGAAGCCCTCCTTCTCAGGCCTGAAATATTATCGATGTGCCAGAGTTTGCAGGGTTCGCTGTAATTAAACCCTTTAGCGCGAAACGAACTTATGGAAGGATAAGCATTGAGAAAAGCCAGCTTATCCTCCACAAGTTCTACAGACGCTTTAAACCCACCTGATATATTGAATATCAGCAATCCATAATCAGCAAATTGCTCTGCAAACCTACCAATCAGGTGGTCGAGAAATTTATTTTTACGTATAAAGAATTTTTCTTTTGATTCGGCAATGTTGTTTAATGATGCCACATGTCCGTTTTTATCCACATATAATTCGGCCGCATCCGGAACAACATCAAACAAAGGTTGTGTGTAATAAGTACGCCCGATGATATAATTGCCAAACCTGTCCTTTTCTGCATTCATCGAAAACAGGTCTTTTACATGTGCCAGTTGCGAGAAGAAATTGGCCAATAACTGGTCGAAATGCATCAGAAAACCTTTTAACTGACGGGCACCGGCTTTTCGTTGTTCATTCAAAGCAAGATTGTTTCCCAGGTTTGGGATTCCCTCTTCGCCAATTCCATAAGTCAGCGGAAAATCATTCTGGATGCTTTCGTAACTTTCCAATTCGCGATAACTGCCTTTCGGAACCTCGAAATCAAGAACCGGATTGTACAATTTGGCAACCCGCTCACTTTTCTCAAGCAGGTTTAATTTTTCTTCGACAATAGTTGCCGATGCCCTGAAAGGAATCTGGTCTTTGTAAAAAACGATTTTTGAATCTTCAACACTCAACCTCGGGACATAATTCTGTTCAAAAGCCAGCCGCATACACCATCTCACGCTTACCGACCCAATATCACCGCTTTGATTATCCTGCGGGATATTGGCAATTTGGATGGTTTTTACTGACACAACACCTTTTACATCCATAATAATCTGAATGAGGTCGGAAACATGAATAAACTTTTTCCGGTCGGCTTTTGCCAGTTCGTTGTCGTCGATAAAACCATGTTCCAGCGCAGGCCCTTCAAATATTTTATCCACCGAAAGACATTCTTCTTCAGCCGTCACATAAAAAGTCAGCTTTTCACCTTCGGTCAGCAATGCCGATTGAATCTCGCCGGCTACATAAATTCTGGTGGTGGAGGTTTCTTTGTCGGCCACGACAGAAACAACAGTATATTCTCCATCATTACTTCTTGAATTTATGACAGTTACCGCACTTCCGGCTGCAAGAATTTCCTCCAGGTTTTTGTTGACCGTAAAATACCGGTTAACCGTATCGATACCCAGAATTGACAGCTCCTGCAATTTTTTGCATTTGTTGAGCATTTCGTCGAGCGAGTAAAAATAAACCGTTGGCGAAAGAAAGCTGGCGATTTTGTGACAGATTTCAGCACAAACCTGTTCCACATCAGCTTCCCTTTCGAGTTCAACATCGGCACAAACGGCAATTTTTTCAACTTTCAGTGCACTTAGTTTGTAAAAATCCTCACAAAGGTTCCTGTTAGCATTCAACCGGGCCTTAACTGCTTCAACAATGGCTTTTATTTTATTGATTTTCTGCAGATAAAAGGCCAGCAGACTGTCGGAATTATAATAAATAAAATTATTGATTTTGGTTTCGAGATCGGCCAAACCCAGAACCGGAACCACATCAGATGCCGTTGTCACGGTGCCTTTCAGTTTTACAATTTTATTGACCAACTCGAATGAAAACTCATAATTACCGGGCACGTTTCTGAAACTGAGTGTAATATTCAGAATATCCGCTTTGATGCTCACCAACTGGCTCCAGTCAGTGCTTTCGCTGTCCCACCGCGGAAAATCAACCGAAATTTTGATGACCATCCCGTTGATGTTCGGATCCGGCAAATGTTCATCAATCACCAAAGTCCGGGCAATCGAATTTTCATTCAGATCACCATATTGATCACATTTTTCGAACTCAAGCAAAACATCGTACAAAATCCCGATGTCGAGTGGTTGTTGTCCCGGCACCAAAGGATCGGGCTGATAACTCAGTTTACTTTCATTTTTGTGCACATAAACCGGAATCTCGTTGGTTTTCGATTTTTCAATCCAGGCATTTTTCACGCCAACATGCTGACAATTAACATCAGCGGGATCATGCAAATCCACATCAATCAGCAGTTTCCGGTAATCGTTGATAGTTACCGGGGCGTTGGGTAAAATTTCCCGTGCGGTGAAAAAATTACGGATATCGCGTGCATTTTTATCATCGGGGTTGTTTGCCAGCAAATCCTCTATGTTGTAAGAAGCGCGGTAGCCCAGCTCGGTAATGGCATAAGCCAGCACTTCGAGAATGCTCACCCCTGGATCGTGTATATTATAGTCAGTCCAGATTTTCCCCGCAACCTTTTGCACATATTGAATGGCCTCCTCGCGAAGAAAATCATATTGCAGACTTTTCGATTCCGGTGTTTTTTTCGATATGGTAATTGATTCCGACATTCCGTAACAGTTTTAATCACATGAGCAATCGTCAGTAGCAGCGATCTCATAAGTTTTTACAATATTTTCCTCACAGGCGCAATCTTCATCGTTTTCGAGCACGGTGATCAAATGTCCTGGAGCAGACCCGAGCACCGAAGCCGAAGTGGTTGCAATTGCCTCATCAACATCTTTTTCGGCACTGCCCGGCACAAGATGGAACATCTCGAAACAGGTGATATAATCAACAAATTCCTGTTCTTCGACAAAATTCAGGATTACCGATTTGTGGATTTTTCCTCCGAAAACAATGTCAGACCCGGTTGCATACGCCCAGGGCGAAAGGAATTTTATCAATGCCTCATTCAGTTTTACCGAATAAATTCCCTTGTCAAAACCAGGATGAAAACGAACATTGAATTTCACTTTCACCTCTTCGAACAACGGGTTGTGAACATGAAGCTGAACAGATGGCGACTGAATTCTGCCGATAAAGTTTTTTATGTCGTCGAGCGTTACAAGACTTGTCCGCGGTTTCAGCGGGTCAACGGCATTTTTATTCCTGATGTTGGAAACCACCACAAGGCTCACATGGCCCGGCGAGGCTTCGTTGATACAGGTTGAAGTCCCCTCGTAACGTGTGTGGTTCAGGCATTTTACTTTATAAACCGAAGGAAAATTCTGTAAAACAATGCGCTCATAATCCCAAATGGTTATTGCCCGGTTTTTATGCCGCAACCGTTCGCTGACACGGGTATAAAACTCGTTGCTTTGTTCTGCAATTTTTCCACCAAAAGAAGTAAACGGCTGTTCTGTTTTTTTGATGGAAGAATCGGCCACTACCATTTTCGAAATTGTTTTTTCGGGAAGTGGTTTTGCCAGGTAATACGTATCGTTGTTTTTATTTTTAAACTCCGCTTTGGCCGCCTGGCATTTAATATCAATCAGTTGCGGAATTCCATCCGGGTCTTTTTCAGCCGATGCCCGCAACCAGTGCAGTCCGTTAGTCAGAATATGATTGTTTGCGGTGGCTTTTGATGGAATATCAAAAAGAATGACCCCCGTGGTAATCAAACCTTTGGTGGAATCGGAAAGAATATTTTGGTCTGAAAAATCAATCCAGGTATCATCAGAAAGATAACTCCATCTGATAACCGGTGGTTTTAAATCGGGGTTGGAAGTTCCTTCAGAAACCTGGAACAAAACCGAAAGATTCTGAGGCGGAAACAGCTCTTTGATACCGATATACAATTCTCCTTCATTATTATACTGCGGAAACAGGAAATTCTCACTGTTGGTGGTTTTTATTTCGCCAACTCCAAGCGGATGAACGGCAAATACCTGTTCCACCCTTTTTTCAAAGTCTTCAGCATCTACTTTTACCGTAATAATTTTTACCGCCGAAACATAATCGGCAGAAACCGATTCAAGTTCAGGCGTATAGGGTTCTTTGGGCAAGTCACCCGAATAATCGGCAACACCTGCAGCACCTGTTGTAATTGCCGGTTTCAGTGCATCGAGAACGGCTTTTGTATAAGACAAGTGGTAATCCTTGTGACCGAAATCAGCCCCGTCCAGCGAAATTTTCAGAAATCCCTTCTGGCTATTCTGGTCGTATGCTGTAAAAGGCGCCAGGTGAACATCACGTTTGATATTTCCGAGAACTGCAACGGGCGGTTCGCCCTGTGGGTCGGTCTTATTGGTAAAAGCCAAAACATTTTCAGCCTGAAGTTTTCCACTTTTTTCAGCAAACAAAGCGGTAGTATCGGGAGTAACCTGTTTCCAGCTTTTTTTATCCAGAATGCTTGTAACTCCTTTAAATATTGCATTATTCCGTATTACAGAAGATGCTTTATAATTTTTGTAGTAATCTTCAAATCCCTTTGCATCATCTGGCAACCCGAACCATTTCAGGTTAATTTTCAATTCATTGAGTGATTTCTGAAAGATTTCCCAACTGCCGAGATAAAAACCGGAAGTTACAATCGGCCGGTTGCCAAAAGGCTGGAAAGGTTTTCCGGGGTCGAGCACCGACTGGTCGTTCTGAACCACCAGGTTTTTTACCTCCCTCACATCGCACACCAGATCAATACTTTCGATCTTTAAATCTTTAAGATATTTATATACAAACGGGTTGATTTTACTTTCGGGGTTCAGGATTATTTTCACCACCGGCCAGGATGTTTGGATGGGATCAAGCAGGTTTTTCTCATTGTATGCTACAATTGCCTCCTGGTCGCGGGTAATAGTCCGTTTGATGATGATCCGCTTTTTAACTTTGTCGATTTTGGTAAAATGAACCGGGTCGCCAAAACTGTAAACCAGGTCGTTTATTTTATCGGCGCCCACATACTTTATGTCATAAAGCTGGCCGAGACTGGTAAAACCGGCAGTTCCCCTTTTATTTCTTTCCGAAATGATACGGGCAGCCACTGTCAGACCAATGTCATAATCCCTCAACTGGTCGCCAAAACCAGTTTCAGGATTATCAAAAACAGGGCCTTCAGCAGGTTCTTCCCCGGCAATATCTTCAGGTTTTGTTGCTGCATTTACAAAATCGAGCACCCGCTTTGCAACCACCGGATCAACAGTGCCTGAACCATAAGAAAAAGTCTTTTCCCAGATCGGTTCAATCCATTTTTTCTCACCACTGAATTTCAGGCTGAATGCGTCGAAAAGCATTTCGTCATAAATATCGTCGAGTACTGAATTTTTAGGGAGGTTCAGATAAATTGTCACAATTCTTTCACCTTCAGCCAAAAACAGGTTGGGTGACGCAATGGCCAGTCCGATTTCAGCTTTTTTCCGATCAGCCAATAATGCATCTGCACCACCAGATTTCAGGTTGGGAAAACTGATTCCGCCAAAGGTGCGCCAGCTTTTATCTTCGCTGGTTAATTCGGCACCTTCCCCATTTTCAGAATTGGCAACCGGCGAAACATACAACCGATAGTCATTCATGGGGTTTGGGGAAAAGCTGCTGAAAATATTGTGCCGGTTGGTAAAAACGGCACTTATTTCAGCAACTGTAGCCTTATTCAGGGCTGTTTCCGACTTCGTTTCATAAAACACGTTGTTTCCCAGGTCATCTTTGCCGGCTTTGAATTCTGTATTTTTTTTCAGTATGGTTGATGAGACATGTTTTGCAAGTTCAAAAATCAGTTAAACCTGGTCGGGAACTGCCGGTTTTTCAGCAAGATGAAGTACATCGCGGTAATAAAAATCGAGATGTTTTTTGGTGATTTTGTTCATCTCGTCCTGGGCATGTTTGAAAATCTTCAAAAATGCCATGAACAGGGCAAAATGAGGCGAATTGTACTGGCTGTTTTCGTCGATTGTTTTATCAAAGAAATCTTTCCAGTTACCATCCACTGAATTGTCAGGTTTATAATACGCAATTTCTTCAGCAAACCGGGCAACAAAATCTTTGAGATCGTCAATATTCCGCTCATCAACAGCAACATACCCCGGAAGCAAGGTTTTCAGTATTCTTTGCTCCTGGCTGGTGCCATCGCGTTGCAGCGGATTCTTTGAATTACAGTTTTCCGACATGTGTCTCCTTTATTGCGAAATGTTAGTTCCTTCGTTTAAATAGTAGGGGTAAACAATGTTTCGCCGGTTGTTGGTGGCGATGATCGTGTAATCAATCCTGATTTCCACCAGCCCGTTTTCATTGTCCTGGTTAAAACTGATGTCATCGGTTTTTATCCGGGGTTCGTAAAAAAGAATGGCGCGCTCAATCTGGTCGCTGATTTTTTTGGCAAACGAAACAGTCAGCGGTTCAAAAAGCAGATCTTCCATATTGGCGCCGAAATCGGGCTGCATCACTCTTTCTCCTTTTATGGTTGAGAGAAGAATCACCAGGCTCTGCCTGATATCTTCTTCTTCATCAACCATTTGAACGCTGTTTTCGCCCCGGCTGAAAACCGGAGGGAACGACCATCCCCGCCCGAGAAACGAGTTCTCATCTATTTTTATTCTTCCCATTTTAACCGATTATTACTGTTGGTTCACCAACGGCAGCCGAAGCGCCGCAAATTGCTGTATCTCCCACCCTGATTGCTGGTTTGCCGCCAATCAACACGGTTGTACTCCCCATCGGGAAAGGACTCACCGTGGGTTGGTGAACATTGGGCGGTAACGAACAAATGTGGTTATCGCCCAAAACCGCTGCCGGCATCCCGCCAATCAGCACGGTTGGTTCACCCGGCCCGATGATGGTTCCTCCGTGTGTAGTTGTATCAGTTACTCTTGCTGCAGGTGGCATATCGTTCTTTATTTTTTTATGACGTTGTCAGGCGCAAGCACGCTGACAACGTCTGTTCTTTTTAATTTATCATTACTATCGAACCTTTAACCACAGCTTGTCCGCTGGTTGACATTTCAGCACCGGCGCTGCCTTCGGCTTTTAACTGGGCCTGGGCTTTTACGTTGATATTCACACCTTCGATATTCACATCGCCTGTGGCTTTGATGTTAATATCAGCGGCGCTCTCTATTTTTATTCCGTCCGACGACAATTCTATTTTATTTCCATTTTCGTCTTCTATCAGAATACTTCCTTCTTCTTCACTTAAAATGATTTTGTTTCCATTGGGAGTTTCGGTGGTTATACTCACTTTATCGTCATCAAAAACGAATTTCATTCCACTCCGGCTTTGATAACCTTTTTGCTTGTTTTCTTCTTCCGGCTGAATAGGCGATGGTTTGGCACTGCTGAACAGAGAACCCAGAATCACCGGGTAACGCGGATCGTCGTTTAAAAAACCGACAACCACTTCATCGCCAACTTCAGGACGGTTGACCCAGCCACGCGAATCAGCGGCATCGGGTGTTGTAAGCCTGGCCCAAACTCCGTCTCCCTGGTTATCGATAACGGGCAGTTTTACCCTGATTCTTTCCTCTCCCAACGGGTCGTCATGAATACTTGTGACAACGCCTGTCTGCAATCCGTGAACCGAGGGGACAAGCCCCGAAGCCGGTTTTTCAACAATATCATTGTAATTATCAGTAAACCAATCCTTATCCAGGCCGAACTCAATTTCGGTAAACCACGGCGTATCACCTTCCATTATCTGAGAAACAGTCGAAACAAAAGCCACTCCGTTGAACCGGTCGCCAAATCCGGCTAATTCTATGACATTTCCGGGTTTGATATCGCTGAAACCCTGTATTTTGACTTTTCCTTTTATTTTCGACAAACGGCTTCTCAGAAGCTTTGCATCCGACCACGCTTTCAGTTCATTGTCGGTTATTTTTCCGGCGTGTTGAAGCGGAAATTCCTGCAAACCAATCACATTCGCCAAATCGGAAGCAGTAATGTTTCCCTGTTCGGTGATGGAAGGTTCGTCAGCAGTTCCTTCGATTACCTCCTGGTTTGTAAAATCCCACGCACTGCTTTTTACCGCAGTAAACTGGTCACGGGCATCCATCCCGGCTTCAAAATCATAAACATTGTGTCCATAAGCGAGATTCAGAACCGGATCACCGGAAAGATCAGGCGCTTTTACGGTGATTTTGCCATCGTCAACAAAAACGAGTTTTCCGTTTACCTCTGCACGCGAAACGAGAAAATCCCAGTCGGTTGCATGATGCTGCACCATTTCTTTGTGTGTCACCCCGGTAGCTTCAACATCAGGCGTCAGTCCATAATTATTGATGATTTCCTCGATGATCTCGCTGTCTTTAACTTCCTCGAAATATTTGTTTTTCCGGCCAACAGTCAGTTTTATGCTTTTATCTTTCAGTTCGATATTCAGAAAAGAAGGCTTGTCTTTTTTCGACCGGATGCTGTGTTTTGTGATAATTCCTTTAAACAGGGTACTTTCAGAAGAATGATAACCCGCCTTGATTTCAATTTCATTTCCGGGAATAAACAAATTGCCCGAACTCATTTCAAAATCTTCGCGGGGTACGCTGCCGTCAACAATATCGATTCTTGCCGTGGGAATTTTATTCACCGATTTCACCACAAAAATGCTTTTGACTCCAATTTCACCGCTGATTGGCTGTCCACCTGACAGAATGGTGAAAGTAGCAAGGTCGGTCTCCGCCTGTGTTGGTATTACTCTCGAATCGATCATTCTTTTTTGTTTACAGGTGGAAGAATCAGTTGTTGTCCGGCTTTCAGTTTTCTGAAATTATTCAGGTTGTTCGCGCGGGCAATTTCGAGATAGAAATTCGGGTCGCCATAAATTTTCTGAGCAATCAAAGGAAGTGTTTCACCTTCGTTTACAATTTTGAAATGCGTGAGGTCGGGTGAAGTCAGTCGGGCCTGGGCAGCCTGTTCGGTACGCGAAACCGATTTTTTAAACGACGCGTTGATGGTTGCCCGCAACGGTGCTCCTGATGAATGGAAAAGCTTGTAAGTAATATTGGCGCTTTCCATCACCCCGTTGAAAATAAAGGTTCCCCAGCTTAATTGGAGAAAATTGGGCTCGTGGGTTGAACCATTAACGCCCTGGGTGATTTTCAGAAAACTGTTGATTTGTTCCTGTACATAACCGACTTCGCCGGCTTTGGGATTCAAATCGACAGAAGTACCGCCAACGCCAGAAACACCGGTTCCGTCAAAAAGAAAATCAAAAGTGACGCTGTCGGACTCCAACCGTCTGTACGATTGGGTATCAGCAGTCCCGCCCTGCGGTGTTTCGCCCGACCAAACCGACCGGTAACGCTGGCTGAATGTATTCGGATTGTACATCACCGTAAACATCTCACCGGTCTTGGTACGAAAATCAACATCTTCGTACGCTTCAATGGTTAGTTTGGCCACTTCGGCAAGTCCGTCGAATAAATTAAGCAATCCCATCAACGTTCCTTTTTATCTTTGATAATCTGAAGCATTAAATCAATGTTTTCAGAACAGATTCCTTTATTTTGGGTATTTTCAGCATTCACCGGAGCCTGTTCACCCTGCTGGTTATTCCGCGAGGAATTTTCAACATTGGCCCGAATCACAAGTTCTCTTATCTCAATCATATACTTACGCTTACGCTTGCCGAAAATCCGGCAGCCAGTGATGTAACATCAATTCTTCTGAAATACTGGTAAGCAAACTCAATACTTTCGATTACAATGGTTCCCTGCTGGGCATTGAACTCGGAAATATCCCATTTAACCGGCCAGGCTTTGATAAAATTCCAGGCCTGAATCGGAATATGGTCGCCATTCAGTAAAATAACCGTAATGTCATGGGCTTCGAACTTGTAGCTTTCAACCGAGTCTTTGAACCATTGTATTAATTGCGAACCAATTAACATTCCGCGTTTCAGCACCAGATTCTGATAGGTTACCGGGTTGGGCAACTTGTGTTTGAACCTGTTTTCGCCGCCTTCGTGGTATTCTTCCACACTGATTTCGGCATTGATTCCCGAAACCGACTGAAACCCGATATCAGGAATGCCGGGATATTTCAGCAGTAACCCTTCGAATCTGACGAAAAAATGAAACCCGACCGGTGGATAAAAAAGTGCCATCCGTAATTGATTTGCAGGTTGATTTATGAGAATTCGATATTTAATCCTTCGTGACACAATTCGATGCTTTCGATGGCCACTTCGTTTCCTGTTGAGTTCAGCGAAGGCCCTTCCACTTTGCAGGGATAGGCATTCTTTACTTTCCAGGTAACCACCGGTGCATGTTCTTCATTCAGCAACGAAATGGTAAGATCCCTCCTTTCAATACTGTTCATTTTCACGGTATTGAGCCACTGAAAGAATTCATTATCAGCTTTAAACATCCCTCTTTTCAGGGTAATGTTGGAATACTGCGGAATTCCGGGCATTTTTGTAACATGATATTCCGGAGAGCTTCCTTCACGGTAATCAATATTCTGCAATTCAACCGTCAGTCCCGAAACTTCGGTGAAACCAATTCTTGTTCCGCCCCATTCAACCTGGAAGTGGAAAACTGTTACTGGATAATTAATTGCCATAATTTTATTTTTTTAATGATTTATGATTCAATTTGATAACTATGATTCCTGAAGTTTATGCGAGAATTTCAGGATGATAAATTCAGCCGGACGAACTGCTGCCAGCCCGATTTCAACATTCAGCCTTCCTTCCAGGATATCGAGGGCAGTCATGGTAACACCCAGCCCCACCTTAACAAAAAAGGCATCTTCGGTTTTGGCCCCGGCCAGGGCACCATCGCGCCACAAAGTGGTCAGAAAGTTTTCAATCATGGTTTTCACCCTGAGCCAGGTATTGGCGTCGTTGGGCTCGAAAACCACAAATTCGGTGGCTTTTTTAACCGATTCTTCAATGTAAATGTAAAGCCGGCGCACCGAAACGTAGCGCCATTCATTATCATTTCCGGCCAAAGTACGGGCACCCCAAACCAGTGTTCCTTTTCCGGTAAAAACCCTGATCGCATTGATTGATTTTCCGGTTGAAGCATCCACATTGAGCAATTCCTGTTCTTCATGATTGACTTTTACCACCGGGCCGATTACCGATCTGACACCCACATTTGCCGGTGCTTTCCAAACTCCGCGTTCGCGGTCAACACGGGCATAAATTCCGGCAACGGAACCGCATGGCGACAAATCGACATACAATTTTTTGATTTCAGCAAGAATTGCCCTGTACAAACTCGGATGTGAGGCACTCAGTGCGCTCAGTGTTTGTCCCTGAACATTGTCAACCGTTGCAGCAGCTCCATTTTCAGTGTGCGTGTCAACATCAACCACCGACTCGCTGAAACCGTAATTCAGCACGGTATTCAGATTCGGATAATAAGCCGCTCCATATTTCAGGTTATCAGACCCGATTGCAGTGCGGAAAGCACCCATATCGGTTCCGAAAACATCGGCAATCGTAAACCGGTCTTGTAACTTTGCACAATGAGCCAGCGAGGCACTGATTACCGAACCATATTCAGTAACATCGGCCAGCGAAACTGCATCGGGAAAAACAAGCAGCGTTGGTTCATCAACTTTTTCAAGTTCAAGAATTCCTTTGGTGATTCCAGCCGAATTGTTGGCCGGTGCACTCACGGCATCGCCATAACCACCCACCGACATGATATAACACGGGCCACCGCCGTTATTATAAAACATCTGTACCTGGTAGTAAAGTTTGTAAGCCGATGGAGTAGCCAGCGAAACTGTGATTTTCCGGTCAGTCAGCACATCATTGGCATCCAAAGTATCGGCAACCGTTACTGCGATATTTTCGTTATTCGGCCCTCCGAATATTTCTTCAAATTCAAGCAGCGAACTGATCCGCGTTGCTTTGAACCGGAGCTTTGTATCATTTCCGTTTTCGGTTGCCCGCTCGGTGTACCCGATAAATGCAGGAATGGCTGTTTCCACTCCGGCTATCGATGCAGGTAAAGTCGATATTTCCTGAATATAGACTCCCGGTGTTTTGTAATTTGCCATATTGTCTTTTTTAATTATTGATTTTCAACGATTAGGATTCCTGAAGCTTATGCGAGAATTTCAGGATGATAAATTCAGCAGGCCGGACTGCAGCCAGCCCGATTTCGATATTGAGCCGGCCTTCGAGTATGTCGAGTGCGGTCATTGTTTCGCCAAGCCCAACTTTTACAAAGAAAGCATGTTCGGGTTTTGCACCGGCCAATGCACCATCGCGCCACAAACCTGTCAGGAAGTTCTCGATCATGGTTTTTGTGCGTAACCAGGTATTGGCGTCATTCGGTTCGAAAACAACAAATTCAGTTGCTTTTTTAACCGATTCCTCGATGAAAATGAATAACCTTCGAACCGGCACATAACGCCATTCGTTGTCATTACCAGCCAGTGTCCTGGCTCCCCAGACAATCACACCTTTTCCGGCAAATTTTCTGATTACATTGATTGATTTTCCCGTTGTGGCATCCACATTCAGATTTTCCTGTTGTTCACTGGTTACCATCACTGTTGGGTCTTTCACCAGGCGAAGGCTGACATTGGCGGGTGCTTTCCACACGCCCCTTTCAAAATCGACACGGGCAAAAACCCCCGCCATTGCAGACGATGGATAGAGCGTTACTTCAAATTTCTTTTTAATTTCTTTGATAATGTTGTTGTACAATGTTTTATCGGCTTTCAACCCTGCTGAACCACCGGTCAAGGTCGGTCCAGAAAGTGTTATTCCCGGGCTGCCATTGTCGGTGTAAGCCAAAGCAATACTGTTTCCGGCGTTTCCGGGCACTGCCGTAATGGTAATTACATTCGAAGTTCTGGTGGCTGTATAAGCTGCGTCGGCAAAAGTTGTAATGGCTGCGAGCAATGAGGTCGCTGCCTGAACGTTTGTTCCACCGGCCTGCCAGTCGAGTGCTGCACCTTCGGTAAATGCATGTCCGTTTATGGTAATCACATCGCCGGCCAATGCCGAAAAATCATCAATCGTGATGGTTCCGGTGGCTGAAACAGGAACATTGTTCCCATTCAATACATGGTCGAGTGTTTTTCCACCGGTAAATGTTCCACCGGTCCTGTTGTCGGTAATCGCCACGCCTGAATTTTCGAAATTCAATCCAATGGTTGTTTTCAGCGAAGGATAATAACTTGCACCATATTTCAAATAATCAGTACCAACATCGGCCCTGAAACCAATTCCATCGTCGTTGACAGTTCCACCTAATACGGCGGCATCCAGAATCGCAAACCGATCCTGCAGTTTGTTACATTGAGCGAGCATTTTATCGTTAATTGTTTTCCGGTTGGCAGCACTTAAAACAATTGCCTCCGGAACAACCAATAAAGTAACTTCATCTTCATTCTCAATGGCGGCCAAACCTGCTTCCAGATCATCCACATTAATCAATGATGCAGGATCGGCAGGAATTGCAAGGTTTGTGTATAAACCAACCGAGACAATGTAACAGGGACCTCCCCCGTTTCCGAAATACATTACAAGGTTATTGTAAAGCGAATAAGGCGACAATTGCGTAGTGGCAGCTACAGAAATAGAAGTATCAGCTTCTGCCACACTCGGTCCAGTGAGCGTAACCGATAGTTTTTCATCAAAAGCACCTCCGAATATTTCCTCGTATTCAAGCAAAGAAGTAATCCTTACAGGTGTTGCAGTTGCCAGGGTTTTCCCGTTTCTCACCCTTTTTTCAGTGTAACCGATGAATGCAGGAATTGCAGTGGCAACCGGAGCTACTGAGGCAGGCAACTTCGATATTTCCTCGACATAAACACCGGGAGTTTTGTAGTTTGCCATAATTCTGTTTTTTAATTTGTTTATAAATAATTTTAGTAGTTCAGTTAAATAAATACATATACTTCCGACTCAAATCTGCCGGCAAAGAGCTTTTTAATACCGTTGTGCGAAGGATTGGGCAGGTTGGAAATAATCACCTGATTATCTGATTTTTTTCTTAATTCAATTTTTAGTTTTGGCACTTCATAAAACGGAATTTTCTGCAACGAACCATAAACAACCGTTTGAAGATTATTCACCAAAATATCGTGTTTTAGTAAGCTTGCTGAAACGGCAACCGTCCCATCTCCATTTATTGCATTAACAAGCTTCATTGCCGTATCATCAGAAGTTGTTCCTTTTTCAAAATCAGTACCCTCCGTGAAGGTAACCGCATCAATCTTTATACTGTATCCGGTAATATCATTATTAATAATTGTAATAATCCCTTCAGCCTTCGCTCCGGTTGCCCCGCCCGAAAGTGTTTCTCCGGAGAATAAAACTGCCGGAAATGCTGCTGCACCTGAATAATCCATTGAAATGTTGTTTCCGGCCGGGCCTGCGGTTTTGGCAGTTATTTTTATGCTTGAAAATACCTTCTGAAAATTATTGATTTGGTAGGGTCCACCGTTTACATTACCCGAATCGGTAATTACCAGTGAATCGGTCGCAAAATCAATATTCCTGCTTTTGTTAACAAAAAAGTATTTCCAGTAAGTTTCATTGAAACGGAATTGCAGTTTATATTCCTCTGTCGCGCCATACAAATGATTGGTTACTGAATCATATTTTATTTCAACAATTCCAAGAATGTTTTCTTTTTCAAGTTGCCCGTCAACATATATTTCCTCGGTTTTCAACGTGATTGTTTCATCCTGGTCCAGAATTGAAATTCTGTAGCGACCGGTTTTCTGACTACGCAAATCGACCTGTTGAACAAATAAATTATTGCTGTTTGCAGTAAGAATGATTTTTAAAGGAAATGGCACGCCATCAGAATCTTTGCCAACCGAAACAGGATTCCCGTGTTCATCAGCAACAATCAATACAACATTGCCGGGATTTCCGTTTATTGCAAATTGATAGGTAAACAGTGGTCCTTTTAATGAATCAATTATCTGGTTGGAGAGTATTTCAGGGTTATTCTGATTGGTTGAAGCTGAAGCAGGATGATTGGTGAAGTAAACAATTTTTCCGGCGCCATAGGCTTTTTCAGCAGATTCATCCAAGTTGGTGATACTCAGCAAACCTGCCTGATTTTCGGCTTTAATACTGAATGTAAAAACCTGGTCTTTTTCAAGTTCGGCCAGCGGTGTTTCTTCATCGTCAAGCGTTCTGTACAAAATGGTTATTCCATTTGGAAGTCGTTTAAACAGCATTTTTCCATTTCTCATCAACTCCTCGGTGGCTGCAGTTGGATATAATTTCACAAACCGGTCGAAACCATCTTTAAAATAGCTGTGACCAACCACCAGGTTTAATATCCGTTTATAGTTAATATTCATGGCTGTTTGGTTTTGCTGTTGATGGCAATTTTTTCGATCGGGGCATTCGAGTCGAAGAATTCTCTTTCCTGGAAAGTCAGCATCCTGATTTTGTACAATACTGATGGTAAGTATTTTGTCCCAACAACCGACCAGAAATTGTATAACTGCTCGAATGAATAGGAATACAATTCCACGACAAGCTTTTTCAGATTTGGATCATATTCAGCAAGTTTGGGTGAATTTTCAGGCGTAAAAACATTTTTTGCCTGGAAAAATGAAATAATAAATGAAAGCTGTTTCAATCCCTCCACATAATCGTCGGAAGAATCTTCTTCGCTGGTATTCTGGAAGTTTGCAGAGATTAATACATAAAGATTCAGTTTGATTTCGGGATTGAGCCGCTCAACATTTCCAAAACTGTTGATAACAGTCGATTTTTGATCTTTGTAAACTCTGTCTTCTTCAATATTAATCAGTGAAACGCCAACTGATTTATCGGGAATTACCACACCACCGCCCTCGGTTGCCACGCTCGTAAGAAAAACCCTGTCAACAGTTGGCGAACCCGTGCGGACTTTCAGGTATTCATTCAGTTCATTGGTCAAAAACGAGAGGCAAGTGTGAATCATAATCAAAAAGTTTTTCCATTAATTTTTCAAATTCAAAAACAAATCAATCCGAACCGTTTTAACATATTAAGATTCTTAATTCTCTAATATGTTTTGAATTTTTAGTTAATCAACTTAATTACAACAATTTAAAGCAGTTTATACGTCCTTTAAATAGTATGATAAGAAAATCTCTTGATTATATCCTGACTTAATGGTAACGGTAAAACAAGTTACAATATAAAAAAGTACAAGTCAATACCCGATGCAAATTTACGTCCATATTTTTTCCTCAGACAATCACATAAAACACTGATTATCTTAAATATATTATCGAAAATTAAATCAGAAATTCTTTTTAACAGATAATAAAAGATGTTCAATTCCTGAACGGAGTTGAGCATGTGTACCCGCAAAATGATTGACCATGACAGTAAATATCAGTGTTTTTCCTGAATTGCAGGTGATATAACCCGAATAACAACGAACCCTTGTCATCGAACCACTTTTTGCTCTCAAGGTATTTTCCGGGAAAGCAGTGTTACTGAAAGAACTAAGAGTTCCCTCCCCTGCCGATGGCAGCGATTCGATAAAACTTCCACTGTTTTTGCTGTGGTACATATATTTCAAAACCTGGTTCAGAAAAGAAGGGGTAACAGCATTAAAATGAGAAAGGCCACTTCCGTCTTCCATCACAAGATTTTGCGTTTCAAAACCCAATTCTTTCCAGAAATTGTTTATTACTACAATTCCAGACTCCCGGCCCCCTTTTTTATTTTTTTCGAAACCCAGCTGCACCAACAAATGTTCAGCAAACAAATTCACACTTTCGTAGTTTAATTTTTTAATGATTTCATCAAGCGAAGGAGAATAATGAGTATGAATTTCGGTGAAATTTCCGGTTCTAACCGAACTCACAATTGAGGTTCCATTGAAAACAATTCCTACATCCCGAATTGCTTTAATGAACATTAATCCAAACAATTCTGCCGGCGAGGGCATTGAAGCTTTTATTGAAAACTTTTCCTTTCCCTTTGGGATTGTTCCCTTGATTAACCTGTTTTTATCGAAAGGACTGCCATAAACAAATGCGTTATCATTTTTATCATCAGAAGCTACCACCCGATTTTCAATTTTTAAACCTTCAATTACCGGTGATGTTGAAATTATTTCAGTTTTCTCGCCTGCATTGCCCGATTTAAAAGTAATTGCAAAAAGATTGTCGTGGTTTGTAAACGAATTGAAGCAGGCACCGTAATAATTCCCAATATCTCCCCAAACCCAGGTAGGGGGCAGTTCTTCTGCTTCATAATCTGACCCATCGAGAACGATGTTGCCGGTTATTTTTTCAATTCCTGCTTCCCTGATTTTTCCGGCCCATTCATGTAAAAAATCTTTACCTGAAAAATAGGATGACCCCAGGGTTGGATCACCTCCAGAAATAATAACCAAATCACCAGTTAACTCGTTATGGCTGATACTGCCTTTATATCCTATCCGTGTTTTAAATCTGTAGTCAGCTCCGAGAATTTCAAGTGCTGTTGCCGAAGTAACAATTTTGAGTACCGATGCCGGAATCATTAACTTTTCAGAATTTTCTGAAAATATATCCTGACCGGTTGTTGCATCAATAACCTCGATCCCAATCGTTGCACTTTTGTAATCCGGTTTTTCAACCAGCTTGTTAAATTCTTCTGATACAACTGTTTGAGTATAACAAAACAGATAATTGAGTGTAAAAATACTTGTTATTAAAATCCGGGTCACCAGCATAGCAAAAATTTGAAGATAAAGTTACAAAATTGGAGCTATTTTCAGGTTTTCAATAATCGGATAAACTTGTATAACGCAATTAGAATGGTTTAGGGTTCGATTCATATTTATAGCTTTGAAGGAAGCATGATCCATAATCTCTGCATAAATTTTACAGAACAGAGTTCATCTGTCAGAAGATACTTTAAAAATCACCATTTAAGCCCCCTATATTTGGAGAAGGCACAATAAATCAAAATGTTAATAATAAATTACTCATTGCCGTAATAAGATTGATCAACTGTAAATTGAATTTTTTAAGTTAACCTTTCATAAAATCGATAACTACTGCATTTTTATCTCTTAACCAAAAATGAACAATTTGTTATTTTTGAACGTTTTTTGAATCATGATTAAAGTCTTGATTTTCTGAATAATTTTTTAAAATAGTTAAACAATAAAAACAATTTACTATGTTTATTAGCGACGTTAAAGCAAGAGAAATTCTCGATTCACGCGGGAACCCAACCATCGAAGTTGAAGTGCTGCTCGAAAGTGGTGCATTTGGCCGTGCCGCAGTTCCATCCGGAGCATCAACAGGTGAAAACGAGGCTCTTGAACTCCGGGATGGCGACAAAAGCCGTTATTTGGGGAAAGGTGTTTTAAAAGCCGTTGAAAACGTGAACGAAATCATAGCCAAAGAGATCATTGGCATGGATGCCACCGACCAGGTAGCTATCGACAAAAAATTGCTCGAAATGGATGGCACAAAAACCAAATCGAAACTGGGCGCCAACGCCATGCTGGGTGTTTCGCTGGCTGTTGCAAAAGCTGCTGCCGACTATTCTGAGCTTCCGCTTTATCGTTACATTGGTGGCGCCAATGCAAAAACATTGCCGGTTCCGATGATGAACATTATCAATGGTGGTTCGCATTCAGATGCTCCCATCGCTTTCCAGGAATTTATGATCCGCCCGATTGGCGCTTCTTCATTCCGTGAAGGATTACGCATGGGTGCCGAAGTTTTCCACTCGCTGAAAAAAATCTTCCACGACCGTGGTTTGAGCACTGCTGTAGGTGACGAAGGTGGTTTCGCCCCAACTTTAAATGGTACCGAAGATGCATTGAACAGTATTATTGAAGCCATTAAAAAAGCTGGCTACAAACCGGGCCGCGCCGAAGATGGTGGTGATGTATCAATTGCTTTGGACTGTGCCGCTTCTGAATTCTATGAAGGTGGTATTTACAACTATGCCAAATTTGAAGGGGCAAACGGGGCAAAACGTTCTTCAGCTGAGCAGGTAGAATTTCTTGCCGGTTTAGTTGAAAAATACCCTATCGATTCAATCGAAGATGGAATGAGCGAAAACGACTGGGATGGTTGGGTAGCTCTTACAGCAAAGCTTGGCAGCAAATGCCAGCTCGTTGGTGATGATCTTTTTGTTACCAATGTAGAATATCTTAAAAAAGGCATTGAATTAGGTGCAGGTAACTCAATCCTTATAAAAGTAAACCAGATTGGCACCTTGACTGAAACACTTGACGCTATTGAAATGGCCCACCGTGCAGGTTACACCTCGGTAACTTCTCACCGTTCAGGTGAAACTGAGGATTCAACGATTGCCGACATTGCTGTTGCAACCAATGCAGGTCAGATTAAAACTGGCTCGCTGAGCCGTTCTGACAGGATGGCTAAATACAATCAACTTCTGCGTATTGAAGAAGAACTGGGCGAAGCTGCCATCTACGGATATAAAAAAGTGTACAGGAAATAAACAAATTTTTAAATTTCAAAGTTGAAATGGCTTCCTTTCAGGTGGCCATTTCTTTTTTTATCAAATGCTTATTTTCAACCAAGC
>JAJUGS010000327.1 GCA_029265875.1 Prolixibacteraceae bacterium
AAGCAGGTGCCGGGCTGGTTGTAAAAACTGTGGATGCATTAGCAAGTGGCGATTACAAAGCCATTCCGCAACAAGAATTGGCAGCAGGTACTGAAATAAAACACGCACCTAAAATTTTTAAAGAAGATTGCAAAATTGACTGGAATAAAGAAACTGAAACGGTCAGGAATCTGATACGCGGACTCTCGCCCTACCCCACTGCCTGGAGTATTCTGAAGAATATTGAAACAGGAGAAGAAATTCAAACCAAAATATTTTACGCAGAGAAAACCGTGTTAAACGACACTGCACAACCTGGAACCATAAAAACCGATAAAAAGAAAACCTTACTGGCAGCCTGCGGAAATGGCTGGTTGAGTATTACCGATATTCAACTGGCGGGTAAAAAGCGCATGAAAACCGAGGAGTTTTTAAGAGGGTTTCAGCAAATTGAAAATTACAGGTTCGCTTAAAAACAACTTTCCCAAAGTTTGAAACTTTGGGAAAGTTCGTTTGGAAACGCTTAATACAAACAAACTGGGACTTAATTTTTCTTCCGGTTCATAAAGAAGAAGTAGAGCAGGAATCCCGACGAAATAAACACAAGCAGGATTCCGAAAGGCAACGCAGCGTTTTCAACATTCCACATGTAAGGATTGGAAGCCCTTATCAATTCGATAACGATTAACCCGATACCGGTCATTAATGCCACCAAACCCCACTTCAACGACGGATATTTGTTTGTTTCTTCGCTGACAACGCTTTTGGCTTCAAGGATTCCGACCTTTTCGTATTGCCCGGCTTTAATCAGTTTCCGTTTCAGAAAGTAGTCGGAGATAAGAACTAAAATGTGATAAATTCCGAAGAAAACCACCCCTGTTACTACAATTTCGCTTAAATGTTCCATAATTTATTGTTTTAAAATTTGTTTTTCTGACCGTTTGACATCGCAGGTTTCGGAAATGTTGCAGAAAGTGAAAAGTTTTTTTGGAGAAAATGCGAATCAAGAATAGAACCGGGTTTTTTATGTGTTTACAATTTATTGTTTTTAAATGGTAACACATGGAACTCGCCATCATCTGCTCTTGTGTCATAAAGTTTTTATGATGGCTCGTTTCATCAATTTATTTGTCCTGCCTTACAGGCAGTTGTAATTTTTGACGTTATTTCCGCAGGTCGATGACCGTGCGGTTATGAATCCCGATAATTATCGGGAGACTTTTCAAGTCATTTCTGCAACTTGTCCTGAAAGCCTGCCTGCCGCAGGCAGGGACTTATTTTCATAACCACAGGTTTGTAACCTGTGGTTGCCGCATAAGAGAACTAAACTGCCTGTAAGGCAGGATTTTTCGAGAAAATCTAAAGCAAAGAAGACGGTTTATTAAAGATTTTTAGCTCTTGATTCGAGTTAAAAATAACAAAACAAGGAAATAAGGAATTAGTGGTGGCACGAACAGGCAGGGATTGGAGCGGCAGCTTGCCAAAGCAGGCGACGGTGACGGCCGGTTTGTGGCGGCGACCCGCGGAAGCCCGCCACAAACCGCCGCCGGAACCGGAGCCTGCGCGGCAACTAAAGCGGAAAGCCCGGCTGCCTGCCCGGGAAAAAAGTTTACAGGAAATTGCAACATTTGAGTAACTTTCAGAGTCAGATTGTGCAGTTATGAATGACGCCGAGTTAGTACAGCAAATTATCAACGGGAACAGCAATGCATTCCGGTTTCTGGTGGCCAAACACCAGCGGCTGGTTTTGCATGTGGTGGGCCGCATTGTACAACGGCAGGAGGATGTGGAAGACATTTGCCAGGAGGTTTTTATGAAGGTGTATTCGAAAATCGGGAAGTTCAGGGGCGATGCAAAACTTTCGACCTGGATTGCACGAATTGCTTACAATACAAGCATTTCGCACATCAGAAAAGAAGACCGCGGCGAACACTCGTACGACGAAAACCCGAAACTGGTGGCAGCCGAAACCGACGAATTGGCAGCCCACCAGCCGGTGGAAAAAGAGGAAGTAACGAGGTACCTGATGCAGAAAATTGAGGAGCTGCCGGTGCAATACCGGACGGTGCTGACGCTGTTTCACCTTGAAGAGTTCTCGTACCGCGAAATTGAGGAAATAACCGGGATGCCCGAAGGAACCATAAAAAGTTACCTTTCGCGGGCCCGGAATATTTTAAAAGAGAAATTAGAGAAATTGGCAGTTACTGAAAAAACTAATATTTTTACCGAATATGCTTGACAACGGAAAATACAACGAAAACAACAAATGGCTGGTTGACGCGCTGAAAAGCGAGCCGGGATTTGTGTTGCCCGACAATTTTGCCGACAGGATGGCTGAAAAGATGAGCCGCAAATTTGCATGGGGACAGTATTTAAGGGAGTTTGGAGTTTACGTGGGTGTTGTTGCCGGAATACTGGTTATTCTGGGTGTTGTACAAATTTTTCTGGTGGGTGCCGACTGGAAGGACTGGCTCGATTTTGTAACCAAAAATCTTCCGGTGGTTATCGGGGTTTCGTTTTTATCAATCTTTATTCTTTTTACCGACAGGGTTTTGCTGCGCTACTTTTTGCACCGCTCTAAAATCGATACAATTTAAGGCAGGATTTTATCTTCTTTTTTCGCGCAAAAAGATTACTTCTTCCGTTTTAGGCTCTTCTCCCGGTTTCATGCCATTTCGTTTGTAAAGCTGCTTCAGCCTGATTCCATAAATCTGCGAAATAAAATGCATGGTTTCACCAGGTGCAACTTTGTGTTTTTCGTTGCCCCGCAGCGCTTTGCGGTGTTTGCGCTGTATATAAACAATCTCGTTTTTCACGGGGCGGTAACCTTCGGGCCTGTCGTTAAACATATAGATTTCCCAGGCTTTTTTCCTGAAACCCTGCGCAATCATTTCAAAAGTGTCGCCTTCGCGGGCAACCACCGCTTTCAGGTGGTTCGCGCTGACAACCTGGTGGGGTTGGAGTTCAATTTTCAGGTTGTTCGACACATTTTTCAACGACATTTCTGCACGTTGCGCCAAAGCCAGTTCATCAATATTTATCCCGTTATCGAGCAAATAAAGTCTGTTCTCGTCGATAATTTTGATAAGTCTTTCAGCATAATCGGGCGCAGTTGCATACCCCGCGGCTTTTAACCCGTTTGCCCAACCTACATAATCGCCGGGGGCAAGCTGAAAAAGTGATGCATATCGTGGGCTGTTCACCAGAAAATTGGAATGGTCGATAAACGATTCTTCCACGGTATCGTACTTCCTGAAACATTCATTTTTTTCATCATCATCCCATTTTACACTTTCGCCTGTCCAGTTCGATTTGCATTTTATCCCGAAGTGGTTGTTCGACATTTTGCAAAGCGGGCTGTTTCCGTTTGCCGATTCCAGACAAGCCTGTGCCATTTTAATGCTGGCAGGAATGCCTGTACGGCGCATTTCGTTAATCGCAATATTCTGGTACATTTCGATGTATTGGAGACGGGAAATTTGAGCAAAGGCGAAATTTAAGAGAAGGACAAATAAAGTTGTAAAATATATCTTCATGGATGCATCCGAAATTTGTATAAATTCAAAAATAGGCTGAATGAATCTTTTTCCTGTTTCATCTGCCTTTATTTATAAACAACATCCTGTCAATTTCATTGTGCAATAAACCCATTTTATTCTTTTAATGGGGGTAAATGACATAATTTCCTGTTAATTCTGTAAAATTGCAGCTTGAACAAAAATGTAATCATGCAAAAAAAGGTTTACCAGATAATAGCCGAAGAATATGAGAACATAGCCAGCTTGCCAGAATCAGACTCAAAACTTATTCTTGCTGCGCGTGAAGCTTCTTTAAAAGCATATGCCCCATACTCCGGGTTTCG
>JAJUGS010000188.1 GCA_029265875.1 Prolixibacteraceae bacterium
AGAAGCTGTAGAAAGTATGTTTGCCGGGCAGAAAATCAATGCAACCGAAGACCGGGCAGTTTTGCATGTTGCACTTCGCAACCGCAGCAACACCCCGATGTTGGTGGACGGTGCTGATGTGATGCCCGAAGTGAACACGGTGCTTGAACAGATGAAAGCTTTTCGGAAGATGTAATTTCCGGGAAGTGGAAGGGGTATTCAGGCAAAGCCATTACCGACATAGTAAACATTGGTATCGGTGGTTCCGACCTTGGCCCCCTGATGGTGACCGAAGCATTGAAACCCTACAAAAATCACCTTAACCTGCATTTTGTTTCGAATGTTGATGGTACACACATTGCCGAAACATTGAAAAAGGTAAATCCCGAAACCACGCTGTTTATTGTGGCTTCGAAAACTTTTACCACGCAGGAAACCATGACAAACGCCATTACAGCCCGCGACTGGTTTTTGAAAACTGCCAATGATGGGGCTTTTGTGAAATCCCATTTTGTGGCGGTTTCAACTAACGCAAAAGCGGTTTCGGCTTTTGGAATCGATACCAAAAATATGTTCCGTTTCTGGGATTGGGTGGGAGGCCGCTATTCACTGTGGTCGGCCATCGGTCTTTCAATTGTTCTGGGAATCGGGTACGAAAACTATATTCAGTTGCTGGAAGGTGCACACGCCATGGACAACCATTTCCGCAACACTGAATTCAACAAAAATATACCGGTGATTCTGGCTTTAATCGGAATCTGGTACAATAATTTTTATGGTGCCGAAACCGAGGCTATTTTGCCGTACGACCAGTATTTGCACCGTTTCCCGGCCTATTTCCAGCAGGGGAACATGGAAAGTAACGGAAAATATGTGGACCGCAACGGTGAACAGGTGGATTACCAGACCGGCCCGATTATCTGGGGCGAACCCGGAACCAACGGGCAACACGCTTTTTACCAGTTGATTCACCAGGGAACAAAAATGATCCCGTGCGATTTTATCGCGGCTGCTATCAACCACAACCAGGTGGGCGACCATCACCCAAAATTGCTGGCCAACTTTTTTGCACAAACCGAAGCTATGATGGTGGGAAAAACTGCCGAACAGGTGGAAGCCGAGCTGAAAGCTGCCGGGAAAACGGAAGCAGAAATTGCGGAATTGTTACCATTCAAGGTTTTCCTGGGCAACATTCCAACCAATTCCATACTCGTGAAAAAACTGACTCCGCGTGTTTTGGGTTCGCTGATTGCCATGTACGAGCATAAAATTTTTGTACAGGGAATAATCTGGAACATTTACAGTTTCGACCAGTGGGGGGTTGAACTGGGCAAACAGCTTGCCAACGCCATTTTACCCGAACTGAAGAACGACGCGCCGGTTACCGGCCACGATTCGTCAACCAATGGATTAATCAATGCTTACAAAGCGATGAGATAAAGCGTGCAACGTCCGGGGATTCCGGGATTAACGGCATTCTTCCCATATCCAAAAAAGAACCCATCAGCAATAAACTGATGGGTTCTTTATCTATAGACTTCTTTTCTGTGAGCGATCCTGATTACCTGAACAACGAGAGATTCATCATAAATTTCATAAATAATCCGATAATTTCCATGTCTTATTCTATACCCTGCTCTTCCTTTTAATTTTTTACAACTTCTGGTCTTGGATTTACGGACAAGTGTAATATTTTTGATTTGACAACTTTGTAATCATGCGTCGGCAATAATTCAAGTTGTTTAATGGCATCGCGTAAAATCTTAATCTCGTAATTCACGGCGCTTATTTTCGATTTCCCGGAATGCATCAACTGCGGGAACTGTCTCCTCGTTTAAAGAAATAGCTTCATCGTATGCTTTTATGTCTTCCAGTTCTTCCAACATTTCCAGCATCTTTTCATAGTTTTTCAATGGAAGGATTATTCCTACTTTTTTGCCTTTGGCGTTGGTAATATATTGATTTCCCATACTTTTTTGAATTACTCCAACAAAATTATACTTTCTTGGAACATATACAAAGTGTTAAGTTATTTCAGAAAAACATTTTCGAACCTTGCCAATGGCGCCATGCGCGCTTTGTTCAGTTCCAAAATGTCGCCAACCAGATTGTAATTGTCGGCAGATTCGAGTACCTGCAAAAATTCCCTTTCCTCTTCCATATTTGGGCACGCCATCAAGGTAGATGCCATTCTTGAAAATTTTATCCGGTTCATTTCAGTTAATTCAACACCTCCGTTAATTGAGTTGCAACCACCATTTCCTTGGACACTTTTGCCATCAACATTAAAAAATAAAAACACCTCTTTGGGCTGATTTTCTGCCTTTTCAATCTTTTTTCCACGCAATTCAACAAGTCTCCAATATCTGCCTGTTAAAACATTCTGCTGTTTATGAATAACGTATTTTTCAGCAAGGTTGCCGGTAATTAATTTACCGTCTATATCCAGTTTTATCAGTTTGTTCTCGCCAACTTTAAACTGGTTGTTTTCTTTTGTGGCATCAAAACCATACAAAATAATTGTACTTCCATCTTTACTCCAGTTGAAATTCCCTTCCGACCGGAATACTTCGCCATTTTTACCCAGATAGCTGGTTCCTAATTTATAAGAGAGATCGCTGTTCAGCACAATCTCGGTTAGAATTCCTTCACAATCAGCACAGGGCAAAGTGTCGCGGTAAGTTCCGACCCAGTCGAGCGAATTCATGCTGTTGTGGGAATCGGCATTCTGAATGATAACTTTTTCACTTGTTTTGCAAGAAATAATGGCAACCTATAATATCAAATAAAGAAGTTGAAATTTCATCATTACAGAATTTATGGCGTCTTTAATACAACATTCGTGCCCTGATGGTATGCGGGATTGCTTTCAGTTCCTGCAGAATGTGATCGCAATCGCTGCTTTCGGTGTCGATAATCACGTACCCGATTTCGGGTTCGGTTTGCAGATATTGCGCGGCAATGTTGATGCCTTTGTGGGTGAAAACGTAGTTGATGTCTTTCAGCAAACCGGGCATGTTTTTGTGAATGTGCAGAAAACGTTGTTTGTCGCTGTTCGGGTGCAGCGAAACCTGTGGAAAATTCACGGCTCCCACAGTTGAGCCGTTGTCGCTGTATTTAACAAGTTTTTCGCTGACCTCAATCCCGATGTTTTCCTGGGCCTCCGAAGTGCTGCCGCCAATATGCGGGGTGAGGATCACGTTATCAAAATCCTGTAAAACCGAAACAAATTTTTCATCGTTTGAGGCTGGTTCTGTTGGAAAAACATCGGCTGCCGCACCTGCCAACCGGCCGCTTTTTAAAGCCGCAGCCAAAGCCGGGTAATCAACCACTGTACCGCGGGAGGCGTTGATCAGCAAAGCATCTTTTTTCATCGTTGCCAGCTGTTTTTCAGCAATCATATTTTTTGTAAGCGGAGTTTCCGGAACATGCAGTGTCACCACATCCGAAAGTTTCAGTAATTCTTCCAGCGACTGGCAGGGAACTGCTTTCCCGAGGCTCAGCTTTTTTTCAATATCGAAATAAAAAACATTCATCCCCAGCGCTTCGGCCAATATCGAAACCTGCGAACCAATGTGTCCGTACCCCACAATTCCGAGGTTTTTGCCGCGCACTTCAAACGATTTTGATGCCGATTTCAGCCAGTCGCCACGGTGTGCCGCGGCGTTCTTTGCGGGTACTTCGCGCATCAGCATAATTACTTCGGCAATTACTAATTCTGCCACCGACCGTGTATTCGAAAACGGGGCATTAAAAACCGGAATTCCCAGTTGTTTGGCAGCAGAAAGATCAACCTGGTTGGTGCCAATGCTGTAACAACCAATGGCAAATAGCTTTCTTGCCTTTTTCAATATGTCACGGGTAAGTTGGGTACGGGAGCGGATGCCGATAATGTGCGCGTCCCTGATTTTTTTCTCCAAATCTGCATCATCAAGCGCAGTTTTCAGGTATTCAATATTGGTGTAACCTGCATCCGTAAAGGTTTTTACAGCCGACTGATGCATTCCTTCAAGTAACAATACCCTGATTTTTTCTTTTTCTAACGAGAATTTACCGGTCATTGGTTTTTTTTCGTAAAAATAGAAAGCAATCGGGTAAATTACAACAGGTTATAAAACCTTTGGGAACAATGGATTTAACTCAGTTTTTCGGTTAATGCCGCGATTTCTTTTTTGGGTGAGGCATTTTCGTATAGAATTTTATACACTGCTTCCGAAATCGGCATATCCACTTTGTAATTCCGGTTGATTTCGTAAATGCTTTTCGAGGCATAATAACCTTCGGCCACCATGTTCAGCTCCAGTTTGGCAGCTTTTACCGGGTAACCTTTGCCGATCATCATCCCCAAGGTGCGGTTGCGGCTGAACTGCGAATAGGCAGTCACCAAAAGGTCGCCCAAATAAGCCGAGCTTTTGATGTCGCGGTCAATAGGATGAACGGTATCCACAAATCTTTTGATTTCCTGGATGGCATTTGAGACCAGAACCGCCTGAAAATTATCGCCATACCGCAAACCATGACAGATTCCGGAGGCAATGGCAACAATGTTTTTCAGCACCGAAGAATATTCAGTTCCCCAGATATCATCTGAAAGTGTGGTCTTTATATAATCGCAGGAAATCAGCGAAGCAAATTTTTCAGCTTTTTGTTCATCGGTGCAGGCAACCGTAATATAGGAAAGACGTTCGAGCGCCACTTCTTCTGCATGGCACGGGCCTGCAATTACACTCATATTTTCGAACGGAACACCAAAAAACTTGTTAAAGTACTCAACAACCAGCAGGTTTTCCTCCGATACGATACCTTTTATGCCGGAAAGTATGTGTTTTTTGCTGATGTCGGTTTTCAGGTTGCCCAGAATTACCGGAAGATAGGCCGATGGAATGGCAAAAATCAGAATCCCGGAATCAGCCGTAATTTCGTCGATATCGTTGTAAAAAGTAATCCGGTTGGTGTCGAATTCAACATTTTGCAGGTAGCGCGGATTGCGTCCTGTTTTTTCGAATTGTTCGGTGGTTTCGTGTTTTCGCATAAACCAGTTAATGTGCTTCACATTTTCGAGCACCATTTTTGCGATGGCTGTCGCCCAGCTTCCACTGCCAATGATGGCAACTTTATTTGTCTTGGTATTCATAACCGGGCAAAGGTAGAAAGTTTTTTTTGAAAGAATTTACCGGCAGATTCTTGGTACACTTTCAAAAAGCAGGCATGAACAGTAAAAACCTGTTGCAGAAGTATTGAAAAGTTTTTTGGGCTATAAAAATAATTGTAAATTCCCCGAACCAATAAAACATAAAACTATGCAACGTTATATTCTTTCGCTCGATGCGGGTACCACCAGCAACCGGGCTATTCTTTTTAATTACTCAGGCGAAATTGTGGCAGTTGCCCAGCAGGAATTTGAACAGGTTTATCCGAAAAGTGGCTGGGTGGAACACAATCCTGAAACCATCTGGGAAACCCAGTTTCAGGTTTTTAAGGAAGTGTTGCAGAAAGCTGGCGTTAAACCTGATCAGATAGAATCAATCGGTATTACCAACCAGCGCGAAACCACCATTCTTTGGGACCGCAAAACCGGGAAGCCGGTTTACAATGCCATTGTTTGGCAAGACCGAAGAACTGCTGATACCTGTGACGATTTAAAAACACGCGATCTTGAAAAACTGATTGCCGAAAAAACCGGCCTGGTGGTGGATGCTTATTTTTCGGGTACAAAAATCAAATGGATTCTTGATAATGTTCCTGGTGTCAGGAAACTGGCCGAAGAAGGAAACCTGGCTTTTGGAACAGTGGACACCTGGCTGGTTTGGAAACTAACGGGTGGAAAATTGCATGTTACCGATGTGAGCAATGCCAGCCGGACCATGATTTATAATATCCACTCCCTGCAGTGGGATGAGGAATTGCTGAAAATACTGGATATTCCGGTTTCAATTCTGCCTGAAGTAAAACCCAGCAGCCTGGTTTACGGAACCACCGATGCCGACCTTGTTGGCTACGGAATCCCGATTGGTGGCATGGCCGGCGACCAGCAGGCTGCCTTGTTCGGGCAAATGTGCATCAACCCCGGAATGGTGAAAAACACATACGGAACCGGCTGTTTTGTAGTGATGAATACCGGTAATCAACCTATTATTTCGAAACATAAACTGCTGACAACCATTGCCTGGCAGATTGGCAATGAAGTGACTTATGCACTGGAAGGTTCCATTTTTATGGGCGGTGCTGTTGTACAATGGTTGCGCGATCAGATTGGAATTATCAAGTCGTCATCTGAAATTGAAGCACTGGCCAGCCAGGTGGAAGACAGCGGGGGAGTGGCACTGGTTCAGGGATTTGTGGGGCTGGGGGCACCGCACTGGGACCAATATGCTACCGGTGCAATAATTGGGTTACGCCGCGCATCCACAAAAGCGCACATTGCCCGCGCTGCCCTCGAAGCCATCGCATTCAGTTCGATGGAAGTGATTGATACCATGGTAGATGACTCGGGAATTGAATTGAACGAATTGCGTGTTGATGGCGGTGCCTCGGTGAACAATCTGCTGATGCAGATTCAGGCCGACGCCATTCAAACCAAATTGATCAGGCCAAAAATCACCGAAACAACTGCACTGGGTGTGGCTTATCTGGCTGGTCTTGCAACTGGTTTCTGGCAAAACCTTGATGAAATTGTGCATCAGTGGCAGGCTGATAAAGTTTTTGAACCGGTTGCCGATACGTCAAAAATCAAACGGGTAATCACCGACTGGAAACGCGCTGTTGAACGCAGCAAACACTGGTACGGAGAATAGTCTGAAGACCGAAGTCGGGAGTTGGAAGACAGTGCGGGAAAGTACATAGTTTGCAGGCTTGAACAGGCAGAGAAAAAGCCCCTGAAAGGGTGAAACAATAATAACCCCGGGTAAGGAGGAACGACACAACCCGGGGTGAAAAAGTCCCGCAATCCCGCCCCTATGTTTGAAATACTGAAGTATTGATTTAGAAAATAGAAACAAAACAGAACTAATGAACCGGAAAGCTGCATTAAAGAAAATTAAAAAAGAAAAAGAGTGGGATGTTGTCATCATTGGCGGCGGTGCCTCTGGCCTGGGTTGTGCTGTCGATTCGGCATCGCGCGGTTATAAAACTTTGTTGCTCGAGCAGGCCGATTTTGCCAAAGGTACTTCAAGCCGAAGCACCAAACTGGTTCATGGTGGCGTTCGCTATCTTCAGCAAGGAGATATTTCCATGGTTTTTGAAGCACTCCACGAGCGTGGTTTGATGTTTAAAAATGCACCCCACCTGGTGACCAATCTTTCTTTTATCATCCCGAGTTACGATTTCTGGGGTGGCCCGTTTTATACAGTCGGGTTAAAAGTGTACGATATGATGGCGGGCAAACTGGGATTGGGCCCTTCAAAACATCTTTCGCTCGAAGAAACCATCGAAGCGATACCCACGGTGGAACGTGAAGGTTTGCGGGGCGGCGTTATTTACCAGGATGGACAGTTTGATGACGCCCGAATGGCGGTGAGCCTGATGCAGACTGCCGTTGACTACGGAGCCACCGTGCTGAATTACTGTAAGGTGGATTCGCTGATGAAGGAAAATGAACTGGTGACCGGTGTTGCAGCAACCGACACCGAAAACGGGGATCATTATACAATCCGGTCGAAAGTGGTGATCAACGCCACCGGCGTTTTTGCCGATGAGGTGATTCAGATGGACGAACCCGGAAAACCCACCATGATTACACCCAGCCAGGGCATTCATTTGGTGCTCGATAAGGATTTTCTGCCCAATAAATCGGCAATTATGGTTCCGCACACCTCCGATGGGCGGGTGATGTTTGCCGTTCCGTGGCACAACCACGTGGTGGTGGGCACCACCGATACGCTGATCGAAAACCATTCACTCGAACCCGTGGCATTGGAATCGGAGGTGGATTTTGTGTTAGCCACTGCAGGGCTGTATCTTACAAAACAACCCACGAGGGCCGACGTGTTGAGCGTTTTTGCAGGTTTACGCCCGCTGGCAAAACCCGAAGGCGATAAAAAAGAGACAAAGGAAATTTCACGCGGTCACAAAATATTGATTTCGGTTTCGGGCCTGATTACAATTATTGGCGGCAAATGGACCACCTACCGGAAAATGGCGGAAGACACCATCGACAAGGCTGCCATGTTGGGCGGGTTTCCGGAGCGGGCCTGCATCACGCACCACATGCCCATTCATGGTTTCCGGATGGATCT
>JAJUGS010000072.1 GCA_029265875.1 Prolixibacteraceae bacterium
GAAAGTTCTTCGGCCATTCGTTTTGTAAGGGTGGTCACCAGTGTGCGTTCATTTTTTTCAACCCTGAGGCTGATTTCGTGCATCAGATCGTCAATCTGGCTGGCGCTGGGCCGCACATCAATCATGGGGTCCAGCAAACCGGTTGGTCTGATGATTTGTTCCACCACCACCCCTTCACTTTTTTCCAGTTCATAGTCGGCAGGTGTGGCGCTCACATAAACAATCTGGTTAACCAGCGACTCAAATTCCTCGAATTTTAGCGGACGGTTATCAATGGCTGCCGGCAACCGGAACCCGAATTCCACCAGGTTCATTTTACGTGAGTTATCGCCGCCAAACATGGCCCTGATCTGCGGAAGCGTTACATGGCTTTCGTCGATGATACAGATAAAATCTTTGGGGAAATAATCCAGCAAACAGAATGGCCTTGACCCGGGTTTTCGCCCATCGAAATAACGTGAATAATTCTCAATTCCGGGACAGTAGCCCAATTCGCGCATCATTTCCAAATCGTATTCCACCCGCTCGAGAATGCGTTTTGCCTCGAGAGGCTTGCCAATTTCCTTGAAATACTCCACCTGCGCCACCAAATCGTCCTGAATATTGCGGATGGCGGTATTCATGCGGTCTTTGGTGGTTACAAAAATATTGGCCGGGTAAATCACGGCCTCATCCTGCTGTTTTATTTTTCGTCCTGATTCCGGATCAAACATCCAGATTTCCTCGATTTCGTCGCCAAAAAAAGTAATCCGGAAAGCATCGTCGGCATAAGCCGGGTAAATATCCACCGTGTCGCCCTTCACCCTGAAGTTCCCGCGTTGAAAATCAGTTTCGCTCCGGGAATACAGTGCATCAACGAGCCGGCGCAGCATGGCATTTCTCGAAACCGTTTCACCCGTCCTGAAGATGGTAATGTTGGCATAAAAATCCTCCGGGTTCCCGATTCCGTATAAACACGAGACCGATGAAACCACCAGCACATCGCGCCTTCCCGACAGCAATGCAGAAGTGGCACTCAGCCTGAGTTTCTCGATATCTTTGTTGATAGAAAGGTCCTTTTCGATGTAAGTATCGGTGGTGGGAATATAAGCTTCGGGCTGGTAATAATCGTAATAGGAAACAAAATACTCCACCGCATTTTCGGGGAAAAACTGCTTGAACTCGCTATACAATTGTGCAGCCAACGTTTTATTGTGGCTCAAAACAAGTGTTGGTTTCTGCACACGTTCCACCACGTTGGCCATTGTAAATGTTTTCCCCGATCCGGTAACACCCAGCAAGGTCTGAAACCGCTCGCCATTTTTAATTCCTTCCGCCAGTTGCCTGATTGCTTCAGGCTGATCGCCGGTTGGTTTATAATCCGAAACTACTTTAAATTCCATGTTGTAAAACTAAGGAACAGATTCATAAAAAAGAAGTTTGATGAATAACCTTTGCCGATAATTTAAAATTTAAACAGCAGCCGGATTTTTTGCTTATATGAACTTCCGATTTCCTGATTATCTTACTTCAAATTATCTGAAATTGAAACAATTGTATAAAATTAAACAAACAAAAATGAGTACAATTCATTTTGATATTCGTATATTTGCCTTAATACTAAAGGACGCAAAATTATTATCTAAGTAAAACCGCGACAAAATGAAAAGACTTTTTATCGCTTTCACTCTTGTTCTTTTGCTTTTTTCCACAAGGATACAGGCACAGGACGAAGAAAAAATAACTTACAGCCTCGAAGAATACAAAGGTTTGTACCTGGGTGCCATCGGATCGACCAATGGCTGGGGAGGAGAAATCAAATACCTGTTCAACAAACGATTAACAATAAGAGGTGGTTTTGAGACACTGGACGTCACCTACAATTTCGATTTTGATGAAAACGAAGTGGATTATAATGCAACCATGGATTATAAGACCGGTGGCATTTATTTACTCGGTGATTTAAATTACACACGAAACCTTTACATTTCAGCGGGTATGGTTTTCAGTAATTTCAACCCGGTAATGACCGGATACGCGGCCAGCGATGTACCGTATGGAGATATTATGATACCTGCAGATATGGTAGGTGATTTTACATTCACTTTTTCGCCCGAACTTCAGGTTTCGCCCCATGCATCGCTGGGTGCCCGTGCCTTCTTCGGGAAACAGAAAAGAGTCAACCTGGGGACAGAGTTAGGTTGTTATTATATAGGCGCACCACAAATTGATATTGAAGCCACCGGGCTGATTGCCCCAACAGCCGATCCGGCACACGGACAGGAAGAAAAACTTGAGAAACAAATCAATCAATATAAATTTTACCCGGTTTTCAGGTTAAACCTGTCGGTAAAACTCTTTTAAACATTAACCTTTAAAATCAGAATGCAATGATAAATTCAGTAAAAACAAACATGGTCCGTATCCTCCTCCTGATGACGGTTGTTTTATTTACATCCTGTGAGGATTATTTTGTTAACCCGCTCAAGGACAAAGAAACCGGAGAAGACATTAACCTGCTGATTATAGATATGAACTTTTTCAAAACCCGCATGACCTATCAATTAAAAGATGCCAAAACGGGTGAAACGATTCTGTCCGATGCAAAAATCAGTTTCAGCGGGAAAAATGCCAACGACATTGTGAATTATTCAGGCGAGAAGAATCCTTTTTATCAGACATCGCAGGGACAGCTTGAACTGGTGGCCGACCCGAATGTGGCCATTTCAGCCTCTTCTCCTTTCGAGTTTGTGGTGAAAGCAGAGATTGCAGGTTACAATACACTCGAAAAAACAGTTTCGATACAGAGTGAAGGGATAAAAACAATTGATCTGGAGCTGTTGAAAACATCCGATGAAAATGAAAGTGAACTAACGGGAGAAACAGAAAACGGCATCGATACTGTTTTTCATTTCAGTTTGCCACCTGCAGGACTGAAATCGGCAACAACCGTTACGTATAAGATCAATTATACGTTAACCATGTCGAACCTGCTGAAATTTAAAGACATAGACGGCAACCTGCTCTTTAAAAACCAGGAAGAAGCTTCTGCTGCCTACCAAAAAGACCCCGCGAACTTTATCAAGGTAACCATTATGAGTTACAATCAATACACTCCGGGTATTGAAACAGTGAACCTGAATGGTTCGACCCGGAAAATGTTATTCCACAAACTTGAAACCGGCAAACTTTCATCGCTTGTGATAGCTGGGAAAAAAGTAGGAAGTTTTAACGGCGGTGTAATTTCGTCGGAAAGCGTTAATAAAGCTGATTTTCTGCCCAAAATACTGGGATTTGCGCAAATTGAAAACAGTACGTGGAAAATGCTGGGAACCACAGTCACCTACAATTCACTGAATTTTTTCTATACACTGGCAACTGTTTCGGAAGAACAGCTTTGCGAAAAAGGCGCTTCCATCTCGTTTAAGTCAAACTTTGTATCGAGCTTTTCCATTGCAGCCGATGTTTTTGACCTTTCAGGAAACCAGATTACGACTCTTTATTTTAAAGGTGAATTTCCTGCCACCTTTGTATTGGAAAATGTTCCTTCGAAAGCAGCCAAACTTGTTTTCAAAAACAACAACACGGCTTTTAAACCCATTGCCGAATTGCAGGTAACCAGTCTATGTTCAGGCAATTACGTGGTAAATGTAGAACCTGCAGCCAGTTACCAGCAATACCAGGTGGTGCTGAAAGCCCTCTGCCCAGATAACCTTACTGTGGCAATTGCCCCCACATACAGCGCACAAATCAGACTGAAAAACACCAACGACTTGTGGCAGGGTGTTGAAATGAAAGGCGGGGTTGCCAATATTCTGGGATTACCCGACAAGGAATACGAAATGCGCCTTTTGTGGAACAACGAATGGGAATACTCAACTTATTGGACCAAATTCGACGATAACGGGAAATATACCGGTGTAACCGAACCGAAAGCAAAAATTGTATCGAAAAAACTTGCAGATGGCCGGATTCAAATCAGTGTTGACAAAGTATTTGATCAGAATATTTGTGACGACCTGGGTTGGTAAACAGCTTAATTAATATGGTTTGAAAGCCGGGATTAATTCCGGCTTTTTTATTGATTAATCTTTTTTGTTCATCCCGAATCGTTCTCACCGGTTTAACCGGAAGTAAACCGGGAAATGATCGCTGACCCCGCCATAATAATTTGGCCCGCCATAAGTGCGGTTGGGTGAAATGTTACCATTTTCATTTTTGTACTCCATCCAGGATTCATGAAAAATAAAACCCTTTCTTTCGCTGCACCGGAATCCTTTCTCATCCAGCAGCCCTCCTGAAACAACAATATTATCGAGCATATTCCAGTTTCCGCGATAATTATACGATCCTTTTTTTTCGAGGTGCAACGGAAACATCAGGTTCACCAGCGGCGCAATTTCCGTTTCCGGATTTTTGGCCCCAAGAATTTTATGCAGGCTTTTATCCGATGGCTCGTCGTTCATATCGCCCATAATCACAATATTCGATTTCGGATCGGCTGTAAAGAGCGAGTCTGTCTGCTGTTTCAGGATTTTTGCAACAGTCATTCTTTTTGACTCGGTTTGCTGCAAACCCCCGGTTCTCGATGGCCAGTGGTTCACAAAAATATGCCAGGTTTCCCCGTTGTTTGTTCTTCCTTTAACATACAAAATATCACGCGTTGAATATTCCGGGTCATCCGGAAAAGTAACTGAAATCGCGCGGCTTGCCGTTACTTTGAATTCATCGGGGCGATAAAGCAGGGCACAATCAATACCCCGGTAATCAGGGCTTTCGAATTGAACAATGTTGTATTTGCCTTTTGCCAGCGCACCGGTTGTTACCAGGTCATTCAAAACACTGCGGTTTTCAGTTTCACACAACCCGATAATTTCGGGCAATTCCTGTTTGTTTATTGAACTGAGCACTTTTGAAATATCAGCCAGTTTCTTCTGGTATCTTTCTTTTGTCCATTTGTTTTTTCCACCGGGCGTAAATTCTCCATCGCGCGCGCCCTGGTTATTCACCGTATCAAAAAGATTTTCGGTGTTATAAAAAACAAAAGTCAGATTTTTAGCCCGATCGTACCTTGCTGCCGGTTCTTCTGAAAACGATCCGTCTGAAAAAATCAGCAGGAATAAACCTGTTATTAGAAAATGTTTCATCATCAAATTTCCTGTCCAATTGTTACTTCATAATAATCTGTCACCAGTTTCGACATCATTCCGGCCGATTGAGCTGCCTGGATACCCAGTTGCGCATCCTCAAAAACCTCGCAAACCGATGGCGAAACTCCCATCAGTTCAGCACATTTCAGAAAAGTATCTGGGAAAGGTTTTGGACGTGCCACATCTTCCGTCGAAACAAGAATGTCAAAATATTTGCCGAGACCACAAATTTCCATGGTTTTCCAGGCCAGGCGTTTGTAACCGCCCGTACCCACTGCCATTGGCAAAACTCCATGATATTTTTTTGCCAGTTCCACCACCGGAACAATGGGTTTCATTTTGTGCATGATTTTTTCGTACTCTGCTTCTTTAAAATGTCCCACTTCTTCAGCGTTCATGTTGGTGCCAAACATTTCGTTCAGTTTTACAATGGTCCCAACCGCAGGAATGCCCGCAAGCTGCGCGAAAATCTCAGGGGTAAAATTAATTCCGTAGTTTTTTAAAATGTTTTTGTAGGCCATAAAATGCACCGGCATTGTGTCGGCTAAAGTGCCGTCGAGGTCAAAAATCAACGCCTTTGCATCCGGATTTATTTCTAATATATTCATCGTTTACTTTTTACTGTCGGCCAAAAATAACTTTTTTATATCCCTGCCCGGTTTTTCATTTCCACAATCCAACTAAAATGCCAACTTTGTTCACATTAATTTCAGAACTATGAGTGATTCTTTTATTTACACAGTACCACAGTGGTTTATTTTTGCCGCCATTATCGGGATGGTTTACGGCTGGATTGAAAACAAAAAAACAATCCGTTTGATTGGTGCCGGAGTGCTGGTTGCACTTGGGATATTTGCCATTGTTGTGCTTTCGGGCGACTATTTTTCTGCCGGGAAATACCTGACCCAGGAAGAACTGGCCAATCAGCAACTTGAAGAAAATCTTTCTGAAGAAATACCTTTTATTGCACGACTTTTCCCTGCCTATCTTTTATTTGTGATTTCTGCCATTCTTGCCATTCCAACCATCATTTTCGATCTGAAGAACAAAAAAGGCTACGTATTTTGGGCTATCGCTGCAGGACTGTTGGCATTGGCTGGTTTTTTCATGATTGTCGGGCAGCTAAAATATATCTGATTCACAGCCAAGTAACATTTTGTCAAAAAAAAGACTGGCTTCTGATTCGGATTATTAGATTTCCATCAATAATTTCATCAAAAAACGACTGAACGGTATCTTTTTATCGCTTGTTTTATATATTGCACCCAAAATAACTGGTAAAAAATTATCAATAGTATGAATCCACAGGCTGAGGAACTCAACATCGTCATTCAGGAAAAAAGCAGTGTAGTTTTTGAATTGCTCTCGCAGCGGGGCAAAGAAATCTATTTCCCGAAAAAGGGAATTTTGGCGCAATCGGCCGAAGCCGCAAAAGCAGGTATCAATGCCACGATTGGAACCGCAGTGGAAGACGACGGTTCGCCCATGCGGCTCGAATCGATTGCCTCGAAGGTAAACCTGAAACCCGAGAAGATATTTTTGTACGCCCCGAGTTACGGTCGTCCCGATATCAGGGCCGAGTGGAAGAAAATGATTTATAAAAAGAATCCGTCGCTGGCTGGTGCCGAAATCAGTCTGCCGGTGGTGACCAACGCGCTCACACACGGTATCAGCATGGCGGGTTACCTGTTTTGTGATGCAACCGACCAGGTGATTGTTCCCGATCTTTTCTGGGAAAATTACACACTCACACTCACCAATGCTTATGGTTCGCAGCTGAAACCTTACAAGTTATTCAAAGACAACGGGCTCGATCTGGCTGCATTTGAACAAACTTTAAACGAAGGAGCTGTTGGCAAAAGAATCGTTTTGCTCAACTTCCCGAACAATCCGGCCGGTTACACGCCCACCCAGGTTGAACAGGATGAAATGGTGAAAATCATCAAAGCCTCTGCTGAAAAAGGGAACAAAATTGTGTTGCTGATTGACGACGCTTATTTCGGTTTGGGTTACGAAGCCGGAATTGCCACCGAAAGCATTTTCTCGGCAGCCTGCACTTTACACGAAAATGTGCTGGCCGTGAAAATCGACGGCCCCACCAAAGAAGATTACGTTTGGGGTTTCCGCGTGGGATTTATCACTTACGGAATAAAAGGGGGCGACACTGCTTTGTACGGCGCGCTCGAATCGAAAACGGCAGGCGCTATTCGTGGTAATATTTCGAATGCAGCCAATATTTCGCAGTCGCTGTTACTGGAAGCTTACACGCACCCCGATTATGAAAACCAGAAAGCAGCCAAATACGAAATTATGAAACGCCGGTACGACGAAGTAAAACGGGTGCTGCAAAACGAAGCCTACAAACCTTACTTCAAGGCGCTGCCATATAATTCAGGCTATTTTATGTGTATCGAGTTAGCCGAAGGTTTGGATGGTGAGAAAACCCGCAAACTGCTTATCGAAAAATACAGCATCGGGGTGATTGCTTTTGATAACCTGCTACGCATTGCTTTTTCCGCCGTGGCCGAATCAAAAATTCAACCTTTGTTCGAGGGAATTTATGAGGCTTGCAGGGAATTGAAAGGATAATGAAACCACTGGAATATAAAGGAAACGCCAAACTGAGTTGTCAGTGTGGCGTTTGTATTTTTGGAAGGCGAATATTATTCAAATAATGATTCTTTGAAAGTTACAATCCAATTGAAATTGTTGCCAAAAACTGGCGTGGACGGATTGAATAACTTGTTTTTACCAATGAAATATCGCTGTTGCTGAATAGCTCCATTTCTGATTGATTGAAAATATTTCTGATTTCAAGTTTGTACTTGAATTTTCCTTTTAACGGTTTCAGATGATAAGAAAAATGAGCAAAAAACAGATTCGCGATTCGCTGCCCGGTTTGCTGCGTATTGTAATGTTCGGCGGTTAACCCGAACAAATGGCGTTTTTCAGGATTGTAAAATACACTTCCTTTTTGTCTTTGTTCAAAAACCGAAAAATCAGATTGCTCAGAAATCTGGTTGAATAGCTGCACACGATAGCTGTATTCGAGGTCAACTTTTCTCCAGCGATTCACAGTTATTCCCGGGTGTAATGCAAAAACTTTATAGTTTAGCCATCCCATCTCGCCATTAAGCAAATACTCTTTTTTTTGCTGGTTAAAATATGACTTTAAGTCAAGGGTCATTTTCAATCGGCCCAAATATTGATTTACTGTAAACGTAATGTTGTTTAATTTTGACTGATTTTCCTTATCAATCACTTCGTAAAACAAAAGCCCGCTGGCGTTAACCTGTTGTTTTAAAAGCAGTTTGTGGGTGCTGTAATTACTCATCCATACCAAAGTTGAAAACAGTCCGGAAACCGGATTTTTATATTCAAACCCAAAATTAAAACGAAATCTTCTGGTCTCACTTAATTGGTCAATACCCCGTTTTAAATGGCGATAATTCGAAAACACATAGCCCTGCGCCATTGTATTCACATCGGCTAATATATTGTTGTAACCTGCTCCCATCCGCCAAATCCAATATCCATTTAAATCATATTTCAAAGAAAAAGAAGGGGTAAAAAGTAATTTCTGAAGTTTATCACCAACCTGATGCTTTCCGTCATCAATATTGTAGTAATGAAAGTTGAAAGGCAATTCAAACGAAAGCCATAGCTTGTTTCTTTCATATTTCAGTGTCTCCGAAAAATAAAAATCGGCATAATCCCAATGCAAATCGTTTTGCAAACTGTCAGCCAAAACAACCTGTTCATCCTTTTCTATTGATGTTTCAAATCGTTGGTTCTCATAATTCACTCCTGTTTCTGTTTCATACTTCCAGTCATCATGCACAATTGTGTACTGTACAAAATTTGCAGTAACCAGATTTTTCTGTAACAAATGTTGTGTTGTCAACTGGTAGGAGTTCCCGCCATTTAGTGCGTCTTTAAAAATTCCGGGAGAAACAGTTAGCTTTTGTGGCGAATTATTAAAGTCGATGTATGAGTAAAACCGGACAAAACTTCGCTTAACCGGAATAATAACATCAAAATCGTTGGCAATTGAAAAATGAGGGGTTTCTGCCTTTTGATTAACTTCTTCTGGTTCATTATCAATTAAACCCTCTTCGCTGTCCCTGAATTTATTCAGGCTTAGCTTATTAACAAGATATCGCTTTTTGTCGTTTTGAGTAAATGAGAGCCCGGTGCTCAGACTTTTATTGTAAAACTTGTTTTTGGTTATTTCAGTAAACGAAACTGTATCGCCCGGTATAAAATACCTGGTGGCAACTTCTCCTGATTCTTTAATTATATCGTGATAAAAGCTGCTGTTAATTTTAAGTACCGATTCATTATTCAGCTTAATCAGATGATTATACGACAGTAAATCGGCATTATTGTCGAGGTAGTGTTTTTTATCAATCTGTGGTTGAGATACATCTAAAACACCGGTTAATTCAGGTTTACTATTATTCAAACCCTTCAACTCTCCTCCGCTTATTTCAAGTGGCTGGTGCTGGGTATTTAAATCGCTGGCGGTATTATTACTTTGCCAGCTTGCAATTACCTGTTGTTTTTTGTGAAAAAACATGGGGGTAAGATTTACATCGCGCAGGAGCGGCGAAAAACCGGAACTGGCATACATGGTCCCGGTAATGGCAACATTGTTTTTCAACCGTATGTTAATCGAAGTTGCGTCAGACGCTATTTTGTCTTCCAGCATTTTAACCGGCTGGTGATTTCGTAAAACCTCCACCGAGCCAACCGATTGATGAGGCAGGTTTTTGTTGGCTAATGCATATCGCCCTTCAAGTAAATCAAGCCCTTCGATGTAATATTTCTGAATGGGCCGCCCCTGGTAATACACCTGTCCCAACTCTGTAACCTCGAACCCTGGCATTCGTTTAATGACATCACCAATAGAGCGGTCGGCAGCATTGGCAAATGAATTTACATTGTAATTAATAGTGTCGCCCCTTACAGAGATTGGGTTTGCCCTTACATTAATTTCAGCAATCTCAAAAACGTCAGGCCGAAGGATAATTTTTAGCTGCTGGCTTCGATTGGGTATTGCAATTGTAGTATCTTTAAAATTCAACGACCTGACAGCCAGAAATAAAGAATCAGATTTATTGGCAACCGTCACGCTGAAATTCCCGCTATCATCTGAAATACTATAACCAAGTATGCTGTTTGCATCGCGGGTGCTCAAAACCAACACACTAACCCCGCCCGTTTTTTCGGATCCGGAAGAACTGAGAACTCCGGAAATGGTTGACTGCCCTAAAGCGTTGTATTGCATTACAAAAAGTAATGAATACAACATAATAAATATGATTCTGCAAATGGAGACCATTATTAAAGCTAATACTTCTCAATAAAGTTATTCTGTGATTTCAGGTTGGTCAATGCCCTTGCTTTGCTTTCGTCGCTATCGGGTTTTATTTTATCTTCCTGTTGTATCTGGTTATACAACTGGGCCTGCTTTAAGTTTAAGGCATCAACATATTCTTTTGGAGTGACTGAAATGTAATTCTTATCGTACAAAATAATCGGCTCTATACCCTTGCTTTTTCTTATTGATAAAAGGCTATATTTATGTTGTTGCTGCAAGTCACAGATTTTAACAATCAGCCCCGGGAGGCCTGAAAATTTGTACGGACCTTCGCTTATTGGGACTTCAAGAGTAAACCATGCAACATAATTTCGTCCTGCAAAAGTAGTGGTGGCCATTTTACAAGTGTAGCCGGCAACTTCCTGAACGGTGTCGGGTACTATCTTCCAGCTTAACTGAGTGCAATCGATGGATTTTAAATGTTTTCCTCTCATGTTCGCTGTTAATAATAAATCTCCTTTGTTGGGATAATTTTTATAAGCATAGTTACTGCAATACGAATGAACAAGCCCGGCCCCTTCTGTCATTGACCACACTTTGTTAAAAACAGTTTGAGGATCGCTATTTCCTTCAAAAACCATTAACAGCGAATCGCTAAGATGAACAGCATTGTGGACAAATTTTGAGCAATGTTTACCAATCTGCAACATCATTTCCTGAGTCTTTACAGAATATCTGCTTGTCGAGTCCTGTTGAAACTCATATAAATAATGGCACGACACCTGTACCGTATCAATAAAGAGACGTTTAGGATTCTGGGCAAACCCAGTACCATAAAACAAAATTATAACTGATAAACAAACTTTCATTTTCATGAGCAAATCAATATTAGTTTGTAATATTTTTCTTCAAAAATTAAAGCATTTAACATCAGGAAGTTCATAGAACTTCCTGATGAATACGGATTATTCTGTTATATTCTTATTACATACTACAGAAGGCATTTGCCAAATCTCTCGCTTCAGCCATCATATCATCATAAGTGTCTCCACAAGCTAAACCGTTGGTTCCGGTTCCGTCGCCGCAATGTACACGAATTGTGGCACAGATTGTTGCACTGCTGGTAAACGCTATTCCAAACAGGAAAACTCCGATAATCAAAGATTTTTTTATTTTCAAAAATTTAAAGTGTTATAGGCTGAATACCCCACTCTTGCACCTGCCAGTTTGTAAAAGTGCGCTCCCGGATGATAGTTTTTACAAAAACCTGTTAACTTCGCAACGGGCTTTGCGAAGCCTGCCCGACTGAGTCATTCAGGCGGGCAGGCCTCCCCGGGCCGGGAACAAATTAGCGTGCGTAAACCCCGGGGAGGCTTACCCAATAAACTTGTTTTTGCCGGTTAATGTAAGTTGTTTCACCTTTTGGTTGTTTTCCTGCTTCGGGGTACGAAGTCAGGGGTTTATACAGTTGCAAATTAAACCTTAATACAATAAAAAACAAGAGGTAAAATTTTGAGAAAATCAGTTTTTTTTTTTTACAAAGCACTGATTTAATGTTAGTTAAAAACTATTTTCAATAAAATATTTTATAACATAATATTTAGAGGGTAACTTTTCGTGGGTTTCAGGAATTTAGGCCAATGTGCCAATGAAAATGCACGGTTTTATTCAAACAAATTCTCATCCCTTATAATCATCAGAATGGCCGAGTGCGGCAGAATGATGTATTTTTCGTTGTTAAACTCAATTTCGTAACCGCTTTTGCTGAGGAAACAGCCAAATCGCCTGCCTGGGTTTGCAGCGAGGAAATGATATTAAGAAAAAAAGCACTGGTGCTGGTTCTTAGTTTATGAAGTCAGCACCAGTTCTTCAAACGCACTTCTGTAAAAAGAATTCTTTTTAACAAGTTCTTCATGCTTGCCTGATGCTGAAATTGTTTTTTCTTCAATCACATAAATCCGGTCGGTGTAACGGGCAAGTTGCTGGCGATGGGTCACAAAAATAACCGGCATTTCGTTTTTCAGTTTATTCAGCAGTTCAAGTACAAATTTCTCGGTTCTTCGGCCCATAGCTGCTGTGGCCTCGTCTAACAAAAGAAGTTGCGGGCGACTGTATAACGCCCTGGCCAAAGCAATTAACTGCCTCTGACCGCCTGATAAATTGGTGCTGTTTTCATTAATAATGGTTGCATAACCCTGCTGAAATTCCATGATAAAATCATGAAAACCATATTTCTGGCAAAAACGAATAACCTGTTCAACATCAGTTTTTTCTTCGAGCGAAATGTTTTCGAGTACTGTTCCGTTAAAAAGCTGTACGTGTTGTTCTACCGTGGCCACATTTGTTCTCCATTCTTTTGTTACAAATTGTCCCCAATCGATATTGTTGACATGAATCTCTCCCGATTCCATTTTATGAAAACGTTGCAAAACGGAAAGCAAAGTACTTTTCCCGCAGCCAATTTCGCCAAAGAAAGTGATGATTTCCCCACGGTTCACCTCAAAATTGATTCCTTTCAGCAACAGGCTTTTGCCTGGAAAACGAAAATTCAAATTCGTAACTTCCAGTTTTTCAATCTGAAGAATTGGTTCATCATTTTCCTTATCAGGTTCTACGGGATTGTATTCTGGCTCTGCCGCTGCAAACTCATACATGCGGTCGAATGCAACCCGTGCTTCCTGAAACTGGATGGCAGACATGCCAATATTTACCACCGAAACGCCCAACCCGCCAACAAGCGTTATGATTGCCATCATTTGTCCCAATAGCAACTGTCCATTTAAAACAAGGTATGCCGACCAGGAAATAATTCCGGTCAGCAACAGTGCGCTGACTGCCGAAATCCACAAGTTCAGTTTTGCACCTAACAAACCAAGGTCGAATACTTTTTGCATAAAAAACCCGTAAACAGCATTTACAATTTTGGCAAACAGGTTTTCGCGGTTAAAGGTTTTTATGGTTTTAATACCATTGATGGCATCGATATATTTGCTCTCGGTTGCTGCATACGACTGCATTACATGACGTTGTGCAGCAATTACCCTGTGATTGAAACGCCACGCCAGCAACCCGAAAACAGGAATTGAAAGCAAACTGAGCAAACCCGCGGAAACAGAGTAAGCAAAAATATATGCGGCAGAAATCAGAACCACCAGTACATCGATTATCACCTGGCTGCTTAAATAAACCACCACTTTTTGTATGCGGCTGGCATCGTTTAAACGCGCTACCATGTCGCCGGTTGTTGTGCTGTCGAAAAAGGGTTTGGGAAGAAAAAGCAATTTACTGAAAAAGCCGTTGACAAGCCTGTTGTTCATATCCCTGCTTTGGCGAACAAGGAAAATACTGCGGACATAACCAATGACAGACCGCGCCAGAAGGATGACACCAAATATGATGATGCCAAAAACAAGGGTGCGGATGTTCTTTTCCGGTAAAATATGGTCAATCAGTTTTTGCGAGAAAATGGCCGTGGCCAGCCCCAGCGCCGAAATCATCACACCCAGAAAAGCTGCAATCGTAAGAATAGGATAATCGTCTTTTATTAGTTGAAGAAACCAGGTTCGCTTATTTTCCGACTCTTTTTTTTGTGTAACAAAGCCTTTGCCGGGGGTTAGTTGCAACAATGCCTTGCTTTTCCAAACATTCTCCAGCTCTTTTTCATCATAATATTCAATTCCGGTTGCCGGGTCGCCAATAATAAATTTTCCGTTATTAAATCCGTAACAAACCACAAAATGCTCCAGCGTGTGGTCCTTAACAATGTGCAAAACAACCGGTTCTTTTAGTTCTTTCAGGTTTTGAATATCCGCCTCAAAAGCGCCAACCCCGAAACCCAGTTTTTGCGCGGCCTGGTACAGCCCCAGCAAACTTGTGCCGTTTAAGGTGGTGCCACTGTTTTCACGCAGTTTTTCCTGCGTGGTTTCGCCACCGTAATATCTTACTACCGAAGCCAGACAGGCCAAACCACAGTAATACTGGCTGTATTGTTTTACAATGGTTTTGGAGATGTGGCGGATTTCAGGGTTGGAGGTCATTGTTTTAAAAAGAGTTTTTCTAATTCAGAGGATGTAACAAAAATTCCTGATTTCACTAGTTTCTTATTTTTGTTATACACAAATGACCATGGAATGGCTGACTTACCAAACTTTACATCAATTGTATCCAAATTTACATTTCCAAACAAAACATTTTCTTTTTCATACAATTGACAATCAATCATAAACGATTTTATTCTGCTTAATGAATCAGGAGAAAGAAATAACAGGCAATTGTCATCGAATAGTTCAATATTATCCGATATATCTTTTGCTTCCATCTGACAGGCTTCACAGCCTGGGTTAAAGATAAAAATTGCGTAGCCTTCTACCTGCGGAAGGTTTATTGTAGTGTTCTTGTAGCCGTCAACTTCTTTGTAACTGAACTCAGGTAATGTTTTATAATGCTTTTTTCGTTCTGCTTTTTTAAAATACATTAGAGCAATAAATATTATAAAAATCCCTATCGAAATAAAATAAGTCAATTTGTAATAAAAACTCTTCATATTCAGATAAAAATAAGTATTATCATGGATTGCAGAAGTAAAAATCCCAAACCATAAGTATAACATACTATACCCAGAATACGGCCCCAGGCAGCATCAGAATAAATTTTTAAACTACTGGCAACAAATAGTATAAAAGCAAAATGGTACAGGTTCAACTTTCCTAATGCTTTCACCAACTTTATGTGTAAATCAGCAGGTTCGAAAAAATAAAGCAAAGAGAATGGGTAAAAAAACTTTACTTCCTCCATCGTGTAGTTGCCTCTTATCAAAACAAACCAAACGGTTTTTACCCACAACGGAAGTGAAAGAATGACGGTACCAACCAGAATAATATTAAACAATAACTTATTATTTAATTCAATATTATTTCCTTTTAGCCCTATTTGAATTAATCCAGTTATTACAAGGGAAATGCTGGAAATATAAAGCGGTGAGAAAATATACCTGACAAAATCAATCCGTCTTATCATATCTATATAATTTTCGAAACCTGTTTCAGCTTTGTAATTGTATTCATAAATATCAGTACTCCAAACAAAATGACTAAACAGATATAATCCTATCAAATAAAAGGCAGAAACAGCAATTAATAAAACCCAGGTTGGTTTTTCCACTATGTTTTTAATTTCTGATTTTAGCATTTCCCTTTTTGTTAAATTGTTCATTCAAAGGCTTTTCAAATTCAAGGTCATTTTTGTATTGTGTGTTTAATGGATGCTCAAGCAGTACATTATAGCTTTCCCAAAAAAGAGGATTGTATTCAAAATCAAGGTTCCAAAGGGCTTTGTTTTCTCTGACTGCATTCCTGTTTTTTATTCGTTCGTAATCTTTTCTTTGTGTAGCTATCTCATTTACCATCAATTCTGCTTCATGGTTGTAAAAATTTTCTTTGTCATTTTTACTGACCATATCTGCTATCATACCATAGAAATAAACATATGCCGGATAATACTTTTCATCAAATTTTCGGAACTGAATAAAATCATGCCCTGCGATTGAGTCATTTTTAACAAATGGTCTAAGTTCAGGATTGTGGCTAATATAAATACTCTCTGCTTTAATAATTTCAAAGTCTTTAGCATTAATATAGTACCTGTATTTAGTATAGGTATGGGTGGTATTATATTTCTTAAATAGAAACTCCCACGAAACTTGTTTAAAATCAATAATATAAACCATTATGTCATCAAAAAGACTCACTCCAGTTAACGAAGCCGAAAAATTTTCACTTTTTGTTAATCTTTTAAGACTTTTTTTCTGGGCTAATCTTTCAATAAACATGGACTTGTAAACAGGATTTTGGTCGCCCCCCAAAACATTATATAAAAGCTTCTGACCAACTGATTCGCTGAGCTCTGCATAATTATGGCTGTTTCGTATTTCGTTAACCTGCACTTTTTTTGATTCGTTGGATGTATGGTCCTGATGAATTGAAATGGCGGCTTCTGTTAATCGGACTGTTTTATCATTTTTCATATGATTAAATACCCTATGCCTGAAAAATGCCTCCAGGTAATATTTCTTTCCCGAATAATTATTATCGATTCTCGAAATCACTTTTTTCATAATTGTTGCAACATCATTTTCTCCGGGAATGATAACAATATCAGCAAGCTGATACTTTTTCGGTATCAGTTCAATATACAATGTATCTGACGATATCAGGGAATCAATCTGAAATGAACAACTTTGAAAACCTATACAAGAAATATCTAAACGGCCTTTTGAAAGGCTGTCTGGAAGGTTCAAGACAAAATCGCCGTAAAAGTTAGTGCATGTCCCAACTGGCATATTTCGCACGGCAATATTAGCATAAGGTATTGGTTGGTTGGTTTCTTTATCATAAATACTCCCTATTAACCTCAGGTTTTGAGAGTAAATGAAATTAGAGAACATTATCAGAAAAAACCTTACTGAAACTTTTAAAAACATATTAATCGACAAATCAATACTTAGCTTAATCATAACTTCAAGATAAAGGGATTGAAATGTTTATCAAATAATTAAGGGCTATCCAATTGTAAATCGGACAGCCCCGTAGTCAAACATTATATAATAACGTTAGGACAGTATGGTTGGCAATTTGCCTGCCAGGCATTGACCAGGTCCTGCCAATCACCTTGATAACCAGCACCGCCTGTTATCCAGTGGCAAATTAGTTGACAATACTCATATCCACCATTCACTTCTTCCATTTTTTCAAAACTCAATTCTTTCATGATTATTTGAATTTAAGTTGTTAAACAATTGGCTGAATGCCCCACTTTTGCCATTGCCTGTTTGCAAAAGTGGTTCC
>JAJUGS010000366.1 GCA_029265875.1 Prolixibacteraceae bacterium
CCACCTCTTCCCATTCCGAACAGAGAAGTTAAGCCCGCCCGCGCCGATGGTACTGCGTAACAGTGGGAGAGTAGGTCGCTGCCAACTTACCCGGGCCCGTGTTCTTCTGAGCACGGGCCTGTTTGTTTTGTACATTTGATGGGAAAAATTAACTGTTTCTGGCAATATACTTTTTTGACAAACGTTACTTTGTAAACTTGTTTTATGCAATTAACTGACAAACTAAAATCAAATTTTTCCTGGTTTTTTGCATCTCTTCTATTATTTGTTGCTGTTCTCCCGTTTTCTCAGGCATTAGTCTCGATTACCAGCGGTATATTGCTGTTTTCATCATTTCTTGATGAACCTATCAGAGTTAAAACTGAAAGGATAAAAAACAATAATCTTCCTTTGCTGGTTGCCTCTGTTTTCATAATTTACCTGCTTAGTTATTTAATATTGAAAAGGCCGGAAAGCTCGGCCTATGATTTGCAGAAATCTCTTTTCTTCCTCATAATTCCGCTTGCTTTTACGATAGGTAAGCCGCTGAGCAATGTACAAATCAGAATATTGTTAATAGTTTTTGTTGTTGCAGTTTTTGGAGCCACAATCGTTGCCTGGTTTAATTGGTTTTTCAACCGGGGAACCACTGATTTTGCAGTTCATAAAATTACCCTCATTTCACATATTCGTTTCAGTTTTCAATTGATTTTGGTTTTCTGGATTTTAGTTTTCGCACTGAAAAAGAATTTTTATAGTCTGTCGCTGAATCATAAACTGGTTATTATTGTTTCAACTTTCTATTTTTTGTTTTTTCTTTTCTTTCAGCAGTCACTTACCGGTTTAATTGCCTTTGGAGCAAGCACATTCTTTTTTACCGTTTATTCAATTTTCAAATTAAAAGGAAGATTTAAATGGATTTTGTCTTCAATTGTAGTTATCCTTGTTTTATTTCCGATCGTTTATTTGGGTGGAATTATTATTAAGTTTTATCAGATTGAAAAGGTAGATCAGCAAAATATTGAATGGACAACGCTTCAAGGGAATAGTTACTCACATGATTTTAATAATCCAACGGTAGAGAATGGCCGTTATGTTTACCTGTACATTTGCGATGATGAACTGAGAACAGAATGGAACAAAATCTCAAAGATCAACTATGATAGTATCATCAGCACAGGATATCCTTTAAATGCAAGTCTGATCAGATATATGACATCGAAAGGTTTACGAAAAGATGCTGAAGGAGTAAAAGTTTTGACTAAACAAGACATCCTGAATATTGAAAAAGGCTATACAAACGTCATTTTCCAAAAGAAGAAATATTCTCCCTATCCCCGCATTTATCAAACCGTTTGGGAGTATTATATGTATTCAAAAACCGGAAATCCAAGCTATCAATCTTTTTCCCAACGTCTTGAGTTTGCCAAAACGGCTATTGCCATTATTAAAGAAAATCTATGGTTTGGCGTTGGTGCCGGAAACTGGAAAGCTGAGTTTCGTAAGACTTTTGAAAAAAATAATTCAAAACTTGATAAGGAACTTTATGCTTCGTCTCACAATCAATACCTGAATTATATGGTGAAATTCGGTATTCCGGGGTTTTTGATCATCATGTTTCTTTTGGTTTATCCGGTTATAAAATCAAAAAGTTATACCGATCCATTATTTCTGACTTTTCTTGTATTTATGTTTGCTGCTAATTTCGGAGATTCGAATTTCGAAACACACATGGGAAGTTCTTTTTTCCTGTTTTTTTATTGTTTGTTTATTACAAACAAAAACAACAATTACCTGATATTTGGTAATTAACCAGATCTTTTTCAGAAATTTCAGGGTATTGATGGTGCATCAATACTATCTATTAAATAAAATCGAACATTTTTGTCTTTTTTATTGTTTCGGTTTCAGAATTAATTTAAAACTGTTAACAATGAAATTGAAAGGATACTTGAAAAAATCATTTGGAACTGCGATGATAATATTTTTCGCTTCTACTTTGGTAATTACCGCATCCAATCCGGGTAATTTTGAGGGGCATAAATTTCCGGAACTGAAATACGCTTACAATGCGCTGGAACCCTATATTGATGCGCAAACCATGGAAATTCACTACACGAAACACCACAAGGCATATTATACAAATTTTATGACGGCTGCCGAAGGTACCGATTTGTTAAAAACACCGCTTGAACAGATTTTCGCCAACATCAGCAAACAATCAGCAACAATCAGGAATAATGGCGGCGGATTTTATAACCATAACCTGTTCTGGGAAAACCTTACGCCCACAAAAATTGAAATACCTGCATCGTTAAAATCAGCCATTGAAAAAGATTTTGGTTCATTTGATGCGTTTAAAGAACTCTTTACAAAAGCTGCTATGACACGATTTGGCAGTGGCTGGGCCTGGCTTTCGGTGGATAAAAACGGGAAATTGTTTGTTTCTTCAACTGCCAACCAGGACAATCCGCTGATGGATGTTGTGGAAGAGAGAGGAACCCCGGTTTTGGGACTTGATGTTTGGGAACATGCCTACTACCTGAAATATCAGAACAAAAGGGCTGATTATGTTACCATCTTCTGGAATATTATCGATTGGAATGTTGTAAACGACAGATATAAAGCTGCCAAAAAATAATCGGCAGTTAGCATTGATCAGAGATTGTACTTTCATTCAGGCTCGTTATTTTTGGGTTCTAAATCCGGAATAATGAGCCTGAATTTTTCTTTTATTGGAGCTGGGAACCTGGCATTTCATCTTGCAAAAGCATTGCATTCAAAAGGCTTTCAAATAAAGCAGATTTATAATCGTACACCTGACTTGTCCCTTTTAGTGCGGTGACTCTAATTTGGCGATAAGTTCCATCATTTTGGGTGTTGGGTGGGCTTTAACGGTCACTATTTTCTGGGTGATATGGTTCAGGATTTCGCCATCCACCACTTTTTTTGATTCGTC
>JAJUGS010000077.1 GCA_029265875.1 Prolixibacteraceae bacterium
AATATAAAAATCAAGAAAAATGGTATTGCCATGTTTAAACAGGTTCTTGTATTCCTGAAATCGTAATCTGTAAGGTTCAGGTTAAAATTTTTATTGTTGGTTGTTTCCGAGGTATTGGTTTTAATCACCGGATGTGTGAAATTCCAGACAAGTCTGTCTTCATCGGTCCATTTCCCGGTAAGAATATCGTTCTCGAACAAATCTTTTTCAATATAAAAAGGATAAAATGACATTATCAAACATCCCGACAGGAAAAAAGCAAGGGCTGCAATAACGAACAGATTCCTGGTCAATTAAATCAGATTTGGAAATTCAAATTAAACTACGTCATTGAATTCCGGTGAGCGCATTCCCCGACAGCTTTGCTGCGGAGAATTTCAAAAACAGAAACCTACTGTTTTCGACAGAAGCAGGCTTTTTTTGATGTGCCTGTATAAAAAAACTTTCCCAAAGTTCAAAACTTTGGGAAAGTTAAATCAGCCTATTTAAACTTCTCTAATGAATTACCGCACCTTCCACCTTTTCAACAAATTTCAGGGCATACTCAATGTTGAAGGGCATGAGTTGGGTAAAAGCAATGATTGCCATATTGTTTTTCTTATCGGCCACAAAATGGGTTGAAGCGGCGCCGCTCCAGCCATAAAAACCTTTCTCAGGATTTACTGAGCCGCCAAGTCCGTAACTGCCCCCGTTTTCGTAATCAACACCCGCAGGTAGCTGGTTGGTCATTATCATTTCAACGGTCGAATCTTTCAGAATCCGGGCTCCGTCGAGTTCTCCTCCGTTCAGCAACATCCGGGCAAAGCGCGCATAATCGTCGATAGTTGAAACCAATCCGCCTCCTCCCGAGAAAAGGACAACCGGCTTTTTGAAATTATCATTGTCAGGATTTTCCGGACCTTTCAGTACACCATTTTCGCCCATTGTGTACAAAACTGCAAAGCGGTTGTGTTTATCTTCCGGAACAAAAAAGCCGGTGTCGTCCATTTTCAGCGGATCAAAAACTTTCTCTTTCATAAAAACATCCAGCGGTTTTCCCGAAATCACCTCCACCAGGTAACCGGCCACATCAATAGAAACACTGTATTCATATCGGGTTCCGGGTTGATGTTTCAACGGAATGCCTGCCAGAATTTTAATTTTATCGGCCAAAGGTGCATCCCAGCCCGAAGCGCCCGTAACCCGGTACAACGAGTCAACATAACTTTTCTGGTCCCAGCCGTAGGTCAGGCCCGATGTGTGGGTCAGCAAGTGCCTGATTGTCATCGGTGTTGCCTGTGGTTCCAGTGTTTTTGTCTCTGCATTGTAAACTTTTGTTTCAGCAAACTCAGGAATAAAATCGGCAACTTTATCATCGAGTTTGAATTTACCCTCGTCATACAATGTCATCAACGCAACTGCAGTTATTGGTTTTGTCATCGAAAAAATGCGGAAGATTGTTTTGTCTTCCACCGGTTTTTGGTTCTGAATATCAGCATAGCCAAAGTTTTTCCGCAATACGGTTTCATTGTTCCTGATCACCATCACCGAAATACCGGCCAGCTTTCCACTGTCAACATATTGTTGCATCAGGCTGGTGGCAACTGCTAATGAATCGGCTGATAAACCTGCCACATTTTCGGTTGCCGGTTTGTTTGCAGTGCAGGCAGCCAGAATCAATATTGTTCCGGCCAGATAAAAGAACCTGAAAATAAACTTTTTCATTTTAAATTATTTAATCGATTTTTAGCGTTTTTAAAACAGGTAATTCAACCCGATATAAATTCCCGATTTTCCATCGCGCTCGTCAGCAGCCATCCCGTAATCAACTTTAATGATAAAGTTTTCGTTCATGGCAATTCTCAACCCTGCTCCGTACGAAATGTGCAGTTTTTCGGCATCGGGGTCGTAATAGTTTTTGATATCTTCACCCTCTGCTTCGATCAAAGTTTTTGAAACACTTTCAACGCCTTTCATTCGTTTTGTTACCTGTCCGAAATCGACAAAACCATTCAGCCCCAGGTAAAAATTGTTGTTGATGAACTGAAAGCGCACAAATTTCCAGCGGGCTTCGATGTTTCCCAGGAAATACCCATCGCCGATAACCCTGTTTCGTTTTACGCCGCGCAGGTTACTGCCGCCACCTAACCCTTCCGAAGTTGCACCTTTTAATTCAGAAACAATAACCTGAGTCTGATAGTAAAACGGTGTGTGGCCGCCAATGCCTGTCTGGTAATTTAAGCGGTAGGCAAAAGAAAGGTCTTCGGGTATAATGGTGAAATACTGGCGGTGGGTCAGGCTGAGTTTGGCAAACGATGATTCAGCGCCAAGAAACTCAGGTGCGCCTTCAACCACAGCTTCCGTCCAGATTCCTTTCATCGGGTTGGGTTTGTTGTCGCGCGAGTCGTAAACCAAACCGGCTTTCAGTGCGGGAATAAAACCGCCATTGGCTTCTTCCGGTGTGATGATACCCCATTCCTGGTATTTCTGATACAATCCGGGTTCTTCGGCGTGGGTCGGCAATTTATCGGCATCGTTTTTGCCTTTATTCAATTTATCGATATCCACGAGCCCGATTTTGAAATTCAGCATATTAAAACCGGCAGTCCATTTCAGCTTGTCGCCGGCAAGTTTTCCCACCAGGTCGGCTTTTATGCGGAACATTTTACGGTCGTATTTATAAAACATGCGCGTTTTATAGGCCGGATCCTCATCATCCATCCATTCGTAATTCACCACCGCATCATAGCCATTATAGCCAAAAAAATCGTAAGCCTGGTCTGACAAGTAACTAATATCCAGAGATGTTTGCAAACCCGGAATCAGCTTGTCCGAATCGTAATAAAAGCGGTTGATGCCACTTCCTTTGGTAAATCTCGATACTTCGAAATAAAACTTATGATCATACTTAGGATATCGGCCGCCATCGCCATAATTATACAAATCAACAAGTGCCCCGTATTGAAAACCCAGGTCGGTATCAAAGGTAATGGTGGGTAAAGCACCAAAGTTCCAGCCATCCTTGGCAACCGATTTTTTTGAGTTGTCGTCCTGCGCGCGTGCGAATCCGGCAATTGATAAACAAAGAAGCCCGATAAACAGATTTTTTTTCATAACCGATATTATTAAGTTTGTATTTTACAGAAATTCAATATTTTTTATTTTCCTGAAACGATATCAATTAACTTATTCCTATTCTCCCCCTTTTCGTCAATCAGGCCAAAACTGCCGCTTTTATAGTTCCAGTTGGCATAACCGATTCCGTTTTCTTCGAACAAATCAATCATATCCTGGTACCAGCGCAGCATGTCTTCCTGTGGTGGTCCGGTAATAACTCCAAACTCGCCGCAATACAACGGCAACCCAAGTTCTTTTGATTTTTGAATGGGTTTCTGCCATTGTTCGAGTATCCAGGTTTTATTAAACGATTTTCCAACCCAGTTTTCAACCAGCGGTTTCATTTCCTGAGGTAAAGTATCAAATTCAGCCTGATGAAGACTTGTGTCGGGATAGTGTACCGGACCGGTGTAACCCTTTAAATTGGTCCAGCCTGCAATCCAATGTGTAAGCAGAAAGGGTTCGTAAAAGTGAAAACTCAGCAAGATATTTTTATCACCCGTGGGTATTTTTAACTCATCAAAAGTCTGAACCTGTTGCCATTTGTTTGAGCCAATTACAATGGTTCTTTCGGGCTCGGTTTTCCGGATTGCCTGAACAGCATTGGCAACCAGGTTATTCCACTGCTCCGGGTCATCAGCCACGGCTTCGTTCATCAGTTCGTAAGCCACCATCGAATTGGGATAATTGATCATGGCTTTTGAAAGATCGCGCCAGAGGTTGTAAAATTTTTCCTGTTCTGCCGGATCGGTCCACAAGGGTTTCACTTCGGCATTGAAATGATGCGAACGTAAAATATGCAGGTCAACAATCACCCTGAGATTTTTTTCGATGCACCAGTCAATACAGTCTGTCATCAGTTGAAATGCGTCATCATATCGTTCTCCTTTTTCATTCCACATTTGCTCTTCATCAATGGGCAAACGAATATGATCAAAACCCATCGCGGCAATTGATTCAACATCGGCTTTGGTAAAAAACGTGGCCCTTTCGGCTCCCCTGCTTCTGCTTTGCGATAACCAGTGCGCAATGTTGGTGCCTTTTTTTACGGTGAATTTTTCTTTTACAATTGTTGATTTTGACTGACAGGCCAACAAAAAGATCGTCAGCATTAAAAAAGACAAAGTTTTCATAAGATTGATCCGGTTAAATTTTGTCTTTAAAAATAGTGATTTGTGTTAAATAAAATACAAATCGTTAATTGTTCAGGACCAATCATCAAAAACACTTTTCAAAAACGATTAAACTGACCGTTTACCATCTGGCGGTCACAAAAAAACTGCCTGCATCCGATTGTTCATCTTCAGCAGGCAGTTATTCTGCCGTTCAGGCGATAAGCAAGCACTACAGGAACGGTATATCAGCCTGAACCTATTTCTCCGTACTAGTTCAAATCCCAGAACAATTTATTGGTAATCTTGTCATTAGCGCTTACAGCATTGTAATTTTCAGTGTTGTAAGTTTTTTCATTGTCAGGATATTGCCAACGTACCGGTGGCTGTTTTTGCGGATCGGCATTATCAACCCAGAAGCTAAGTTGCGGTACATTTAAACGTCTTACTTCAGCCCAGTTTTCAAGTGGCTGAATTACACTGAAATCGACCCATTTCTGCATGGCAATCAAAGCACGTTTTGCTTCTTTTGATGTTGCATTATCCCAACTGATGCCGCTTTGTGCAATATAATCAGCAATTTCAGCATCGGTTGGAGCGGTAACCGGACCCGAATCGGAATTATTACTTACCGAACGATAGAGGTAATAGTTTTTGATTGAGTTGGTGATCCCGGCTTCATAGGCTGCCTTGGCTTTAGCATCATTGCCTGCATTCAGGAAACCTTCGGCAGCGAGGAATTGAGATTCGGAAGCATTCATCAAAACTCCCGGGAAGTACTCGTTACGACTGATTGTTGACCAGTTGTAACGCGAAATTGTATTGGTAAGAATAGCAGCTTCCTGTTCCCCTGAAGTTGCCAGCGGGTCAATTCCAAAGTATTCGCCTTTGGCAGAATCACCAGGCTGGAACATTACCTGTAACCGGGGGTCGTTGTTCAGTTTCATGTAATCAATTATTGCTTTCCCTGCCAGGTTTCCGTCCCAGTCTTCAAGGCCTGTTCTGAAACCTTTGGAATTGATGGGTGTATTCAGATCATTCACTGCTATCTGGATATTTTCACTGTTTGTGCTTACAATCGGGTATGCAGTTGGATTATTCAGGATAGAATTAATTTCAGCAGCTGCCCGCTGTTGGAACGAAGCAACCGAAGAGACCCTTATCAGCATCCTTAATCTCAGGGAGTTGCAATATTTCTTCCATTTTGTAAGGTCGCCTTTATTGATGATATCCTGCGTTTTAAAACCAGTTAGGATCCCAGCGGGGACATTAATGGTATTTAACTCATCAGCATAAGCTTTCAAATCATCGAGCATTTTGGTGTAAATATCTTCCGCTTTGTCGTATTTTGGCAGTGAAGCTATGTAATCGCCACCATTAGCAATAATTTTACCGGCTTCTGTCCATGGAATGTCACCGTGGAGATCAACAACTTTTTGGGTTGCATCATAAACATAAATTGCTGCTGCAATCATGTAAATTCTGCGTTCAGCCTGTTCTTCTTCAGTAAGTGCATTGTAGATATTCTGCAATTGCCTGTATTGTGAATAAAAGCTGTAAAAGTTATTCCACCTGTCGTTAACAGCACCGCTTCCAGGCACATATTGGTTTGTGGCATTAACCCAGCCAGTGGCCTGGGTGTACCTGTTAGCAGTGATTCTGTAGATCACAAAATAGTTCCAGTAACTGGGAACCACATATTCCCTGTTGGTATAAATCATCCCTGCAAATTGTTTTTCAACGGTTGAAACCGAGATTTTGGCCGGATTTGGATACGCTTCTTCAAAATCGGTTTTATCACACGCGGTAATCACCAACATTGCTGAAATTAAGATTAAAAATATTTTCTTCATATCAGTATTCATTATATTATTTTCGATTAAAAACTAAACCTCAGAGAACCACCAAAAGTTCTGGTTGAGGGGTTGGTACCCACATTGTTAACAGTCTGGAACCATCTTGAACCGGCAGTAGCCTGTTCAGGGTCCATGTGGTCGATCGTTTTGTAAAAGAAGAACAGGTTGCGGCCAAATGCTGAAATTTCAAGATTTGACAAGCCCATTTTATGTACAAACGCTTTGGGCAAAGAGTAACGCAGCACAAGTTCTCTCATTTTTATATAACTGTTTTCTTTCACAAACAATTCGTAACGGGTATTCGGGCTGTACTGTGGCCCGCCCCAGTTGTAGGTAATCCAGTAATACTCGGCTGAAGAAACAACATAGTCGTTTTTTGAACCATCGGCTTTTACACCGTCAAGAATACGTCCGTCGTGATATACTTTTTCACCGTTCGGTCCTGCGGCTGCATTGGTCAGCACTTTCACATCGTTAGCATCCACATAATAAGCTAAACCACCGCTTGCTTCGTCTCTTTTGTCAAGAGCATCGGTAAGCAAACCGCGGCTTATCATCCAGTTAATAGCGGTTGGCATGATAACCCCACCGAAACGGTAATCAATAGTTGCGTCAAGAGAAATTGATTTGTAAGTAAAAGTATTCAGTAAACCACCGGTAACTTTGGGCATTGTATTGCCAGCCTTAATCCAGGTATTGGGATCGACTGTGTAAAGACCGCTGGGATCAACAATCATCCCTCCGTTTGCATGTCTCAATACAGGGTGAACATAAAGATCGCCCATTGCACTGCCCACTACCGACCTTAACTGGGCTGCACCGCCATCATAATCAGCATGTAAAAGTTCATCAGAACCATCGGTCAGCTTTTCAACTTTGTTTTTATACATTGCAAAGTTCAGGGTTGCTTCCCAGTTAAAGTTTTTGGTTTGTACCGGAACGCCTCTGATTGCACCTTCAAAACCTGAGTTTCTTAATGTACCTATATTGGTTAAAACCGATCCGGCTCCTGTTGAAATGGCAGTTGTAAGTGGTAAAATCTGGTCAACAATCTGCGCATTGTAGTATGACAGGTCAATTCCAAGTCTGTTTTTCAGGAAATTCATTTCAACACCAAATTCATACTCGTGTTTTTCTTCCGGACGGATTCCATCGTTACCCAGATTGGTGGGAATTGTGGTATATAATACCGGCTTTCCGCCAACAGACTGAACGCCCATTGTATTTTGGTTGTAAGCAATGTTGGCACTGTAAATATCAGGATAGTTACCTACAATACCCCAGGATGCGCGCAGTTTCCCATAATCAATCCACGCTGGTAGTTCAAATGCTTCACTGAAAAGGAAGCTTGAGTTTACTGAAGGATAAACAAATGCATTATTGTCAGGATTCATGGTTGAAGTACGGTCGCGACGAACTGTTCCTTCAATAAAGAAGTATCCGTTATAATCGAAATTCAAGGTTCCGAAAAATGCATCTTTTACAAGGGAAGACCTTGAATTTCCACCAGTAGGTGTATTGACCGAAGCAGAAATGTCGAACATATTTTCGGTACTTAAGCCACCATTCGTACTCAGGCTTAATCTTTGAACGGTTTGTTTCTGAGCAGTATAACCGGCATTAACGCCTAAAGTAATCGCCTCGGTAATTTTTGTTGAATAGGTGGCCAGAAGGTCACCATATAAAATATTGTCCTGGTACGAAGCAAGGCTAAAACTTCCGGAATTGCCAAAGGCAAGCGGGATCGTATTCGGACTTGCAGTTTCTGTTTTTTCAGACGTATAATCGGTTGCAACCCTTCCTCTTAATTTCAGGTCGTTGGTAATCTGCCATGTATTGGTTAAGTTACCGATAATACGGTTACTATATTCATCAAGCTGTACTTCATTTACACTCCACAAATATTCAAGAACATCACCTCTGTATCCCGGGTACTTCAGGTTTTCATCGGGTGTTAAACTTTGGTTGGCACCGGTAACATACTTATATCCCTTGCTGGTTTTATATTTTGGGAAATACCATTCACCATTATCAAAACGTGTCATCATACCACCAAAATTGTTCCAAAGCCTGTCAACAGAATACGGACGGTTGTGTGTTTTCTGGTTGATGAAATTGACAATAAAATCGATGGTGTATTTTTCACCAAGTTTAAAAGATGAATTCAGGTTCGCAATATTTCTTTCGTTTTTGGAATTCAAACTTACCCCTTCATTGTCCTGCCTGGTTAACGATAACCTTGAGCTGGAGTTTTCACCACCCATCGATACGGCAGCCGAAATATTTGAACTTACCGCTGTTTGGAATAATGAAGCATAGGAATTTTTCTGAGCTTCCCATGTACGGATATTGCCATCCCATGCCATTACCTGGGTTTTACTGTCGAATGCAGGACCAAAGTTGAGAGTGGTGCCAATATGGCCGCGTGTTTCTTTTACACCATCACCATCCCTGTCGTACCATAACCATCCATCGGCATCCTGTCCGGCATTAGCAATAAAAGTCGGATAACCAGGGCCATATTTGTCTTGGTATTCAGGAAGATAGGCAACTTTGTCAAAAGCAACATTTGTAATTACATCAACTTTAAAACCTTTGGTTCCTTTCCCGCTTTTTGTGGTGATCAAAACAACACCGTTAACAGCTTCAGAACCATAAAGGGCAGCAGCCGATGCACCTTTCAGAATAGAAATGTTCTCAATGTCTTCCGGGTTAAGGTCAATAAGTCCGTTACCACGTAAACGCTGATCGTTCCAGTAGTCTGAGTTATTTACCTCGCCATCGCGGATAGGCATACCATCAACTACGATGAGCGGCTGGCTTTTTCCTGTAATTGAGTTAACACCACGGATGTTGATGTTAACAGCACTGGTTGAACCGCCGGGTGCAGCAGCCACCCTTACCCCGGGAGCCTTACCATAAAGTGTTGTTGCAAAGTTGGTGGATGCAACCTTGGTTAACTCAGCCGACGGAATTGTGCTCATGGCATACCCAAGGGCTTTACGTTCTCTGGAAACACCCATCGCAGTTACCACTACTTCATCGATACCAATGTTCCCTGCAGTCATTACCACATCAATTTTAGACCTGCCACTAACCGGCTCCTCAATGGTGGTCATACCTACAAATGAGTAAACCAGAACAGCATCTGCAGGAACTTTAATTGAATAATTACCATCGGTGCTGGTAATTGTCCCGTTACTCGTTCCCTTTTGTACTACCGATACCCCTGGAATCCCAAGGCCGTCATCACCGGTAACTTTCCCAGTGACCGGTTGTTGTGCGAAGGCACTGCTAAATAGTGCTATGCACAAGCTAAAAATCAACAGAATTTTTCGCATAGAATTAATTTTTAAGTTAGATGTTAGAAATACTTATTTAAACTAATCATGAATTTCGCTGAACAACTTTTGAAACAGCATGGCGCTGATTCCAAGTAATCCGGCACGTTCCCAATTTTCTGAAACTACAATTTTTACATTCGATGAAATTTTATCAAGACAGTATTTATTAATCGACTGTTGAATGGGTGTAAGCACAAACCGGTTAGCCTGTGATATCACACCCCCAAGTACAATAATTTCGGGATTCATTAACTGAATGGTAAACGAAATGCCCTTCCCCAAAGCCAGCCCGATTTTATTCAATAAGGTAATGGCAAATTCATCTCCTGCTTTGGCAGCCTTGATAACATCCTCAGGATGCAGTTGATTTTCTTTATCTTTGAAAGCCACTGTTAGCTGCGAGACCACGCATTCCTGAACTCCTTTCACCGCATTTTTTACCAGATAATTTGACGAAGCCTCGGTTTCCAGGCAGCCACGCTTTCCGCAAATGCACAAATCACCTTCGTCGGTAAATTTCGTGTGCGACAATTCTCCGGCAAATCCAGTCGAACCGTTGTATAATTTTCCGTTTATTATCATCCCCAAACCAATACCCCAACTCCAGTTAATTACAATCGCATTCTCATGACCTTTGGCTTTCCCGAAAATGTATTCACCATACGCCTGCATTCGCGCGTCGTTGTTGATATACACCATTTTCCCGAATTTTTCCGCAAGCCGTTCCCTTACATTCCGGTATTCTTCTTTTTTTATGGTGTGGTTAATGCCCTGGTTCTCGTCAATCAAACCAGGCATCGTAACGCCAACTCCCAAAATCTTATTTTCATCAACTTTATATTCTTCAATCAACTTCCGGGCATTCTCATGTATTTTATTCGAAAGTTCATCATCATCTATATGTGTATCGAATTCGAGTATTGGCGTTACAGCTTTATTGTGAGAATTATAAATGATGATTTTTGCTTTGTACCTTCCTAATTCACAGGCAATAACAAATAATGAATTGCCTGCCAACCGGTACATATTCGGTTTGCGGCCGCCACTTGATACGCCGGTTCCATAGGTTTCAACCAGCTTTAATTCGGATAATTCGCTTAATAAAGTAAGTGCCGTTGGAAAACTTACACCTATTTTATTACTGATTTCTGTTCCTGAAAGGGTATTGTGATGATACAACAGATGCAGTATTTTCTTTTTCTGAAGAAACTTTTTCAGTTCATTTCCCGAAACCTTACTTCCATTGATATTACCGGTTAGTAACATTTAATATTTTTTAAATAAAATCAATGCAATTTATATATTATTTTAATAATAACACATATTTATTAAAATTTTTTAATAAGTTTAATGCAAAAGGGGAAAAATCAAAGTGGTATTTCTTGATAATGCTGTAAATCATTCAACAATATTGTTGAATAATTACAAAGCGTTCATTACGGTTAAACACGTAAATGCAGTTGTGGTTCATTAAATAGCGAATTAAAGTTACTTGATTATAAATGGTGAATCAGGCAAAAAATAGCCTTAATAATGATTATTTTACAGGCCAATGAATTTATTCTAACTTTAAAACGTAGTTGTTAAAAATATTGGCAGGCGAACAAGCATTGTGCTGATAACACGAATCACTGACACTATTTGCAAGAATAACTAAACTGGTTCAAAATCAATAATTAAACGCATCTGCAATGAAATTAAAAACACTTAAAGCGATTTTATTATTAACTGGAGCAGCAGTAATAGGTGGTTGCTCGGAGCAAAAATCTGAGCAAAAGAAGCCTAATATCCTGTTTATCATGAGTGATGACCATGCATATCAGGCCATCAGCGCGTATGGTTCAGGGCTGAACCACACTCCGAATATCGACAGGCTGGCCACTGAAGGGGCAATTTTTACCAGGGCTTGTGTTACCAACTCAATTTGTGCACCCAGCCGCGCGGTGCTGCTTACCGGGAAACACAGTTTTTTGAATGGAAAAGTCGATAACATGCTTCCCTTCGACTGGAACCAGCCCAATTTCCCGAAACTGATGCAGGCCAATGGTTACCAGACTGCCATGATTGGAAAAATTCATCTTGACGGTATTCCGCAGGGTTTCGATTTTTCGATGGTTTTGCCCGGACAGGGACAATACTATAATCCTGATTTTTTGGTGAATGGCGAAAAAATCAGAATTGAAGGTTACTGTACCGAAATTATTACCGAAACCATGCTCGACTGGCTGAAGAACAAACGTGACCCCTCGAAACCATTTTGCGCATTGTACCACCAGAAAGCACCGCACCGCAACTGGCTGCCCGCCCCAAAATACCTGAATCTGTTCGACTCGGTAACTTTTACGCCGCCTGCCAGTTATTTCGATAATTACGAAGGCCGCGGCCGTGCGGCAAAAGAGCAGGAAATGCAGGTTGATGGCCACGCCCTGTGGGGGCACGATTTTAAGCTGATCGTAAATCCCGATGGAGATACTACAGAATTTTATTATAACGATATTAAACGAATGAACCCGCAGCAACGCGCCGATTGGATGGCTGCCTACGAAGATGAAAACCAGCAGCTTTTGAAAAACATGCCAACCGGAAAAGATCTGGCATTGTGGAAATACAACCGCTACATCAAAGATTACCTGCGCTGCATTCAGTCGGTTGACGATGGCGTGGGTGAGGTTTTGAAATACCTCGATGAAGCCGGCCTGACGGAAAATACCATTGTGGTTTATACTTCCGACCAGGGATTTTATCTGGGTGAGCACGGCTGGTTCGACAAACGTTTTATGTACGAGGAATCATTCCGCACCCCGCTTTTAATACGTTATCCGAAAGAAATAAAACCCGGAACAAAAATCGACAAACTGGTACAAAACCTCGATTTTGCCCCGACTTTTCTTGATTATGCAGGCATTGAAATTCCGGCAGAAATGCAGGGCGAATCGTTCAGAAAATTGGTAAGCGGCGAAACCGCCGAATGGCGCGATGCGGTGTATTACACCTACTATGAATATCCGTCGGTTCACATGGTAAAAAGGCATTACGGCGTGGCGACAGAACGTTATAAACTGATGCATTTTTACTACGATATCGACGAGTGGGAAATGTACGACCTGCAAACCGACCCGCAGGAAATGAAAAACATTTACAACAACCCGGCTTATGCCGATGTACAGAAAATGCTGCACGAAAAACTGGCTGAACTTCGCGCAAAATATGGCGACAGCGACGAAAACGACCAGAAATTTATCAAATTTACTTTGGATGCATTGAAGAAATGATGCGAGGATGTAAATAGTAAGTGGAGAGAGCTTTTTAATCAGGTGAATAAACAAACGTGGTATGGCCGTAAAATGGCAATTTGAAACAGGAAATCCATTCAAGCTATGAAACAAGTCATTATCCCGCTGCTCCTTTTTTCTTTTTCAGTTTCACAATTTCAATCGGAAGCACAAAACCGGATTGACCCAAAACCCAATATTATCCTGATTTTGACCGACGACCAGGGCTGGGGCGATGTTGCCATCAACGGCAACACAACCATTGCAACACCAAACATCGACAACCTGGCCCGAAACGGAGTCACATTTTGTCATTTTTATGCTTGTCCGGTTTGTTCGCCTACACGTGCAGAAATCTTAACAGGACGTTACCATGTTCGCAGCGGTGTTTTCGAAACCTCAACCGGCGGAGAAAGGCTGAATGCCGATGAAATTACATTGGCCGGTTTGCTGAAAAATGCGGGCTATAAAACTGCATTGTATGGCAAATGGCACAGTGGTATGCAGCCTCCCTATCACCCAAATGCACGTGGTTTCGACGATTTTTATGGTTTTTGCTCCGGACATTGGGGAAACTATTTTAGTCCGCTGCTCGAACACAACGGCAGTATTGTGCAGGGAGAAGGCTTTACTACCGACGATTTTACAAGTCGCGGAATTAAATTTATTGAACAGAACCGTAACAACCCGTTTTTCCTGTTCCTCGCTTTCAATACACCACATTCGCCCATGCAGGTTCCGCCAGAATATTGGGAGAAATACAAAAACAGGGAGATAAAACAGCGCACCGATCAGGTTGAAAAAGAAGACATTGAATTTACCCGGGCAGCACTGGCCATGTGCGAAAATATTGATTTTAACGTGGGCCGTGTTACAAAGAAAGTGACCGAACTGGGATTGGCGGAAAATACCATCATTATTTATCTTTCTGACAATGGCCCCGCAGGTTTTCGCTGGAACGGCGGCATGAAAGGGAAAAAAGGCGCAACTGACGAAGGTGGAATCCGGGTTCCTTTCTTTATACAATGGGATGGAAAATTTAAAAAGGGAAAGCAAATCGGGCAAATTGCCGCAGTAATCGATCTTTTGCCCACGCTCACTGATTTGGCAGGAATTGACTGCAATACCCGCTGCCCGGTTGATGGGAAAAGCTTGAAACCGCTGCTTCTCAGTGAAGATGATACTTGGAACGACAGGCTGATTTTTTCGCACTGGCAGGGAAAAATAAGTGTGAGAAACCAGAAATTCAGGCTGAGCAACGACGATAAACTGTACGATATTGAAAACGACCCCGGTCAGAAAACAGATGTTGCTACAAAGTTTCCCGATATTTTTGCGCAACTTACCAATGCAAAAAATAGGTGGAAAAACGAAGTGGCATCAGAACTGAAATCCGCTGAAAAACCTTTTACTATTGGATGTCCCGGGTTTGTATTTACCCAGTTACCCGCCCGCGATGCCATCCCCCACGGGAATATTAAACGGTCGAACCAGTATCCCAACAGTACGTATTTTACCAACTGGATCTCAACAACCGATAGCATTACCTGGAATGCAGAAGTGCTGGAAGATGGCCTTTTTGAAGTTGAAATGTATTACTCATGCAACAACGCCGACATTGGTTCAGATTTGGAACTTTCAATGAACGGGGCTTCACTGAATTTTAAACTGAATCGGCCCAACGATGCAAAATTAATTGGCCCCGAAAACGATATTTATCCCCGAATGGAAGGGTATGAAAAAGAGTTCAGACCGATAACAATGGGCACAGTCAGACTGAAAAAAGGGAACGGACTGCTCACCCTGCGCGCCAAATACATACCCGGTAAACAAGCTTTGGAATTCAGAACTTTGGTATTAAAAAGAATAGCACAATGAGGTCATTCAGAAAATTATTCATTATTCTTTTACTTTTTGCAGTTTTCTCAGTTAATGCTTTTAAAGTCATTGCAAATGAACCGGTTCAGGCACCTGATACGGTTGTGGTTTACCTCAAAGATTTTGGATTGAACAAAACCCGCGAGCGCGACTGCACTGGTTTTGTGAACGAAGCGCTGAAAACAGTTGGCGATAACAAGCCAACAAAACTTGTTTTTACAAGCGGAGTATATCATTTTTACCCCGGACAAAGCAACAAACGCCCCTATTTTGAATCGAACACCACCGATATCAATCCGCGAAACTGCGCTATTTTGTTCGAAAACCGAAAGAACCTGGTGATTGAAGGAAACGGAAGTACACTCGTTTTTCACGGACAAATGCAGCCTTTTACTTTTGACAATTGCCAGAATGTTTTACTCAGAAATATCAGCATCGACTGGGAACATCCGCTGATTGCACAGGCACAGGTGTTGTCGGTAAACGAAAAATCAATCCGCGTTAACATCGATGTTAAGCAGTTTCCATTCAGAATCGACGAAGGAAAAATATTATTCGGAACCACAAAAGACGAATTGAAACCGTGGAAAAGCACCATGGAATTTGATGGTGCAGGGCGTTTTGTGGTTCCGCAAACCGGCGACCGGGGATGCCTGGGCAAAGATTGGGAAAATTATCAGGCCGAGAATATTCTGCCCGGAATTGTCGATCTCAAATATCCATTTCTGCGAAAACCGGCAGTTGGCAATTATCTTGTAATGCGATTTGCTGACAGAGTTCACTCCGGAATTTTTATTCAGAATTCGAGAAATATCACCATAAAAAATGTGAATCTGTATCATGCAACAGGTTTAGGCGCGCTGGCGCAGTTTTCTGAAAACATAACCTTCGATGGATATCGGGCCATTCCCAACCGGGCCAAAAAACGCTATTTTGGCGGTGGCGATGATGGCATTCAAATTTCGAATTGCCGCGGACTTGTGACCATTAAAAACTGCGAATTTGCTGGCTTGATGGACGACCCGGTGAATGTTCACGGTACAAGTGTTAAAGTGCTTGAAATTTCGGGTAAACAACTGAAATGCAAATTTATGCATGAACAAAGTATAGGACTGAACTGGGGACACACCGGTGACAAAATCGGCTTCATCGAAAATAACTCGATGCAAACGCTGGGAACCGGCGAAGTGACCGCCTTTAAAGCGATTGATAACGAAACTTTTCTGCTTACGTTGAAATCGCCCGTCCCTGCAGGTTTTGAGGTTGGCGACGCTTTGGAAAACCTGACCTGGAGCCCCGATCTGAATGTTTCTGACAATCGGTTTGGCAGTTGCCGGGCACGCGGTTTGCTGGTTTCAACGCCTGGAAAAGTGGTAATTGAAAACAACATTTTTGAAAGTAGTGGCAGCGCGATTCTGATTTGTGGAGACGCCAACTATTGGTACGAATCGGGCGCTGTTACCGATGTTTTGATACAGAACAACACTTTTACAGAATTGTGTAACACCAGTTCGTACCAGTTTTGCGAAGGCATTATTTCTGTTTATCCCGAAATCCCTGAAATGAACGAAAAATCGGGACAGTTTCACCGGAATATCAGAATTACCGGAAATACCTTTCACCCGTTTGACTACCCTGTTCTTTATGCAAAATCGGTTGACGGAATTATTTTCAGCAACAACAAGCTTATCAAAAGCAATCGTTTCGAACCGTATCACCACCGCAAATACACGTTTACCTTTGAAGGATGTAAAAACATCGCCCTTGAAAACAACATTTTTGAAGGGGATATTTTAGGAAAGAGCATTCTGTTGAAACATACACCCGCCACAGAATTGAAGAGCGGGACCGGACAAAACCTGATGGTAAAAGTGGATTAGTGAAGGAATGCATGAATGCTATAATGCATGAATGGAAGAAAGAGTGAAATAATGAATAAGAAATCAGGAAGTTGAAACCTCTAATTCTCAATGACTATAACGCCAGAATAGTTTAATTTTCAAAATTAAATCAGCATTTCTTTAGCTTCGTAGCAACGCCCACTTTGTAGCGGTGCAATTCACACCCAATCTATTAGCCGTGCAGCAATGGTCTATTTTAACAGGTCGCCGCTACGCGGCTCAAAAATCGATCTGCCTTTATTTGCTACAAAGAGGTTGCCGCTATGCGGCTTAAAATTCACCGACATTTGCTTTCAACAAATAGAACGCCGCTATGCGGCTCATTGTAAAACGGCATAAATTGATTTATGCAAATCTGAC
>JAJUGS010000054.1 GCA_029265875.1 Prolixibacteraceae bacterium
ACGGCTCCGTCAATCATAACCCCGAAGTCGAGTGCACCCAGGCTCATGAGGTTGGCGTCGATGCCAAAAATGTACATCATCGAAATGGTAAACAGCAAAACCAGTGGAATAATGGAAGCGATCACCAGTGCCGAGCGAAGGTTCCCGAGCAAAAGGATGACTGTGAGCATCACGATGATGGCACCCAGGATCAGGTTCTCGGCCACGGTGAAAGATGTTTTTGAAATCAGTTCGCTTCTTTCAAGAATCGGGTTGATGTAAACGCCTTCCGGCAGGTTTTTCTGAACTTCGGCAATCCTTGCCTTTACTTCATTGATTACCTCTTTTGAATTGGCATTTTTCAACATCATAATCTGCCCGAGTACCGTTTCACCTTTCCCGTTTGATGTAATGGCACCATAACGGTTGGCATTTCCGTAACCCACTTCGGCAAGATTCCCGATTAAAACCGGAATGCCATTGTTATTGGCAACAACGATATTTTTGATATCATCGAGGCTTTTTACCTGTCCATCGCCCCTGATGAAATAACTCTGGTTTATTTTCTCAATATAGGCGCCACCCGAAATGCTGTTGTTTGATTCGATGGCATTAAAAACATCCACCAGAGTAATACCGGCAGCCTTCAACCTCACCGGGTCGATTGCAATCTCATACTGTTTGAGGTAGCCGCCCCAACTGTTGATTTCAACAACGCCATTGATTCCCGAAAGTCGTCGTTTTACCAGCCAATCCTGGATGGTGCGCAAATCCATCGCATTGTATTTATCTTCGTACCCCGGTTTAACAGCCAGTGTATATTGATAGATTTCACCCAGCCCGGTTGTAATCGGCCCCATTTCGGGCGAACCGAAATTTTCGGGAATATTGGCCGATGCACTCTTAATTTTCTCGGCAATTAACTGGCGCGGGAGATACGTGCCGATCTTGTCGCTGAAAACAACGGTAACCACCGAAAGGCCGAATTTTGAAACCGAACGTATTTCTTTTACTGCCGGCAGGTTGGCCATTTCCATTTCAACAGGTGCCGTTATAAATTGCTCAATTTCCTGGGTCGAAAGATTGCCGGAGGTTGTGATTACCTGCACCTGGTTGTTGGTAATATCGGGAACCGCACCAACCGGAATCTGTGTAACTGCATAGAACCCAAATCCGGCGATGGATAATGTGAAAAGAATAATGATCAGTTTATTCTTTATGCTGAAATCCAGTATTTTATCAAGCATGAATAACAGGTTTAACAGGTTAATTAAAACATACGATATCTGCAAATAAAGTTAGCAGTAAAAAATGTTTTAATGCCTGTTCCTGATTATTTTCTGTGTTAAATCAACAAAAATCTATAACAAAATTAAACGCTCATGCCGGTTTTTGTTTTGATTTATTGTTGACTGAAAACAGCAAATGTTTATAATTAAACGTGTTTACTGCTTTTTCGATAATATAATTCCCGATAGTTCTGTTTCTCCCCAGTTTTCTTTAATCGGCGTGAATTTTAAAAGCTGATCGCCCGCTTTGTCAATTTTGATTTCTCCCAAAATGATTTTCTGAAATGTGCCATTTCCCTGAGGAATCTGAGCTATTGTTTTGTTATTGCCGACTGCAAGTTCTGCAGCGCAGTTTTGTTTTGCATTAATCAACGCTTCAACTGTGTAAATGCCGGGTTCGCCTGTGGCGAACATCCATTCAACCCGCACTCTCGGATCAATCCATTTCGTGATTTTGTAATTTTCTACTGAACCTTCGAGTTTGGCTTGTGTTCCGTAACCCGGGTTGTGAATATCTGCAAATTCAGCCGGTAGGCTAATTTTTCCTTCCACCAGCGAGGGTTTGTTGCTGGTAATCTCCGGTTTGCCGTTTATTTTAACCACAACGACCGTGTTAATCGGATCGAAGATGACTTTGGGGGCGTGGATTAATAAATCACCGTCTTCAAATTTCCAGGCAAATTTCTGTTTCGGATTTTTCAGCAGATAAATATCACTGATTTTTGCATCAATACCCGGAACTCTCAGCAATTCATCCTTGGGCCAGTCGAATACATGCAGGTAAAGCGTGGTATTGTCATTCTCAACTTTTTGGGTACATCTTCCCCAGGTAAGTTTAAAAAACGGACTGGCGGTGGTTCCATAAACCGATTCGCCATTTCGTTGCATCCAGTTACCGATTTCTTCAAGCCTGATAATGCTTGAATCAGGAATCAGGCCTTCGGCAGTGGGGCCAACATTTAACAGCAGGTTTCCCCCTTTGCTGGCAATGTCAACCAGCATTTTTATGAGTGTTTCCGACGATTTCCATTCATTGTCGTACCATTTATACCCCCAGCTTGTATTCATGGTCATACAAACTTCCCAGTCGTAATCGAGCCCGGTTGGCGGAATGTGCTGTTCAGGTGTTGAAAAATCGCCGGGCCAGGGCCTGTAAAGCCGGTTGTTGGTAATAAGGTTGGGGTATTTATCCACTTCGGTTTGCAACAGTTTGGCGGCTTCTTCTGTCATTCCAATGGGAGTGTCCCACCATAAAATGTCAAGTCCTCCGTAGTTTTCAAGAATTTCTTTTACCTGGGGCAGTGCTTTCCCGTTGATATAATTCATCAGCGAATCGCGTTTCAAATCCGGGTCCCAGTGAGGTTTTCCACTTTCAATGCCAGAATAGGTACCACCGGGTTCGTGCCAGTCTTGTGCCTGCGAGTAGTAAAACCCGAGCCTGATCCCGTGTTTACGGCAAGCGGCGGCAAGCTCTGCCAGCGGGTCGCGTTTAAAGGGGGTTGCGTCGTAAATATTGTATTTGCTGGCCTTCGAATGAAACATGGCAAAACCATCGTGGTGTTTCGAGGTGATGACAATGTATTTCATGCCGGCATTTTTGGCCAGTAAAACCCATTTTTCGGCATCGAATTTTACCGGGTTAAATTGTTGCGCCAGTTTTTCGTATTCTTTTACCGGGATTCCGGCCCTGAGCATAATCCATTCGCTGATTCCGGGTATTTCCTTGCCATCCCATTCTCCGGCAGGCACGGCATATAAACCCCAGTGGATAAACATCCCGAACCTTGCCTCGCGCCACCATTTCATTTTTTGGTCGTGTTTTAGCTCTTCGTCAGTTTTTGCAGTTTGTGGTGTTTGCGTTCCACAGGCATTTAGCAGCAATAAAAATCCGGCTAAAAGGATGATTCTGTTCATTGCGATGATTATTTCGGTTTACAATTAAGCTGTATAAAGTTGGATAAAATAATTACAGATTCACGCGCTATTTACTGTTTTTTAACAGAAACTGCGGTCAGTTTAATTGTAGCGGGCTAACCCGGATTTTCAGAATTTCAGACAGTAGTTCAGCCCCAGAATATTCACAGAATTTTTATCATTAAAATAATCCTGCAAACGGTAGTAAACGCCCACTTCGTGAAGTTTGCCAATTTTCCGGTTAACGCCAATGTCGAACCTGTTTTTATAAAAATCGTTGTGTTGTAAATCGTAATAAATTTCGTAGCTGATGTAAGGGTCTGTTTTCCAGTTGCTGATGTTATAGCCCAGTTTAACGCGTGGCCTTAAATAGAATGCTTCCCATTGAAGTTCCCCGCCATCCGAATCGTTGGTAAAACGTAACCTGAGCGACCCGTCGAATCGGTCGAATTCGGTTTTCCCGGTAGCATCGAACACAAGGTATTGCGATATTTCGTTCCCGTTCTTTTTTACGTCTGTACTGTATCTGTACGAGGTGGCAAAACCCAGGAACTTGCATGGATCGTAACTCAGTTTGCCCTCAAAAATATACTCGTCAACCGTAAAATCGTCCTGGAGCCTTATTTCAGGAATTACGCTGAATTCAAATTTCTTCCGTAATTTTTTGGTGAATTCGAACTCAATCCAGGTGCCAAATTTTTCAGTCTTGGCCCACGAATGAACAGATGAAAAAAGTATCAGCAGAAATAGGGCAATACATCTCCTCATTTTTGCAATCCTGGTTTATTTTTCCCGTTAACAAAGAAATAAATGGTAATACGCGCAACATCCCTGAGAAGATCAACTTTCTGAATTTCGTAACGCCTGATTTTTTTTCCGGTGCGTTTTTCGAGATCGGCCAGTAATTCAGCTTCCCTGTTGGGATGGATATTCTCAATATTGTCATAAATAATCAGCAGCGAATCTTCCTGGCGTAGCCTCAAAACCTGTTCAAGAATCCAGAGCGCCCCTACCAGGAGAATATTCACAAATGTAAGTTCGAGATAGCCCAGAAAATCTTTTGAAAGTGCGTTAATTACCGATACAGCAATAATAACAAACAGGTAGGTCATTTCTTTGATCGGAATGGCATCGGTACGGTACCTGATAATGCCAAAAATTGCAAATAGGCCGAGTGCAAAACCGAGTTCGAGTTTTACGCTTTCGAGCAGGAAACACAAAAGGAAGACTGCCACGCTAATGGCAAAATAACTGAAATAGAATTCTTTACGTTTGCTGTTCTGCGCATAAAGCATTACTACAACAAAAAAGGTGGCAATCAGGTTAAACCCGAACCTGATGGCCAACTCATAAAAGTCATCGATTGAAAAATGGTTTGTTATAATGTTTAATAGTTCCATGTTTTAGTTGATTGTTGAATAATATGTTTTTGTAAAAATCTCAGTCTTGGTTTAAAGGCATTTTGTTTTAATTTAGGTTCGAGCAAAGCCCTGCCGGTACAATATTTCGACATACCACGCTGCCTGATTTTAAGTTTTCTGGCTATGGCAACCATGGGAGAGGAATGGATGCTGTGTCCTTTCTTTAACTCAAAAATCACGAGATCCTCGAGTGAAACAGTGTCTTTCTCATTCCAGAAAACCGGCGAAATGTCGATGGTGCAACGATCGTGTTTGTCCTTGTTTATCAGCGTTAAACGTCTGAAACGATTGTTGAGCGCCGGGTGGATTTCGTAACAATTATACGGAGTATGATTACTGATGAATTGCTTGTGTTTATCATTGAAATCCGCAAAGGAATTTTTGTTTTCTATCCGGCTTTTTACCGTCAGTTTTTTATTGGTTTTCAGTTTTACTTCCAGAAATCCGGTTGCCGTTGAAAGGTATTTTCGTAAGCGGATTTTATGCCGGGGCAGTTCGCGCCGGTGATGGTATAAATACATCTGGTTATCTGTTGTGTCGAAATATTCTGTTTCATATTCCATCAGTCGTTGCCCGTTTATTTCGAGAATATGATAATAGGGAAGTGCCATTTCCAGAAATTCGTTCAGTTTCGATATGTGAAACCAATATTTGCGGTCGATACGACTCATCAGTTTCACTTCGTTTATTTCGTCGAGTGAAACAGGGTCGAAAGCAGCTAATATTTTATTCAGATCATCCAACAGGCAGGCCGATTATTTTATCAAGGCCACAATTATAGGGATTTTTATTAAAAAAATGTTACAAAAAACGGACGTGGATTTCTAAAATTGGCTACAATCAGCAATTTTAACTTTTCATTCTTCCCGAAATCTGAAATTGTAACCGGTTAATCGGGGAAATATTTTGAGTCGTTCAGGATTTTTTGAAAATCGGAATTTTTCATTAATTGTTCCAATGTTATTTCCGGGTGTTTCTTCATGTATTGCCTTACAATCTGCCAGCCAATCCAAACTCCTGTCCTGCCAGGCGATTCAATAGGAAAACCACTGGTTGTGGGGGCCGGGTTTGTATATCTCACAATATCCATGCGGTTGGTTGAATACAACATTTTATTTTCAATCAGTGTTGACCACATTTTTGCTTCGTTCATTTTACACCATTCAAGCTGTTTTTGGGTGTACCCGATTTTAATCGAATCGTGTTCATCGGGCAACAGTGCATCAACAAAGTACATTAGTTTGCCCTGGTAAATCATATTATCCAGTAAATTGGTGGTTTTTCCCGTGTCGTCAAATTCGGTAACTCCCCATGCATATGCCACATCCGAAACGATTTTCCCCTTGTGCATGTTCAGAATTTTGTAGGAAGGTGTTGAATTGAGATATTGGTAATATTCATAATCCCTGCCAAGGTATTTGTCAAGACTGATCCCGATAATTTTATCGGCAGTAACCACCGATTGGTTAAAACCTGAAATGTAAGTGTAAATAACCGGCAGTTCATGCTCCGGGAAATGAAATTGAAAATACCGGAACGCATTTTTCAGGCCGTTTTCGATTTTTGAAAAGTCAGCAAATTCCTGTTTCGCGCTCTTTCTGATGTTCAGGATCATTGTGTCGGTTTGAAACTGCTTTACTCCCTCAAAAAACAGTTCTTCGCCCAAACCACCAATCTGAATTACCCGATAAGTAAACAGGTCAAAAAAATCGGGATATTTATTCCGGAGTGCTATCAGGGCAGCTGTGTCAGAATACCCGGCAGCAAAAAATTCTTCGCCAAAATTTACAATTTCAACATCTTTTTCGTGCCCGGTAAGTTTTACCTTAAGCGGATTTTTTTTACATGAAAATCCGGTTAAAATTGTAACTATCAATATTAAATAGCCTGAATACTTCATTCTGTTTTAAAAAATATTTATTGAATACGCCATTTTGCAAATATTATTGCGAATGTGACTCAAAAATTGGAGATTTGCAACGAATTTGGATGCTGGAAACTGGAAGCTGGATTTTTGATACCGGAAAATGAGACTGGACCAGTTCCCCGCAATGCACTACAATAACAATAAAACGCTTTTTATGAAAGTTGCTTTGGCTCAGTTGAATTATACAATCGGCGATTTTGACGGGAATAAACAGAAAATAATTTCGGGCATTGAAAGAGCCAGGAATGAAGGGGCTGATCTCGTGGTTTTCTCCGAATTGTCGGTTACCGGATATTATCCACATGATTTGCTCGAAAAGAAGGAATTTATCCAGAAAGCCGAAACCGTGGTTCAGGAAATAGCCGCATCGTGCCGGGGAATTGCGGCCATTATCGGTGCACCGCGTATTAATACCAACGATCGGGGCAAACAGCTTTTTAACGCAGCTTTTTTTATGGCCGATGGGCAGATTCAGTATATACAGGATAAAACACTGCTGCCCACCTATGATATTTTTGATGAGTACCGGCATTTTGAACCAAACCGCACTTTTGGTATTGCAGAATATAAAGGCGAGCGCTTTGCCATTACAATCTGCGAGGATTTATGGGATGAACTGCCAACGGCCAACGAGTTTGGCAAGGACAAATTGTACCAGGTTTCTCCGATGGAAGAACTGGTAAAATTTAGCCCCGGTTTTGTTGTTAATCTCTCTGCCTCGCCATTTTCATACAACCAGGAAGAATGGCGGCAAAATGTGCTCGTAAACAAGGCCAGAAAATATGGTGTTCCAATTTTGTATGTCAACCAGGTGGGTGCCCACACCGAACTCATTTTCGATGGGGGTTCGGTTTTTATTAACGAAAAAGGTGCGATTGTCAGCGAATTGAAATACTTCGAAGAAGATTTCAGAATAATCGATACCAAATCGGAAAACGCTGTTGATTTGCAGCCTGAAACCGATACAATTGAAAAAATTTACAACGCCTTGATTCTCGGGATAAAGGATTATTTCCGGAAAATGGGATTTAAAAAAGCCACACTGGGATTATCCGGAGGTATCGATTCGGCCATTACGCTGGTACTTGCCGAACGTGCCCTGGGAGCCGAAAACCTGCGGGTGCTGCTGATGCCTTCAAAATATTCATCCGATCATAGTGTGGCCGATGCCGTGCAGCTTGCTGAAAATCTGAATGTTCAATATGATGTTGTTCCGATTCAGGAACCAGTCGATGCTTTTGAAAAAACTTTGTCGCCTTTGTTTGAAGGGACAAGTCCTGACATTACCGAGGAAAATATCCAGGCTCGTGCCCGTGGCATTTTTCTGATGGCCATTTCGAATAAATTCGGCCATATATTGTTGAATACCACCAATAAAAGCGAATGTGCGGTGGGATATGGAACACTTTATGGCGATATGAACGGCGGATTGGCTGTTTTGGGTGATGTTTATAAAACCGATATTTTTAAAATGGCACGCTGGATCAACCGTGAAAAAGAAATAATTCCCGAAAACACCATCCTGAAACCACCATCGGCTGAATTACGCCCCAACCAGAAAGACACAGATTCGTTACCCGATTATCCGGTTTTGGATGGAATACTTTTTCGTTATATCGAACTTAATTTGTCTCCGGCTGAAATTGCAGCCGATGGTTATGATCCCGCTGTGGTGAACCGTGTAATAAAAATGGTGAATACCAACGAATATAAAAGATTTCAGGCTGCCCCTATTTTAAGGGTTAGCTCGAAGGCATTCGGGTTCGGGAGAAAAATGCCATTGGTGGCCAGGTACTGACAAAATTGATGATATGGGTGGATCGGCTTGCTTATCAGACTGAATATCAGAATTGTTGTGAAATATTTGTTTAGTTAAATAGTGGTTGTTTATAAAAAAATTATAGATTTGATGTTGTAAAACATATTTCTCAGCTACATGTCAAATTCGGAGTTTGGTATTAAGGATTTAATTGATAATCCCAAGTCTATTCTTTATGTATTGAATCCTCAGGAGAAACTGGAGTTGCAGGATCATATTTCATTTTCACACTACCGCAAAAACGAATATGTTTATAAAGAAGGTGACAGGCCAACCGGGTTTTTAATGCTTGTTAATGGGAAAGTCAAAATTTTTAAAGAAGGAGTTGGCGGGAGGGAGCAAATTATCAGGCTCGAAAAACCATTAGGGATAATCGGGTACCGGGCATTATTGGGTAACGAACCTCATTTTACATCGGCAGTTACCATTGAAGAGTCACTTGTTTGTTCTGTAACTCATGAATTTATGGTTAACAGGGCACTCAAAAACGGGGATTTTTCTTTACGGATAATCAATAAACTTTCAAAAGAACTTGGATTTTCCTATTCCCGGACTGTTTCCCTTACGCAAAAACATATCCGTGGCCGGCTCGCTGAAGCATTGCTGTTATTACGTGATATTTATGGGGTGGAAGAAGATGGTGTGACACTCAGGATATTTCTCTCGCGTGAAGAAATTGCCAATCTTTCGAACATGACCACTTCAAATGCTATCAGGACCTTATCAACTTTTGCAAATGAAAAGGCAATTTCGATTGATGGCAGAAAAATAAAAATCCTTGATGCAAGCCAACTGGAAAGAGCCAGTAAAATCGGGTAATTCCCCAGAGCCTGTGCACATTTCCGACTTATTCCTGTAAATAGATTCTTTTAACCCTTTGCGAAATTCCCGTCAATATTTCGTATGGAATGGTGCCAACTTGCTCTGCAATTTCTGAAATCGAAATGTTATCGCCAAAAATCTCGACCGCATCACCGGGTTTAACATCCAAGCCGGTTACATCAGCCATCATCATATCCATGCAGATGTTTCCGATGATTGGCGCCCGTTTGCCATTAATAAAAACCGAACCCTTTCTGTTACTCAGTTTCCGGTCGAGACCGTCGGCATAACCCAGCGGAACCACGGCAATCCTGGTTTCAGCCTCCACTTTGCCTTTTCGGCTGTAACCAACTGTTTCGTCAGGCTTTACATTTTTTACCTGCGAAACGGTACTCATCAGTCTGCCAATATTTCTAAGCGGCAGCCCCGAGCACGAAACGCCGTATAATCCAATACCCAGTCTCACCATTTCGTATTGTTTTTCAGGAAAACGTTCGATTCCGGCTGAATTCAGAATATGCCGGTCGAATTTGTAATCCAGCATTTCTGCAACCAGGTTGGTAATTTTATCGAATTTGCTGAACTGGCTTTGGGTGAAATCGTCGAAAGCAGCTTCGTCGCTTCCGGCCAAATGCGAAAATACCGACTTTACTTTTAGCTGATTCGTTTGTTGAATCCGTTCAATAATCATTTTTATTTCCGGTTCAGTTTTAAAACCCAGCCGGTTCATCCCGGTATCAATTTTCAGGTGAACCGGAAAATCTTTTACCCCGAATTGTCCGGCAGTTTTTATAAAACTTTCGAGCAACGGAGCGCTGTAAATATTGGGTTCGAGGCCGTATTCGATTATATTCTGAAAACTCTGCTGTTCGGGGTTCATTACAATAATAGGGGTCGAAATTCCGGCATTACGAAGCTGAACACCTTCGTCGGAAACAGCCACCGCAAGGTAGTCAACATGCTGGTACTGAAGTGTGCTGGCAATCTCAACGTCGCCACTGCCATACGAAAAAGCTTTTACCATCACCATAATTTTGGTTTCGGGTTTTAAAAGGCTCCGGTAAACATTCAGGTTGTGGGTGAGCGCATTCAGATCGATTTCGAGCCGGGTGAGGTGTGCCTTTAATTGCAGGTAATTCGATATTTTTTCGAATTTAAACTGGCGGGCACCTTTTATTAAAATAGCTGCCGACTGAAACCGTGTGCGGTTTACCTGGTTCAGAAATGCTTCGGTGGATGGATAAAAAGACCCCTTCATTGCAAAAGCATCCCTGTGCATGCTTATTTCTTCTCCAATTCCAATGATTTCACCGGTTTCCCATTCCTGCAAAAGATGATTTACCTGCCGGTAGAGTTCGGATTCGGGCAACCCGGTTTGTTTGATATCCGACAAAATAACAAGTTTCGAAAGCTGGGCTTTGGCTGCCTGTTGCTGGAGTACTGAAAGTGCAATTGCCAGTGAGTTCAGGTCGGAATTATAGTAATCGTTCACCAGCAGGCAATTGTTGATTCCCCGTTTGATTTCGAGCCGCATTTCAACCGGGAAAAGATGCTTAAATTCATTTGCAGTAACTGCTAAATCAGCATTCAGTGCTGTAGCCGCTGCAAAACAATGGCATGCATTCTCGAGCGACGAAAAATCGGAAAAAGGGATTTCAAACCGAAAAACCTGATTTCCAGTTTGAGCTGTAATTTCTGTAAATTCATTTCGTGGTTTATAGGAAAAAAACAGTCTGGCATTTCTGTTTTTAAACGACCAGTTTACTTTTTCAATGTTTTTTCCCACGCAAAATTCATCGATTAAAAGGGCTGCATTTTCCTGGTCTTCGCAATAAACAAGCTTTTTACACGAACTGAAAAGCAACAGTTTTTCACTGATTTTTTGTTCGGTCGAAACAAATCCTTCCTGGTGGGCATCGCCAATGTTGGTGAAAATACCGGTTTCGGGCTGAATGATATTGGCAAGATTCTGCATTTCGCCAGGTTGTGAAATACCGGCTTCAAAAATGGCCAGGTTGTAGCGCTCTTCCATCAGCAAAACCGAAAGCGGAACTCCCACTTGTGAATTATAGCTTTTCGGGTTGCGCACAATTTTAAACTGACCCGATAAGATGCTGAAAAGCCACTCTTTTACAATGGTTTTTCCGTTGCTCCCGGTAATGCCGATAACCGGATATTTGAATTGCCGCCGAACAAAGGCGGCCAATTGCTGCAGGGCTTTTGTAGTATCGGGAACCAAAATAAAAGTGGCCTTTTCAGTAATTACCAACGGTTCTGATACAATAAATGCTGAAACTCCTTTTGCAATCAGGCTTTCGATGTAATTGTGGCCATTGTTTCGCGGACCTTTTAAAGCGATGAAAACCGAATGCTGAATATCAAAAAAACTGCGGCTGTCGGTTATGATTTTTTCAATTTCCTGTTCCTGATATCCCTCTTTCCTGAAAAGCTGTGCACTCAGGATTGCTGCGATATTTTCAATGGTCATTTTCTTCATAACCAACGATTTTTTTGTGGTTGTGAATGTTTTGCTTAATTGTGCGGGTCGTTGACTTCTCGATAACAACCCCGGCAAAGCGGTTCGTAAACATCTTTCTCGCCGAGCAACACAATTTGTTCTTTGTTGGATAAACGGTGTGAGAATTGAGCCACATTCCCGCACTTCACACAAATGGCGTGTACTTTGTCAACATGGTCGGCCACGGCCATCAGTTCAGGGATTGGCCCGAAAGGTTCGCCCTTAAAATCCATGTCCAGCCCGGCAACAATCACCCTGATTCCCAGGTTGGCCAGTTTAACGGCCACTTCCACCAAACCTTTGTCGAAAAATTGCGCCTCGTCAATTCCAATCACGTCCACATTTCCTGAAAGCAATAAAATATTGGCAGAATTGCTCACGGGTGTTGAAGAAATGGAATTTTCGTCGTGCGAAACCACTTCCGAAGCCGAATAGCGTACATCGATGGCAGGCTTAAAAATCTCCACTTTTTGCCGGGCAATTTTTGCCCGTTTTAACCGGCGGATCAGTTCTTCGGTTTTCCCTGAAAACATTGAACCGGCAATCACCTCGAGCGAGCCGGTTTTTTTGCGGGTGTTTATGTTCCGTTCAATAAACATGAAGTAAATAAGAAATTAGTACTTTTGACAAAAGTAAAATTTAAAACATTAGGCTGTTTTTATGGAAAACAAAAAACTGCTGAGCTACCTGCTCAAAGATCTCGAAGAACTGGATGAATTATTCACGGAAAAAGCCGGTTTCAGGTTTGATGAATTGGAAATTGAATTTATTCAGACAAGAATTAAAGGAGCCCGGAAACTGGTTCAGAAATATATTGAAGCAAAGGAGGAAGTTGCTGAACAGAAATCTTTTGTAGCAGAACAGGAAATTAAAAATGAAACAAAAAAAACAGGAACCTGGGAAGAAGCAGCCGTTAAAAGGGAACCTTCAAAAGAAACAATTGAGCAGGAGGCTGCTGTTATCCAGCCTGGAACAATAAAAGAATCGCCATCAAAAGAAATACCCCAGTCCGAACCGGTTGTTAAGGCGCCTGAGCCGGAAAAACCAGCTAAACAGCCTCTTTCCGTTCCCGGGGTTATTGTGGAAGAGATTGTAAATTATGTGGATGAAACCATTGAGGATATTGACAATGAAGAACTTGAACCGGTACAATCGGAGCCCGTTGAATCTTATGTTACTAACCCCGACTACCAGGAACTAAAACTGGAAGATAAACCAGAGGAAAACACCGGGACCAGGCGGCTGGGCGACAGTTTTACAAAAGACCGGTCGCTGAACGATTTCATTACCGACGATTCGGTGAAACTTGAGCATAAACTTTCCAATATGCCGGTTTCGAGTTTACAATCGGCAATTGGCATCAACGACCGTTTTCAGTATATCCGCGAGCTTTTTAACGGCAATGCTGATTTGTACAACGAAACGGTAGCAAAACTCGATTCGATGAATGAAATAAAAGAAGCCGTTGTTTTTTTGCAAAACAACTTTAAATGGAAAAAGACCGATGTCAGCCTCAAATTTGTCAATCTTTTAAAGCGCCGGTTCCCCAATGAATAAACCTGGTAAACTGGTTTTGGTTCCCACCCCGATTGGCAACCTTGCCGATATTACTTACCGGGCAGTAACCGTTTTAAAAGAAGCCGATATTATTCTGGCCGAAGACACAAGAGTGTCGTCGAAACTGATGCATCACCTGGGAATCGAAAAGAAATTGTGGTCGCACCATAAATTCAACGAACACAAAGCTGTCAGGTCATTGGTGGAGAAAATTCTGGAAGGAAACCTGATGGCGTTGATTTCTGATGCCGGGACCCCTGCAATATCCGATCCCGGTTTTTTGCTGGTACGTGGTTGTATTGAAAATGGGGTGGAAGTGGAATGCCTGCCCGGCCCCACAGCTCTGATCCCGGCTTTGGCTGTTTCAGGCCTGCCAACCGATAAATTTGTATTTGAAGGTTTTTTGCCTCAAAAAAAAGGACGGCAAAAAAGGTTGCTGAACCTGGCAGGCGAAACCCGAACGATGGTATTTTATGAATCTCCGTTCAGGCTTGCAAAAGCACTCGGGCAGTTTGCCGAATTTTTTGGCAGCGAACGGCCTTGCTGTGTTTGCCGCGAACTCAGCAAAATGTTTGAAGAAGTAAAAAGAGGAACCGTTGCTGAATTGTACCATTATTATATGCAACATCCGCCAAAAGGCGAAATTGTGATTGTAGTGGGCGGTGCCGGCAGCGGAGAACCGGATGAAGTGCAAGATTGAACTGTGTGATGAGAACAAAATACACCCACATTTTTTTTGACCTCGATAATACACTTTGGGATTTTGAAACCAACTCTGAAAATGCCATGAAAGTGGCTTGCTCGAAATTTCTCACAGACAAGATTGATTTTAATGTTTTTTTTGAAACGTATTCTGAAATCAATCATCAGCTTTGGGATTTGTACCGGAAAAACGGGATTGCCAAAAATGAGCTGACCCGCAGACGGTTTCAGGATACTTTTGAAAAACTCGGTATTGACGGCATAAATCCTGAAGAGATGAATGACCACTACCTGCATGTAATGCCCGATCAAACGCATCTTACCGAAGGGGCCATCGATCTGCTTGATTATCTGAAAAACCGGTTTTATAAAATGGCCATTATTACAAACGGTTTTAGTGAAGTGCAGCACAGAAAACTTGAAACTTCAGGTTTAAAGAGATATTTTTCAGGAGTTTTTATTTCAGAAGAAATAAAATCGCCTAAACCCGAAAAGGCAATTTTTGAACATGCCCTGACATCGATGAACGCCAGAAAATCGCAAAGTATTATGATAGGCGATGATTGGGAGGTGGATGTGATCGGGGCCTGTCGGATCGGGATTGATGCGGTGTTTTTCAGGAAGGATTTTCTGAAAGAGACTGATATCCGGGAGGAAGAGATATTTGGCCGGAGTAAGATATTCAAGACCGGAAATCTGAAAAATTTGTTGTCATTTTTCTGAATTGCAGGAAAAAATTAAAAAGGACGATAAAATCATATTTTTAACGTCATATTTTTTTCAAATTTGAGAATAATTTGGATGAATTTTTATTTTTGCAGTTATTAAATAAAGCATTGAAAACAATTTCTTTTTAAAAAGCCAAAAATTTGTATTTAGTAAAATCTGAATTCTTCAGAGGATTAGGTATTGCTATGTGCTGATTTTTAGACCTATAGTGATCAATATTAATTTTAAAACTTTTTCTATGAAAAAAATTGCATTTCTATTAACTGTTATGTTTTTCATGGGGAGTATGTTGATAAATGCCCAAACCAGAAGTATATCAGGGTTGGTAACTTCTGCCGAGGACAATCAACCAATTCCCGGTGTTTCGGTATCTGTGAAAGGTACTACGGTTGGTGCCGTTACCGATATTAATGGCAATTATTTGCTGAATGTACCCCAGAATGCAACCACCTTAGTCTTTAGCTTTATTGGGATGAAGAATATTGAGGTTGAAATTGGCACTCAAACTACGATTAATGCCACGATGGAATCGGATGTTATTGGTATTGACGAAGTAGTGGTAACAGGGTATGGTGTAACCCGGAAAGCAGCATTTACAGGATCTGCCGCCATTGTTCAGAATAAAGAACTGGAAAAGACAACCGATGCCGACCCGATCCGTGCGTTGGAAGGTTCGGTGGCAGGGTTGGTTATGTCGGCAGAAACAGGACAACCTGGTGGTTACAACTCGGTTTTAATTCGTGGTTTAGGTTCATTTAACTCAGGGACACAGCCATTATATGTTGTTGATGGTGTACCTGTATCATCGGGTGCATTTGGTATGCGCACAGGCGAATCACAAACAATCAACCCGTTGGCCACACTGAATCCGAATGATATCGAATCAATTTCAGTTTTAAAAGATGCGACCGCTACTTCAATTTACGGGGCACGTGCTTCAAACGGTGTTATCGTAATCAATACAAAGAAAGGGAAGAGCGGCGAAACATCTTTCAACCTGAAACTTAAATCAGGCTTTTCTTCCATCCCTGAACGTAACGAATATGCACAGTTAGACAGGGACCAATGGATTGATTTTGTTTCAACCATGTTTGTAAACAGCGGCTGGATGGATTCCAAAGAAGATTGGGATGATTCGATGTTGTCGGATCCTGATTGGTTAGGTTTGATTCATACCGACGCGAATACCGACTGGTACAAAGAAGTTACTAGGACCGGGGCCGTTCAGGATTACAATCTTGATATCAACGGTGGGGCCAACAGCTCAAAATTCTTTGCTTCAATTGGATATTACGATGAAGAAGGTATTGTAATTGGCAAAGATATGAAACGTTATTCAGGACGTTTAAATTTCGAAAACAAAGTAAATGATAATGTATCTTTTGGTTTAAATCTCTCGGCTTCCTATTCTCAAATTAACAGTGGCGCCGGTGGCGGATATTTTTCTGACCCGATTACCCAGGCTTATATGCAATTACCGGTTGAACCCGTTAAACTGGCCGATGGCAGCTGGAATATGGAAACTGCAAATGGTTATAACCCGGTTGCCCAGAGAAGTTACTATGGCGACAAAAGTTATTCCCAACAGTACAAAGCAATTTTCTCTCCCTGGATTACTGTTAAGTTTCTTGAAAACTTTTCATTTACATCGCGTTATGGTATGGATTATTTCAACCTGAAAGAATTCGGACGCTGGTCGTTCCTGCAGCCACAAGGTGCTGACATGAACATGCTGGGAGAAGAAGGAAATAATTACCGTACACTCTGGACCTGGACCAATACCTTAAATTATATCAAATCATTCGATAAGCATAACCTGAATGTATTGTTGGGCCAGGAAGCACAGAAAGCACGTGATGAAAATGCATACCTTGCGGCTTCCAATTTCCCGGTTGATTTGGTGTTTACCATTGAAAATGCGGCTGAACCGAGTGATGCATCCACTTCGTTTTCTGATTATGCATTGGCATCGTTTTTCTCAAAAGTTGAATATGATTTCGATAGTAAATATTATTTGTCAGGCAGTTTCAGGTACGATGGATCTTCGCGTTTTGGTGTAAACAATAAATGGGCTCCCTTCTGGTCAGTGGGTGCCAAATATCGTGTTACTGCCGAATCGTTTATGAGTTCAACAGAAAACTGGCTTACAAATCTTACACTTCGTGCCAGCTACGGAACAGCCGGTAACCAGGATGTGGGATGGTATCAGCATTTGGGTTTATATGGGTTCGGATACAATTACAAAAATAACCCCGGTATGATTCCAACACAAATCGCAAATCCTGATTTGAAATGGGAGCAAACCAATAAATTCAATGTCGGTACAGAAATTACCTTGTTCAAAAATCTTTCATTCGATGTAGATTATTATATCGATCGTACCACCAAAATGTTGTTCAATGTGCCACTTTCGCGTACCACAGGTTTTGCCTCAATTATGCAGAATGTGGGCGAAATGAAGAATACAGGTGTCGAAGCATCTGTAAATTATGTGGTTGTAAATACAAAAAACGTGAACTGGAACATCGGTCTGAATGCCACTCATAATAAAAACGAAATTGTGAAGTTAAGCACGGACCTCCCGATTGAGGGAACCTATACGATCCGGGAAGTTGGCCGCCCATATTACTCATTCAAAATGAAAGAATATGCCGGGGTTGACCCTGCTACCGGAAAACAATTGTGGTACAAAGGAACCGAAGGAACCGAAACCACAACCAATTATAATGAAGCCGGTAAACGTTACATGGGTGCCGCCGATCCGAAAGTTTATGGTGGTTTGAGCAGTGCCCTGAAAGTATATGATTTTGATTTCTCTATTCAGTTCAAGTATTCGTTTGGCGGTCAGGTTTACAACAGTGCTGCCCGATACGATGAAAATATCAATAACCCATGGGGAAATACCACGAAATATGTTTATGATAATATGTGGAGAGCAGAAGGTGATGTAACCGATGTGCCTGCTCCCAAATATGGTTCTGTAACTTCACACTCTTCACGGTTCTTAATGGACGGGTCTTACATTAAATTAAACACAATTCAGTTAGGTTATACTGTTCCTGCAACTGTAACAAACAGAGTTAAGTTAGGAACGGTTAGATTCTATGTTACCGGCGACAACCTGAAAGCCTGGGCTCTGGGCGATGATTTTCGCGGACTTGATCCGGAAACTGCCCGTGATGGCATTATATGGTGGCAATATCCTATTTCAAGGAAGCTTTTATTTGGTGTAAACATCAATTTTTAAGATGTTATTGAAAGAAAAATAAATGAAGTATATTATGAAAAAAATTAATGTAAGTATATTTTTATTGGCGCTGGTTTTTGCCTTCGTTTCGTGCGACGACTTTTTAACCTATGAGCCAAGTAATGCTGTAAACGATGCCACAGCATTTAAAACAGCCAAAGATGTTGAAAACGGGCTGAATGGTGTTTATTACTCTTTGGGCCGATCCACGTTTTATGGCCGTAACGTGGTTGCATTAGGCGATATTGCAGCCGATAACTGCTGGATGACCGGTTCATCAGGGCATTTCGATCAGATTTATAAATACACCATCAGCGAAGACAATGCTGATTTATTAGATATGTGGGATGGTGGTTATAAAACGATCGATCGGGCAGCCCGTTTGATTAAAGCCGGCAAACAAATGCTTGAGACTGGTCTCTCGGCTTCTGATGAAGCCACCGTCAAGTCAGCCATTGCACAGGCTTATGGACTGAAAGCGTTATCACATTTTACCTTAGTAAATATTTTCGGGTTGCCATATAGTGCTGCCAATAAATCAACTACCGGTATTGTAATTGTAGGCGACGAACCAATTGTTGCTTTCCAGGAAGTTCAAAGAGGTACAGTAGAACAAACCTATGCACAGATTCTTGCCGACATCAGTTCGGCTCGTACCTATATCAGTGCTGTTGAAATGGATCCGTTTTACATGAATGAAGCCGCATTGGATGCACTCGAAGCACGGGTTAAATTATACATGGGTGATTATGCCGGGGCAAAAACAGCCGCTGCGGCTGCTATCAGCAAATCGGGTGGCAAAATTGTTGATAATGAAGAAGATTATTACGCAATGTGGGCTTCAGTTAATGCAACTTCTGAAGATATTTTCACTATTTCAAAGTTGGCAAACGACAACCTATCAGCCAATGCATTGAATACTTTGTATGGTTCTTACGATGGTAAAGCAACTTCGGGCTTGTATAATTTGTTTGGAGAAAACGACATGAGGTTGTCGTTGTTTACCGGTACTGGTGAAATGATCAGGGCTTTAAAATACATGGGCTTGCCTGCATCGGCTGCGACCAGTAATATCCCGGTTTTTCGCCTTCCCGAAATGTACCTGATCCTGGCTGAAGCCAAAGCACAATTGGGGGAAGC
>JAJUGS010000034.1 GCA_029265875.1 Prolixibacteraceae bacterium
CAGCACTGGCCGAAGATGCCACGGTTGACGCCGCTGGCAGCGGTTTCAAAGGTTTTACGCTGGCACACAACCTGGGCAGCGAAACCGAAGTTGACAACCTGATTAACGACCTGCGCAGCAAAGGAGTGACCATTGTAAAAGAACCACACAAAGTTTTCTGGGGCGGTTACAGCAGCTACTTTGCCGACCCCGACGGCAACCTGTGGGAAGTGGCGTATAACCCTTATTTATAGATTTGCCCGAACTGCATCCCAACTTTTTCCCTCTGTGATTTCAGAAAGGGGCAGATTTCAACCGAATATATTCGGTTGAAATCGGGGATAGTGAAGACATCGTCAAAAAGTATATTTTCAAGTTTTTGCAAAAATTCAATTAACAAATAATTATCTCATAATTTTATGCGAAAAGCCAACCAGGAAATCACCGACCCCAAAACACTCGAAGCCATTTTGCAGAAAGCCACTATTGTGCGGCTTGCGATGATTGACAACGGAATGCCTTATTTGTTGCCGTTTAATTTCGGGTACAGCGAAAACTGTATATACATACACGCGGCTCCCGTGGGGAAAAAGCTGGATGTTTTGCGCCAAAACCCGCAGGTTTGTTTTGAAGTGGAGGGCGAAACCACCACCGTGGAGGGCGATATTGCCTGCCGCTGGAGCACGATGTACCGCAGCGTAATTGGCTATGGGAAAGTTGAAATTGTTACCGGTTTTGATGAAAAACTACAGGCACTCGACGTTATAATGCAACAACACGGTGCACCTGCCAATATGGTATTCGATCCAAAAGAAGTGGAGTTTATTGTGGTACTGAAACTGATGATTGACTCAATGACCGGCAAACAATCGTCGAACTGGAACCGGCTGCGGGGAAATTCTGAGGAGTGAGGGGTATCAAATCCGGATTTCTATTTTCCAATAATTTGTGTATGTTTTTTTTTGATTCCCTATTCATCATATAAGACCATAAACCTGAAAGATTCCAGTGTTCGCATTATTATCAATGTTGAGTTATTTATTCATTATTGTCAAAAGGGTATTCAATTCAAGTTCATTTTGTAACCGATATACGTAATAGTAGCCATTTCCGTCTTTAAGACTTTTTTCAATTTTTGGGGTCAAAATATCTTTTCGCGGTATTTCAAGCCAGATTAACTGGATTGAATTTCGCGGTAAATTTTGGTTCCAGTAATCCGGATTTTGACGCATCACGGGTGTTTCATTTTTAGCCGACGCTATCCGGTAAATGGATTCAGGATTTCCGAAATATGCAAAACCATCTTTTTCTGATTCCGAAAAACCCGAGAATTCATTTTCCAATATCGGAACCATGGTTTCCATCTGGATTTTATCGTGCACTACTTTCCAGTAGTTAATCAACAGTTGGTAAACCTCGCGGATGGTAACCTGCTCCCAGTATGGAGGCCGGTCGGGGTTGTAAACTATCACATTTTCACCATACCGGTCGATGCCGGGTTGTAGCACTTCTTTCACCCCGGGCTGGAAGAAAAGCTCGTTCAGGGCAACGGTGGCCTCGCTCATGGCTTTTTCGCTAAAAGCCGGATTGGTGGCATCGGAACTGTTGCTGAAATCGGATTCGTTGAAGCCATTGTTCCGGAACTTATCCAACTGGTTGACTTCGACAATCCACTGTGGGGGTTCATTCACCCATTGCCGTTCCTCTCCTTTGTATAACGACCATGTTTTGAACCAGATTTTTATATCAGCCGGCACGGCATACCCATATTTTGAACTGCACCGCCCGCCATAAATCCTGCATACGCCGTCGAAACCTTTGATATCAGCCAGAACCGGTGTTTTGCGGATGACCTGCACCAGGTTTTCCATCTTTATGAGCATGGCATCCGATTCGGCTTTAGTGCAGGCGCAGGATTTACCGTACGAGTCGAGCCATTGTCCGTTCAGGGCTTCTTTCTGCAGTTTGAACGTTCCGGGTTTTTCGGTGAGTAAAACCTTCTCCTGTGTTTTCGCCGAAATATGAAAAAGCAGAAAAATTGAAATTATAATCAAATTCTTACACATATAGCTCAATCGTTTCGGGTTAAAGTAAAATCGATATTAACCGTGGTTTTTTCCTTACCATTCGATAAATCTTTGGTTTCCTTCTGGTGCAGCGTTTTGTCTTTATTTGTTCCTTTGTAAGGCCCAAGCACCACATCAATTGGCACATTAATTCGTTTATCCTTTGTATCTTTTGGTTCGCTTTCCGATTCGCACATACCTTCAAATTTCTTTTCAGTGGTTACTTTCATCGGTCCTTCTTTCGAGGTTGCCTTCACTAAAACGGTATAAGTTCCATTTTCGAAAAAAGTTATTTTAATCCGCGCATCTTTGGTTGGTTTCCCTTCTGACGTACTCTCGCTGGAAAGGCCCTCAGTTTTGGCTTCTGTTTCGTTGGTTTCGGTAACAATAGTTGGCCCTTGGTCTCCATTCTTACATTTATAGCAGGGGAAATTGGTAACGGTTGTGTAATTCTCATTCAGGTAGTATTTAACAGTTCCATCGGCTGCCCTGAGCGAATATTTGTTCAGTTCCCATTTTAGTGTTGATGTTGTTTTCCGTGTTGCCGTTACCGTAGCTTGGTCAATATCGCAAGGTGATCCAATCTGAAAGGTTTCCGTTTCTTCGCGGCTGCTTTTCACTTCAATGGTAACCGGGCCATAATAGGGGCAGATTTCGAATTCTTTGAGCTTACTGATAATTTCATCGATTGCTTCATCAATCTTCTTAATCATTTCACCCTGAGAGGTTTTTGAAAAAGAACAACGTTTAGATGATCTTGCTACAGGGAATTTGTCAACTGTACGATAGGGAATACATGACATTGAAACTATAAATTGTTCTCCGGGAAGTGTACCAAGCTCAGCACTGACCAAAAAATCAACATCATAGGATTTAGTAATTTCAGCATTCTGACTAAAATCGTATGGGTCGGTGCCTTTAAAAAATTTTTCACGTTCAAAATCAAGCAGTTTTGCAATTTTTTTATGGTCTGATACTTTGGCACAAGGAAAAACTTTATTGATTTTTTCTGCAAAATGGGCATACAGAATATCCTCCAAACCATTCAGATATTTTTGATTATCATCCGGGCCTTTGTATTCCAGAACAATGAAAAAGCGTCCGTTGTACTTCTGCGCAAATACAAAATCCGACAGAAAAAACAAACAGAGAACTATGATTAAATACCGGATTTTCATTTTACAGATATTTTACAATTGGGTAAAATTTGTTGTACCTGTTTTATTTCGGCATCAGCAATATTTGTTTGTCTTATGCTCAACAGTTTTAGGTTATTAAGCTTTTGAATAGCTGGAAACAATGTTGTAAGTGGATTTAAATCGATAAACAATGAGTCGATATCAGATGCAAAGCCACTCAATTCGGGTATTTGTTGCAGGTTGTTATTAAAAAGTGCAAGTGTTTGTATTTTGTTGAAATTATTGATCTCTTTTGGTATCTGGCTGACAAACTGCCTGAAATTCATAATGTACAAAGTAGTAAGCGGATAATCGGCAGCTTTATTGAGAATCTCTGTCAAATCAACCGGAGCACCATGTAAACCACCTGTTATAATAAGGGTGTTTATTGATTTAAAATTCTGCATCACATCGATTATAGGACGTGCCGCAGGTGATGACAGGTCAAGATAAAGATAAGTCATCTTGTTAAGTACCTCAGGGTTCATATTTTCAGGGGATTCTTCATCCTTAAACTCCTGCACAATTTCTTCCCGTAACGGGTCTGCCAGCAAAATATCGGCACCTTCGCCACCGGCAGCGCTTTTCCAAATTTGTGCCCAGATATCCATTTTCTGGTCAATCATTTCCTGGTTGAGTTCGCTCATTTTCTGTGCGTCTTTTGAGGAGGTTTCGCCACCCTGTTGTTGCTGCTGACTGCCAGCGCCGGCCTGCATTGGGTTTCCGGCCATCAGCTTTTTTGCCAGCACTTTGATTTGTTCGTTGGCTTTGGCAGCCGCCGCCGGGTCGTCCCAGTTGGTGGTTTGACGGATTCGCGCCATTTCCTGCCTGATTTGCTCCGGCGATTGCGTGTTTTGTCCGGTTGCGATGCACCAGACAAATATCGCTAATATCATAAGCAAATACTTCATTTTCAATTTATTGAAAATTTTACTTGTCATTCAATAAAACGAATCAATTATCTTCAGGATAGTACAGTTTGTATTTGTAAGCCTCACTCAAGGCCTCGAGGTAATTTATTACCAGACTTAATGTGCCCGATTCAAAGCTTTCATTGGGTAGGGTAACACCCGTTTGCGATTTTGTGAGTTCGGCGGTTATCTGTGCGAGACGATAGGCATCAGGTATTGAAGCTGTCATCAGCGGAAAGTGCTGTTGAATGGCAGATCGCAATCGTGGTGTAAATTTGTTGCAGATTTTTATCTGTTCATTCGTGATTAAAATTCCCAGCGAATCCATTTGCCGGCCTTGTCCTGCATCCACTCCGCTCATCGACATCAGTTTATTGTGCCATTTTTCAATGTTCTGGTAGCTCTTTAACAATTCCGGGTCATTTTCAATCGACGAGTATAAATTGCTTATTTTCATTGAAGTTTCGTTGATTTTGGCATTCAGTGCCTGCTGTTCTGCAATCAATTGGTTCAGGTTTTTGGCATTCGCGGCATTTTGCTGGTTTTGTGCGGTTTGCCCGGTTGCCATCATTTCAGTTCCGTATGCTTCCATATAAGCTTTTTTACCCGCCTCACTCATTTTCGACAGGTTTTGCACTTCTCCCATCGACATGTTGGTTTGTTGCTGCAACACCTGGTTTGCCAAAGCCTGTTTTTCGGCTGCCGACATTTTGCCGCTCTGCATCTGTTTCATTTGTTCCTGCGACAGCCCGTACTGCTGTTGCATTTGCTTCATGGCATTTTGCTGTGCGGTTTCTTCGCTGTTTTCCATCGATTTGTCCAGATTCGAATTTAGGGTATTTATTTGCCCGTCTATTTCGTCAATCAGTACTTTGATTTTCTGCACATAAGCCTCCATGTTGCTTTTTGTGATGTTGCAGGTGTCTTTTGGGAGCGAAGGAATTTTGGCGAGGTATTGCTGAGTTAAGGGTTGTGCATCGGCAAAAATAACAGTTAACATTGCGGCAATAAAAATCATAAGTGTTTTCATATACCTGGTTTTTAATTGATTCTCGGATATGAATATTTGCTTAATAAAAAAAGGCAGCCCTGATAATTAAAGTCTGCCTGGATGTATTTTCAGAGTTTTATAAATTCCACCCTGCGGTTCAGCGCTTTATTCGATGGTGTATCGTTTGGTGCAACCGGTTGTGTTTCACCCATTCCATCGGTAACCAGGCGGTCTGCATTTACCCCGAAGGTTTTGGACAATTCAGCTTTTACCGATGCCGCACGACGTTTCGAAAGGTCGAGGTTGGCGGCATCCTGACCATCGGAATCAGTGTGACCCACGATTTTTACTTTCACATCGGGTACTTCATTCAATATTTTGGCAATATCATTAAGAGCGCCATAAGATTCAGGCTTAACCACATCTTTATTCACATCGAAATAAATACCGTAAGAAATGAGTTTCCCTTCTTCGAGAAGCTTGTTCCGGGTGTCGGGTGATGCAGTTGTGATTTTAATATTGCTTACATAAGAAGCGCTCGAAGCTCCTCTGTATAACAAGAATGCGAAACGCGTAAACTGACTGCCATCATAAATGTTGGTAGGCATATCCAATACTTTTGAGCCCTGGTGGTAAATACGTACACGGCGGTTTTGCACCCAGATAATCACATGATTAACCGTTTCTTCCACCACGGGCTTCAATTTTGAGTCACCTGCTATTTTCGGGCTGCCTGATTTTAAACCCTGGGTTTCCCACCCGGTTTTGGCAACATTTATGATAAGGCCGGTTTTACAACTAAACGGATCGCTCATTTCCTTAAATCCATTTTCGCCATATAAAGCAACGCCAGCCGCATAACGGGCACCACCTTTTTTCGGTACAATATCAAATTCGACAATGAAATTTTTAGGAAATTCAATTTCCTTTAAAAACCACCAGTTACCTTCGGTGGCATTCAGGTTGAGCCAATTTCCCGGAGCAATACTCAGGGTATTTATTTCACCTGATTTATTGGTAGTCCAAAGTGCCGGGAAGTCACCTACCGCATCCTGGCTGAAATCTTCGTATAATAGCACTTTGTCGCCCGGAACAAAGTCGTATTGAGAGTAAGCCTGAAGCGATTGCGTACCTGCTTCATTTTCTGCCAGTGTGGATTCTTTTTGTTGTGTGGCTGAGATAGACATTGGATGTATTTCCAACTCCTTTTGATGAAGGGGCCACCGTGGATTCTTTTTGTTGTGTGGCTGAGATAGTGTCATTCGGATTTTTCTTTTTAAACATATTCTTTACCCCATTTTCCACAGAATCAAAAGTTTTGTCAATTCCCTGATCCACATTTTTGTTGGCCCGGCTGTTTGTTTCTTTTTTTAATTTATCACCCAGTTTGATCTGCGCATGAGATGGGCTAATTAATAAACAAGACATAAACATTAGTAAAATTCCGGTTGTTTTCATATCGCAACTATTTTTGGTTATTATGCATGGTTTAAAAGGTTGATATTATCACACTGGTTCATTTTAAAATAAAGGTTTAAAAACCTGTCTATTAAAGTTATGACACTTTTAGGTTTTATGCATAATTTTTTTTGATAATTATTATACTTAAAATACTGTTTTTCAACATAGATTATAGAGGTAATAATTACATTTAGAGATCTATTATTGAGTTAATTTTGATTGAAACATGAAAAGCGAAGTACAAACAGTAGAAGAATACATCGCTCAACTGCCTGACGACAGAAAAGCGGCAGTTGAAAAACTCAGGGCTGTAATCAAAAAGAACATCCCGGCTGGGTTTCAGGAAGAAATGAGTTATGGAATGATTGGTTTTGTAGTGCCAAAAACGCTATACCCGGCTGGTTATCATTGTACGCCCGAGTTACCACTGCCATTTATAAATATCGCCTCGCAAAAGAATTTTATCGCTGTTTATCACATGGCAGTTTATGCCGATAAAACATTGAATGAATGGTTTATAACTGAATTTCCGAAACATACGAAAGCAAGGCTTGATATGGGTAAAAGCTGTATCAGGTTCAAAAAGCCAGAACAAATTCCGTTTGAACTGATGGGCGAACTTGCATCGAAACTAACACCGGATGAATGGATTGCCATGTATGAAACAGCGTTTCGACCGAAAAAGTAGAGGGAAATTGAAAGTGATTGGTGGAGATTAATTGAGATTTATTGTGGTCGGAACTTAGAGGAGAACGTTGGTGTTTTAGTGAAATTGAAGAAATTGATTGAGATTGAAGAGATTAATCGTTTGAAAAAGAGAAAAAAATGAAAAATATCCTCACTGTTTTGCTGGTCATAATTCCCGGTTTTGTTTTTTCACAGCAGTTTCCCGATGTTTTAACGGGAACCTGGCACGACCCAATATCCGGTATTTATGAAACCTGGGAAAAAGCCGGCGACAATCACCTGAAAGGTTATTCGTATGAAATTAAAAATGGAGAGAAACATATTTCAGAATATATCGAACTTTCAATGAAAGGCAATGATTTGGTTTATACGGTTTCTGTGAAAAATCAGAATAACGAAGAACCGGTTAGTTTTATACTTTCGGCCACCGACAGTGTTTACACATTCGTAAATCCCACCCACGATTTCCCAACTTATATTCGATATTTGGTAATTTCGCCTAACGAGTTAAAAGCTGAAGTTGGCAATAAAAACCGTAGTTTTACGCTGAATTACAGGAGAATCGACTAAAAATAACCATGCGCCGCAAAAAACAAAAACAAAAGCTGAAATCGAAACTGGGAATGGCCCCCGGAACGCCCGTTTTTACCGGGCTGCAGAAAATGTCGAAAGTGGATATTGCTGCGATTTGTTACTCAGAAGATGTTTTTTATGAAAGCAAACCTAAAACCATTGATGAAGTAATTGATACCCTGAAAAAATCAAAAGGAGTTGCCTGGATTAACATCGATGGTTTGCATGATGTTGCTGCCATCGAAGCAATTTGCGGGTTTCTGGATATACATAAACTCACGGTTGAGGACATTTTAAGCGTGGGGCAGCGGCCAAAGCTGGAAGATTATTCACACTATTTACATGTTGTTTTAAAGGAAATAACGTTTGATACTGAATTAGAAACCATTGAACACGAGCAAATCAGTTTTATTCTGAAGGGGAATGTTTTGGTTACTTTTCAGGAACGTACCGGCGATGTTTTTGATGGTGTTCGGAAAAGAATCCGCGAAGGGAAAGGAAATGTGCGGAAACGGGGAGCCGATTACTTATTGTACGCGCTGCTGGATAACGTGGTTGACAACTATTTTGTTGTACTCGAATCATTTGGTGAAAAACTGGATGATCTCGAAACTGAGTTGCTTGAAAATCCGGATAAGAATACATTAACAAAACTGCACAATTTTCGTCGCGAAACGCTTGGTTTGCGCCGCACTGTTTATCCGTTGCGTGAGATGGTGGCTGCTTTTGAAAAACTCGAGGAGCCGCTTTTCAGTCACAACAACAAGGTTTTTACCCGCGATTTGTATGATCACGCCATCAAAGTAATAGAAACGGTTGAAATTTATCGCGATATGACTTCAAGTTTGCTCGATTTGTACATCAACAGCGTTTCGAACAAAATGAACGAAATCATGAAAGTACTGACCATCATGACTTCGCTTTTTATCCCATTGTCGTTTATTGCCGGTGTTTATGGTATGAATTTCGACAACATGCCCGAACTTCACCATAAATATGGTTATTATATTGTTTGGGGTGTAATGATTGTGGTTTTTATCGGGTTACTGATATTCCTGAAACGGAGAAAGTGGATGTAAAAAAGCCCGGTTTTGCCAGGCTTTCAGTGATATATTAAATCTTTTATTTTCAGAAATTCAATACTTCCTTCAGCAGTTTATAGCCGGTTTTACTTACTTTCAGTTTTGTTTTATCATGAAGAATCACAATATACGATTCCTTTTCATATTGCTGAATTTCGTTAATCTGGTCGATTTTCACAATGTACGACCGGTGAATCCGGGCAAAAGAATGCGGGTCGAGCGAATCTTCAAAATACTTCATCGTTTTCTGTTTGATGTGGCGTCCTTCGTTTGTGTAAATCATCACATAATCGTCCATCGATTCAATATAACGGATGTTATCAACCGGAATGATGTGAATTTTATGACGGTCTTTCACCACAACCCTGTCGATAAAACCTTCGCGCGGGAAATTCATTATTTTTTCGGCCACGTCTGATTCAACTCCTTCCTTCTGAACCCTGTCGCTCACTTTCGAAACAGCTTCAAGCAACCGCTCTTTTGAGTAGGGTTTCAACAAATAATCAACCGCGTTGTGCTCAAATGCCTTGATGGCAAATTGGTCGTAGGCTGTGGCAAAAATAATCTGCGGCTTGTGGTCGAGCAGTTCAATCATTTCGAAACCGGTAATTTTGGGCATTTGAATATCGAGAAAAACCAGGTCGGGTTTCAGTTCATTAATCATTTTCACGCCTTCGAAACCATTTTCGCATTCGGCAATAATCTCAATTTTGTCGTTGCCTGCAAGGAACGATTTCATCAGGTTTCTGGCCAGTTCTTCATCTTCAACAATAATGGTGCGCAGTTTTTCAGTCATTTTTAATTCATTTTTTGTGGTATCGTCAAAGTTACAGTAAATTCTTTTCGGTTGTCTTCAAGGGTCATCAGGTGTGGGTTGCCATAAATAATCTCCAGCCTGTCGCGGATATTTCTGAGACCAATTCCCTCGCCCCGTTTCGAAATCACGTTGGGATCATAACTGTTTTTAATCGTTATCTGCAAAAAATCTTCGTTACAACGGCAAACGGTTTTTATCTCAACAGGCTCGGTAGCTTCGTAAACTCCGTATTTGATTGCGTTTTCGTAGAGTGGCTGCAAAATCATATTCGGAATATTCAATTGCAAACACTTTTCGTCAATATCGAAAACGGGACTCAGCTTACTGCCAAATCTTACCTTTTCAATCTGTAAATAGAGTTTGTTGTTTTCAAGTTCCTGTTTGAAAAGTACTTTCTCATGTTGCCCGTGTTTCAGCGAGTACCGCATCAGTTGCGAAAGATTGATAACCATTTCCTGTGCTTTCGCCGGGTCGGTCATTGTTAACGACGAAATACTGTTCAGGCTGTTAAACAAAAAATGCGGGTTGATTTGTGATTTCAGTGCGTGTAATTCGGCTTCCTTGACAAGTGCAATCAGTTTGCCTTCGTTTCTCACTTTTTCTTTAAAACTGAAATAATAGTTGACGGCATAAAAGAAAATAACATAAATAACGTACATTAAATATCCGCCAAAAATCTTGTTGATCATCCCTTTTTGCATCCATTCAAGTGCCTGAGGATTCAAAAGTTTTACCAGAATAACATTGAGGTACATCCAGATAAATACGATGATGGAAGCCGCTATCAGGTGTGCCAGAATTATTCGCAAAATGCTGTTGTTTTCAAGCGTACTGAAACGGATTACGTACCAGATGGATGCCCCGATAAATGCAAAAACTAAAATTGAGGTAAATACTTCTACAAAAGCAGCCCAGTAATCAAGCCCGTTTGAGAAAATGAGAATAAGCATCATTACGGCAGATGCAATGAGCCAGAAAATACCGTAAAAGATTGTTAGTCTTGGATTTGTGATAAACGGGTGACGAAGTTCCATGATTTAAAAGTGTTTTACTTCAACGCCACCAAATGCTGAAAAACCTTTTAAAATCAAAGTTTTGGATGGATTTGAGACCATGTTGTTAAAAGAAGCACCCCGCTTATCGGTAAAAGCGCCAAAAATGGATGTTACCTCGTTTTTAATGGTCCAATCGGGTGGAACTTTAAATCCGCATCCGCCAAATATGGTCAGACAATCGATAATTGCACCGTTCTCAGCCAGGTGTGCCTGTCTCAGGTCGTATTCAGTTCCGCCAAACATCGATGTTGTTTTGCCACCATAAAAGTTTTGCGAATTGATGAGGACTTCGCGTCCCCCGAAAATCACAAAGTCGTCGAAATAATCCATTCCGCTTGTATTGACATGGATGTGATTTTTAATTTCAGGTTCAGTTTTTTTCCTTTTGTGGCTTACCAACATTAAAACTCCGGCAGCAATCAGTAATACCGGCCAGCCAATTTGCCTTAATTCACGGGGAATATCAAAAACGTCGTCAACCAGGAAAAATCCGCCAATCAGCATCAGGATGATACCTGTGTTTTTGTTGCCCCCGATAAAGGAGAAGGCTCCAATTGCAATCAGCAGCATTTGCCACGAAATGAATATTTCTTCCCAAACTTCGGGAATCAGGTTCAATTTTTCTAATATCCAGATAACACCAATACCGATAAGGAATAACCCCACATAAACCCTTTTATTTTCTGTACCCCGCTTTTCCATAATCGTAGATTTGAAATATTTCTAATAATCTTTCATTAATTTGCATGTTTCAGTATCATCGAAACGCCAACGCCTACTAAAATAGCCGGTATTAATAACGAAATTGTTATTCCCGGAAAAAGGAAAATTTTCGGGAGCAATAAGATTCCCCCGATAATGATTAATGCAATCCCTGAATTCCGGTTTCCTGCCAATAGAATCAGGCCAACTAAAATTAATAACATTGGCCATGAGAAGATAAATGAAGGGACAGCGTGAAAAATACTTCGGAATGAAAAAGCAATATCTGATATAATACTGTGTATGCTGAGCGAGATGCCTATTTTCCCAAGAATCCATACTGCCCCGATTACGATCAGAATGATGGCAAGCGTTTGCCCCGGTTTATCCTTATGTTTTGTATTATCCATCGCTTTTCCTCTGATTTATGGGTTAAAAGTAACAAACTAAGCGAACCTTGTGATTTAACATTCGGTTAACAATAGGATATAATCGGTGAAAGCAGAAAAATGCCGAAAAATCCATCCAGGCAGTTCTTCCGATTTTCATAACAGTTTTTAGGGATAAAAAAAGGCGACAGTAATTTTACTGCCGCCTTTCCATTATGAGGTTCGGATTTTTCAGCCTTTATTTTGTTCTTTGGTCCATGAATCACGCAGTTGAACAGTCAGGTTGAAAACAGGTTTTTCAGGTGTGCTGTCATAGTCGAGATTAAAATACCCCAAACGTTCAAATTGAAAATGATCCAAAGGTTTGGCCGATTTTACAAAAGGTTCAACATAACATTCTGTAAGAACCTTTAATGAATCGGGGTTCAGAAATTCCTTGAAATCAACATCTTTGTGGCCGTCAGGATTTTCATCTTTAAATAACCTGTCGTACAAACGTACTTCAGATTTTACCGCGTGTTTTGCTGAAACCCAATGAATGGTCGATTTAACCTTTCTTCCATCAGGTGCGTTTCCTCCTTTTGTTGCCGGATCGTAAGTACAAAGCAGGTGCAAAATATTACCGTTTTCATCTTTCACCACTTCGGTACAGGTAATAAAATAGGCATACCGCAGCCTGACTTCTTTTCCGGGACTCAACCTGAAAAATTTCGACGGCGGATTTTCCATAAAATCATCCTGTTCGATGTAAAGCTCGCGCGAGAATGGCACTTTTCGCGTACCCATGGCTGCGTCTTCCGGATTATTGATTGCATCCAGTTCTTCCGATTCGTCTTCCGGATAATTGGTAATAATTACTTTTAAGGGATTCAAAACTCCCATTACCCGCTGTGCCGTTTTGTTTAAATGTTCACGCACGCTGAATTCCAACAATGAAACATCAATAACACCATCAACTTTTGTGACACCGATTCTGTCAGAAAAATTCCGGATCGATTCCGGTGTATAACCTCTTCGGCGCAAACCCGAAATGGTGGGCATTCGCGGGTCGTCCCAGCCATTAACATGTTTATCTTTTACCAGTTCGAGCAGTTTTCTTTTGCTCATAATTGTGTAAGTAAGGTTGAGTCGGGCGAATTCAATCTGTCGCGGACGGTAATCGGTTTCCTGCAAGTGGTCAACAAACCAGTCGTAAAGTGGTCTGTGCACTTCAAACTCAAGTGTGCAGATAGAGTGCGTGATTCCTTCCCAGAAATCTGATTGCCCATGTGCAAAATCATACATCGGGTAAACACACCATTTGTCACCGGTGCGATGATGGGGTGTTTTCATAATACGGTAAATAATCGGGTCGCGCATGTGCATGTTGGGTGAAGTCATATCAATTTTTGCACGCAACACACAGGCACCTTCCTCAAATTCACCATTTGTCATTCTCCTGAAAAGGTCGAGATTTTCTTCAACCGAACGGTTTCTGAACGGACTTTCAGTCCCCGGCCGCGTTGGCGACCCCTTTTGGTTACTGATTGTTTCAGCATCCTGGTCGTCAACATAAGCTTTATTTTCTTTTATTAACTGAATGGCAAAATCATGCAATTTCTGGAAATAATCTGAAGCATAATACAACCTGTCTTCCCAGTCAAAACCCAGCCAGCGAACATCTTCCATGATGGATTCCACGTATTCCACCTCTTCTTTAGTGGGGTTGGTATCATCAAACCTGAGATTGCATTTTCCGGCGAATTTCTCGGCAATACCAAAATTCAGACAAATAGATTTAGCATGTCCGATGTGCAGGTACCCGTTTGGCTCCGGGGGAAACCGGGTATGAACCCTGCCATTGTTTTTCCCTTGTTTTAATTCTTCAGATATAATAGAATGAATAAAATTGGGCTTCTTTAAAGTATCGGTATTTTCAGTAATATTGATATTTTCTGCCATTTTTGGTTATTTTTAATAAGTTGACAAAATTAAAAAATGATTTGTGAGATTGAATATAACTGGCAGGAATTGTGACAGGTACCTGCTTAATCTTAATTTCGCCGAAAAAAAGATGGAACGAATTGAATTAGAAGGCATGAAGTTTTATGCCTTTCATGGGCATTATCCGGTTGAAAAAGAAGTGGGGAATGAGTTTTTGGTTGATCTGGCAATAAATGTTGATTGTTTAAAAGCAGGTGAAACAGATAATCTGGCAGATGCACTCAATTATCAGGTTGCCTACCAAATCGTAAAAACTGAGATGGAAAAGAAATCTGATTTGCTCGAAAATGTTGCGAAGCGAATACTTGATCGGCTTTTTCTTCAATTCCCTGAAATACATAATGCTGAAGTAAAAGTTTCGAAGCTGAATCCGCCAATGGGAGGGGAAATAAAGAAGGTAAGTGTTGTTTTTTACAGGGAACGTTAAAAATCAGAATGAGGTAAAATTTGCTGAAAAAATTGTCGGGTATCTAAATTTTCTTAGCTTTGCACACCGAAAAACAAGGTTTCTTGGCCGAGTGGCTAGGCAGCGGTCTGCAAAACCGTGTACGGCGGTTCGAATCCGCCAGAGACCTCAGAAAAGCCGGAAGTTATACTCCCGGTTTTTTTTATTTTATTTATTTCTAACAGATTATTTCTTTTTATAGCTTATTGAAATACCTGACAAACTTGACAGGTCATTCGTTGTGGTGTAATTGTCAAGGTTTTCCACGTATTCAAGAAATTCTTTAATACCGGAAACCCCCATTGCAGTATTGTGGGCAGTAAAACAACCTCCGGGCTTTAATTTGGGATCAAGGGCCAGAAAATAGTTTTTGTACCAGTATTTGTCTGCATCGCTGAATACAAAATCATAGTTTCCTTTTAGCGCCGGAACTAATTCGTGGGCATCGCCGAGCCGGGCATCAATATATTTATCGACCCCCGCTTTTTTAAAATTCGATTTTGCCTGTAAATATCTCTCCTTGTCTATTTCAATGGTAATTAGTTTGCCTCCGGTTTTACTAAGTGCCCAGGCAATCCAGATTGCAGAATGCCCGGTTGATGTTCCTATTTCAACTGCATCTTTATAATTGTTTTTAATAATAATGTCGTAAAGAATCCTTCCGTCAGTCAGAGGAACATTCATATCCTTCCAGTTTTCAGAATTGTCTTGAAGAAATGATACCACTTTTTTGTCAAGCTCATTTACAGCAGGCGGATATTGCGCGACTGAACAATGCCAGGAGGCAAAAAAGAGTATGAATATTGCAATGTTTTTTTCCATTTAGTTCAGATTTTATGGGTAAAACTTATGGAGTTAAAGTTAAATATATCCGGTAAATTCAGATGATTGATGCATATTTGATTTTAATATTTTGATTTTTTTCTAATCTTTTTAAAATCAATTTATTAAAACTTTCAAGAATTGTTGGCAAATTTTTTTGGCGGTTTTTTTGAAAAAAGTTTCGGCAATGAGTTTGCAGATTGAAAATTTAGATTACCTTTGTAATGCATTTGGGATTCATCCCATATTGTGTGTTTGGGGGTTAACATTTAAGAAGGAGGCTATTGAGCCTCCTTCTTTCCGTTTATACCCCTGTTAATCAACTTAAAAGGGAAAATAAAAAAAGACACATTGTAGAATGTGCCTTTTTAAGATGTATTATCAGATTAATTTATTTCAATCCGTTGGCAAGCATGTAATATATTTCATTCCATTTCAGTTCTTTTTTGAACTCTTTGAGACAGGTGTTTTTATCAATTACAACATATTCCACATCCGCAATCTCAGCAAACGATTCAATAAACTCAGGTGTTAAAGCCATGGTATAAGCCGAGTGATGGGTTCCTCCTGCATAAATCCAGGCAGCAGCACCCACTGCCATGTTTGGCAGAGTTTTCCAAAATGCTGATGCCACCGGTAATTTTGGCATTTTCTCCAGTGGTTCAACTACATCGAGCGTATTAACAATCAGCCTGAAACGGTTTCCCATATCAATTAATGTAACATTCATTGCAGCACCAGTAGCCGATTCAAAAATAAGACGGGCAGGAGCATCTTTTCCACCAATGCCGAGTGGATGCACTTCGAGCCTTGGTTTTTTTGCAGCAATTGATGGACAAATTTCAAGCATATGGGCACCAAGAACGCCTTCATTTTCGGGGTCAAGATGGTAAGTGTAATCTTCCATAAATGAACTTCCACCTTTCAGACCTTTTGACATTGTTTTGATGATGCGGAGCATGGCAGCCTGTTTCCAGTCTCCTTCAGCACCAAAACCATAGCCGGCAGCCATTAAGCGTTGTGATGCCAGACCTGGTAATTGTGAAAGTCCGGTCAAGTTTTCAAAGTTGGTCGTGAAAGCCTTGAAATTTCCGTCGGCCATAAACCGTTTTAAAGCAATTTCATAGCGAGCCTGAACTAAAACATTATCATGATATTTTCCACCTGGTTTGCAATCAGTGGCAACTTCATATTCTTCCTCATATTCTTTATAAAGCTGGGCAACTTCATCTTCGGTTACTTTTTCAACATATTTTACGAGATCGCCAACACCAAAAGCAGAGATTTGCCAGCCAAATTTAATTTGTGCTTCTACTTTATCTCCTTCGGTTACAGCTACTTCGCGCATATTGTCGCCAAAACGGGCAACTTTCAACCCCTGCGAATCGTCCCAGCCGATGGCTACACGGCTCCATGCAGCGATTTGTTCAACCACCTGAGGGTCCTGCCAATGTCCAACCACAACTTTCCGGTTTTTGCGCATCCTTGAATTAATAAATCCGAATTCACGATCGCCATGCGCGCTCTGATGGAGGTTCATATAATCCATATCTATTTCGCTCCACGGAAGGTCGCGGTTAAATTGGGTGTGCAGGTGCATGTATGGCTTTGTTAGCGCTTTTAAACCACCAATCCACATTTTAGCAGGTGAAAAAGTATGCATCCAGGTAATCACCCCAATGCAATTTTTTTCTGCACTGGCTTCCACACAAACATTCAATATTTCATCAGGCGTTTTTACAACCGGTTTGAATACTATTTTTACCGGTATTTTTCCGGCTTTGTTAAGTCCGTCAACGATTGTTGCTGAATCTTCATCAACCTGTTGGAGAGTTTTTGGGCCATATAAGTGCTGACTGCCAGTCACAAACCAAATTTCCTTTTTATCAAAGTCTGTCATAAGAATTCTGTTTTAAAGTTTGTGCTAAAATAGAAAATTAAAAATGTATATTATACACTTTTAATAAGTTTATTTCTGAAATGTTTTGTGCCGACGAAGTCAATTCAAAATTTCATGTGCTTTCTGGCAAATCAGCTTCCATGCCATTTCGAGATGTTCTTTTTCTGTGTTTGTTTGACCAATACTGAATCTTAATACGATCAGGTTGTTCAGTTTTGTATGAGTGAAATATATTTTACCTGTATTATTGCACTCATTCATCAGCTTTAAATTTAACTCATCAGCAGCTTTTAGCCTGAAGCAAACAAGATTCAAAGGTGGTTGCACGAATAGTTCAAAATCAGAAGATGCTGAAATCCAGTTGGCAAATTCTGCAGCGAGTTGCACGTGTTTGCGAATATGAAACTGTAATCCTTTTACCCCATAATGACGTATTACAAACCAAAGTTTCAATGCCCGAAAACGCCGGCCAAGCTGAACATGCCAGTCACGATAATCAAAGACTGCACCCGATTCGGTCGCTTTATTTTTCAGATATTCCGGTAAAATCGAAAAAGTATTAATCAATTCGTTCCGGTTAGCGATCCAAAAAACATCACAATCGAAATTTGTAAACATCCATTTGTGTGGGTTGAAAGTGAAACTATCTGCCGATTCCACTCCTTTCATAAGGTGCCTGAATTCAGGACAAATCATAGCTGTGCCCGACATTGCGGCATCGATATGAAACCAGCAATTTTCTGCTTTGGCAATTTCGCCGATTTTTCCAAGCGGGTCCATCGCGTTTGAAGATGTTGTACCCAGGGCCCCGCAAATAAAAAACGGTTTCAGTCCGGCTTTTTTATCTTGTTGAATTTGCCATTCCAACAACTCGGGTCTCATGGCAAATTTATCGTCAACATCAATCAGTCTGAGATTTTCTGTTCCAATTCCTGCCATTTTTATGGCTTTTTCCAATGATGAGTGAGTTTGGGTTGAAATGTAAGCAACCAGCTTTTGCTGAACACCTTTTTTGTTTGACTCAAAATTAGTGGCACGCTCTCTGGCGGCAATTACTGCAGTTAATGCAGAGGTGGAAGCAGTATCCTGAATGACACCGCCGCCTGTTGAGGTTGACCTGAATTTTTCAGGCATTTCCATCATTCCGGCCAGCCAGTCTAATACACGGGTTTCGAGTTCGGTGGCTGCAGGGCTGGTGGCCCAAATCATTCCCTGTACCCCAAGTCCAGAAGAAACCAGATCACCCAGAATAGAAGGAAAAGACGCATTAGATGGGAAAAATGCATAAAAATTGGGCGACTGCCAGTGAGTGATTCCCGGCATGATAATTTTATCGATGTCTTCCATCATTTGATCCAATGATTCTCCTGATTGAGGAGGGGACAACGGCAGTTTTTCAATGATTTCACCTGGTTTTACCTGCGAAAGCACAGGGTAATTCTCAATGTTTTCATAATAATCGGCGATCCAGTCGATTACTTTTTTCCCTTCAATCCGGAACTGTTCCGGTGTCATGTGGTAATTTTCGGTTTCCAATTTTAGCGTGGTTTTAATATTTGATGCTAAAATTATTAAAATCGGATAAGTTATTGATTTTTGATTTAAAAATGTGGTCAACTCTTGCCCGGGTTGGGCCAATGCGCAAATAATCAATGAATACTTTGATGACTTCTTCCTCGCCTTGTGCAACAATCAACACTGAATTATCAGCCTGGTTTCTGACATACCCTTGTATTCCCAGCATTTGTGCCTGCTGAACGGCGTAGTAACGATAGCCCACTCCCTGCACCCGGCCAGAAACAATTATTTCAAATTGAACCATTCAGAAAAATTTCCGGTTTTGAATTTTCCAGCCTGAATTTCAAACCTGTGTTTTAAATTGTTGTATTACCTCGGGTTGGACCATTGCCCAGATGGTGTAAATTCCGATGGCAGTGCCCAATGGGAAATTAATCAGGTCGATAACCCCCAGAATCAGCGACAATATCCGCGCCCATTCCTTTCTTTTTAATAGTCCGATACCGGCAACTATTCCAGGTAAGCTCAAGAGAATAATAAATGCGAAGGCTATTTTGGCAATCACGAATATCACTGTTTGTGCCTGCGATTCGTCAACAAAACCTCCGATTACAAATAACAGTATGTAAACAAAAATTCCGAGGATAATTCCCAGAATACTGAATCCCAACTGGATTGCCGCCACGATATTAATATGTCTTTCCATTGCGAACAGATTTTAGTGCATTTAAAATTAAGAAATTCCGGTTATAATTTCCCGAAATGTTAATTCTTAATTGTAGTAAACAATCAGGTCAAAAATGGGGTTAATAAAGCAGGAAAAGATTTTAAACAATTAATTTTGCGGAAAAATTCAGAAATATGGAAATATTAAAAGTTGTTTTACCGGCAGTAATTATTTTGGGCATTTCGATGCTGGGAATGGCAATTACAATGTTGGTGAAGAAGGGAGGAAAATTTCCGAATACACATGTGAGCGGGAATAAATTTTTGAAACGCAATGGCGTTCAGTGTTCGCAAACACAGGACAGAATTGAGCAATTGAATGCTTACAAAAAAGTAAGTTTTACAAATCTGAAAATAGTTGCCAATGAAAAAGCCGCTGAATAAGCGGCTTTTTCATCTTAAGTTTCCTGATAATTATTCCTTGATGTATTTCCCGAATCCATCCGACATGTAAACCTGGTTGTTTCCGGTTGAATCGGCATAAATAAAATACACATCCAGGTTGGGTAGCTGTTTCGAAAGTTCAATGCTTTTATCGATTCCTAAAACCATGAATGCAGTGGCAAATCCATCGGCATCGGTTCCATTATTGGCCAATACAGTGGCACTCAAAAGGCTGTGTTCTACCGGGTATCCGGTTCTGGGATCGATAGTGTGCGCATATTTTTTCCCGTCTTCGATATAAAAATTGCGGTAGTTGCCCGATGTTGCCATCGATTTGTTTTCAATCTGAATTTTTGCCACAATTTCGTTGTTTACAAACTGGTTTTCGTCAATTGGTTTGTTAATGCCAATAGTCCAGATATTTCCCTTCTCGTTCCTGCCTTTGGCTGTTACTTCTCCTCCGATTTCAACCAGATAATTGGCACATTTCTTTTTCTCAAGGAGTTGGGCAACACGGTCGCAAAACAGGCCATCGCCAATGGCGTTCATATTGATTTTCATGTTGGGGTTTTCCTTGATGATTTTACCATTCTCCATTCTGATTTTCTGATAGCCAATCATCTGAAGCAGGCTGTCAATAACTTCCGGCGTCATTTTTTTTCTTTCTTCGGGGCCAAATCCCCAGGCATTGACGAGCGGTCCGCAGGTTATATCAAAAGCCCCATCTGACAATTCAGAGATTTTCATCGATTGATCAAATGCTTTGGTAAAAACGGAATCAAGTTGAACCTCTTCATTGCGGTTTACTTTTGAAATGACGGATTCTTTTTCGTAAGTTGAAAAAATCATGTTCAGGTCTTTCAGAAGTGTGTCAATTTCAGCATGAAAATCAAAGGCTTCCGGACTTTCATAGACAATATGGTAGGGAGCGCCATGAATAATTCCATCGTTGTAAATATATTTTGGCGGGTTTGTTTTGCAGGAAACGATTGCTAAAATGCCGAGAAGACTAAAAATTGATTTTGATTTCATGATTCATTGATTTTCGGTGAGCGAAATTATAAAAATTGATACACCCGATTAAAACTTTGATTCAGTTTTAATTTTTGTTTTCGAAATTGATACTCATTTTCAGTAAAAAAGAAAAAATGTCTAATAAAAATATCAATTAGTTTAAACAAAATACATTTATGTCTGTTTTTTGAATTGAAACAAATAAAATAACTGTCCTGGGAGGACAAAAAACAGGAAGCCATGAAAGACGAAATGATTTTAACAAAAGTGAACGGGAAAACCAACGGGCATAAAAACGGAAACGGTCACCGGACCATTGATATACACGATTTTGAATTATTTGGCGATAACCACATTGCCACATCGGTTGATACACCTATGCGCGAAGATGCCTTTGCCATTTCAGACGATGAAAAAATGGCCATTATCGAGGATAAATTCCGTGAAATTATGGAAACCATGGGGTTGGATTTAACCGACGACAGTTTGCGGGGAACTCCGCACAGGGTGGCAAAAATGTTTATCAAAGAGATTTTTTACGGGTTGAATCCTGAAAATAAGCCCAAAATTTCGGTATTCGAAAACAAGTTTAAATATGGCCAGATGCTGGTTGAGAAAAACATCAACATGAATTCGACCTGCGAGCACCATTTTTTGCCGATTGTCGGGAAAGCTCATGTAGCCTACATTTCGAATGGCGAAGTAATAGGGTTGAGCAAGATTAACCGGATTGTTGATTATTACGCACGCCGCCCGCAGGTACAGGAACGTTTAACGGTTCAAATTGCTGCCGAACTGCGCAAAATACTGAAAACCGACGATGTGGCTGTTGTTATTGATGCCAAACACATGTGTGTTTCGTCACGTGGAATTCAGGACGAAAGCAGCAGCACCGTAACTGCCGAATATTCAGGCAAATTCAAGGATAAACAGGTAAAAGACGAATTTCTGAAATACCTTGAACTTTAATGTTTTAAATTGAGGATTGTTAGTTTAGTCATACAGAAAATTGTAAAAAGCCCGGTGTTGTAGAGTGCCGGGTTTTTTATTTCAACCCCTGTTTCCGAAATATTCTGATTGCATTTTAATGACCGCATTTTTAAAATCAGGGAATTTTTTCCAAAGATCTTTTTCGCAGGTTATCAATTCTCTGCATTCAATACAAGCGTCAATTTTTTTGTCGATGCAGCAATTTCGTACATCGCATTTCTGAAGTCGGATTCCAACCGGTTTATCGGGATTTTTGCAGCCGAAACAAAATATTTTGTCGGGATCGAATTCAGCAACGCCAAATCTTTCTTTCATTTCCCAGATTTCGTAAGCTTCTTTTTTCAGTTCCGGATCGTTTTTTACGGAAGCTTCCAGGAATTTGCAGTCTTTCGGGCAGGTGTATCCGCAGTAATTGAGTTTTTTCGGATCAGGTTTTTGGTTCAAAAGATGGGAGAATGCATCATTCGCGAACATTTTGCCGGACAGGAGCAATGTGCAGCCTGTAACAATTCCGGCTGTCATAAATTTTCTTCGGTTGATTTGATTTGTCATGGTTCTTTGATTTTTTTATTAGTAACTCAATTTTATCTGAATTACTGAAATGACAAATCAAATCAAAGATTCCCTTACCTGTTAGCAAAATAAGAATAAACGTCGCTGAATGTTTTTGCTTCCATAATATCAGCCCTCATTTTTGCGGCACCTTCGAAGCTGTTCAGGTATATTTTGTAAAACCGTTTCAGAATGTTGAAATTTTTCAGGGTGCCCCAGGTTTTTTCGAAAAGCCGGGTATGTTGAATGAGTTTTTCAATTCGTTCTGTTTTCGAAATCTCTGTTTTTTCGGGATTGAAAAACCACGGATTCTGAAAAATTCCGCGCCCGATCATTACACCATTCACCCCGGTTTCTTCAATCTTTTTTAATCCGTCGGCATAAGTAAACACATCGCCGTTTCCATGAAGTGGAGTTTCGGGGCTGATTTTATTTTTAACTTCTACTGCTTTTGCAATTTCCTGCCAGTCGGCATCGCCCTCGCTTTGCATTTTTTGTGTACGGCCGTGCAAAATAATGGCGGCCGG
>JAJUGS010000085.1 GCA_029265875.1 Prolixibacteraceae bacterium
ATTCTGTAAATGCATCAGTTATCTATGATTAAAAAGCCTGAAAAACAAGGAGTTTATCTGAGAAAAATATCTCAGGCACAGGCAAAAAACAGGCTAATTTTATCACTTGTTAATAAATACACCGTCCAACATTCATACAGCTCTCAAAGTAAAACATTAAAATATCTTAAACCAGCTATTTTACTTTTGGGGGAAATAAGTATCTTAAAAGTTTATACTTTTGACGCCGGAACAATTTTACTTTGTGGCTCAACATCAGGTTAATAAGAAAAAGATAATCAACGACCCTGTTCTCGGGTTTATCAATCTTCAGTCGGAGTTGATATACGATATTATTGAACATCCGGTATTTCAACGGTTGCGCAGGATAAAACAATTGGGTTTGTCGTACCTGGTTTTTCCGGGAGCAAATCACACGCGGTTTGAGCATGCGTTAGGTGCGGTTCACCTTATGCGGCAGGCTATCTCGGTTCTCAGGATGAAAGGCCACGAAATTACAGATGAGGAGGCCGATTCGGTAACTGCTGCTATTTTACTTCACGACATTGGCCATGCACCGTTTTCTCATGTGCTTGAAAATACACTGGTGGACATTTCGCACGAAAAAATTTCGCTGATGCTGATGAATCAGTTAAACGGCGATTTCGGGGGAAAACTTGACATGGCCATCGCAATTTTTACCAACCAATATAAAAAGCAGTTTCTTCATCAACTTGTTTCAGGCCAGCTTGATATGGACCGGCTCGACTACCTGAATCGAGACAGTTTTTTTACGGGTGTGGCCGAAGGAACCATTGGTGTTGAACGAATCATTAAAATGCTGAACGTGTGGAAAGATCAGCTGGTAGTTGAGGAAAAAGGAATTTATTCGATTGAGAAATTTCTGATTTCACGCCGTTTGATGTACTGGCAGGTTTATCTGCACAAAACGGTGGTTTCTGCTGAAAATCTGCTTGTTAACATTTTAAAAAGAGCCAGGGACTTATCGTTTGAAGGCACCAATTTATATGCAACCCCGGCTCTCAATATTTTTTTGAGGAATAATTTTAATGAAAATGATTTTTCAGAAAACCCTGTACTGGGAAATAATTCATTACTTGATTGGTACAGTCAATTGGATGACAATGATATTTCCATAGCAGTGAAAATATGGCAATCGCACGCCGATAAAGTTTTATCAACCCTATCTAAACACCTGATAAACAGAAAATTATTCAGAATACAGTTAAGTAATACACCAATCCAGGAGGATGATTACCTGCTAAAAGCAGTGAGTAACCAGTTTTATTTAACTTCAGATGAGGCACGCTATTTTATAATGAAAGGCGAAATAACCAATAATGCCTACAATAAACACAGTGAAAAGATACTTGTTTTGGATAAATCCGGAAAAACAAAAGAAATGCAGCAGGCATCGGATATTAATCTTTCTGCCCTGACTAAAACAGTCAAAAAGTACTATTTGTGTTTTCCAAAAGAATTGGACATTTATTAGTTTAACGTTATATTTGCACCGCTTATTTAAAAAGAATGGATTTTAAAGCTACCGACATTGCCAGGTTTCTCAACGGAGAAATTATTGGAAATGAAGAAATTAAAGTATCAAATGTTTCCAAGATTGAAGAAGGAAAACCAGGAACCCTGACTTTTCTTGCCAATATGAAGTATGAAAACTACATCTATTCAACCAAAGCATCGATTGTTTTGGTGAACAGAAGTTTCGTACCCAAGGAAAAGATTGGAGCCACACTGATAAAAGTTGATGATGCCTATCAGGCATTTGCTTCACTTCTCGATTTATACACACAGGCAATGTCAACTCAAAAAACCGGAATTGAACAACCCAGTTTTATTGATTCATCGGCTAATGTTGGTGATAACATTTACCTTGGGGCTTTTGCATATATTGGCAAAAAATCGAATATCGGGAATAATTGCAAAATATATCCGCAGGTTTATATTGGCGATAATGTAACAATAGGTGACGATTGTACATTATATGCAGGGGTAAAAGTTTATGCCGGGTCGGTAATTGGCAACCGTTGTATTGTTCATTCAGGAGCGGTTATCGGGTCCGACGGATTCGGTTTTGCCCCGCTCGAGGACGGCACTTACAAAAAAATCCCCCAGATTGGAAATGCAGTTCTTGAAGACGATGTGGAAATTGGGGCAAATACCACCATCGATTGTGGAACTATGGGTTCGACCATAGTCAAAAAAGGAGCTAAAATCGACAATCTTGTTCAGGTGGCCCATAATTGCGAAGTTGGCGAAAATACCGTAATAGCCGGCCAGGCTGGCATGGCCGGAACAACAAAAATCGGCAAAAATTGCAAACTTGCCGGACAGGTTGGTTTGGCAGGCCATTTAACCATTGGCAATAATGTGATAATTGGTGCCCAGGCAGGTGTACCAAAATCAGTCCCCGACAACCAGGTTATTCTCGGTTCTCCTGCTATTGATATTAAGGATGCCATAAAAGCAATGACCATATACCGGAATCTCCCAAAACTAAGGGAAGAAGTAATCCAGTTACAAAAAGAATTAAACAACCTGAAAAAGCAGATAAATTCTGCTGAAAATTAGATTTGACATATGACGGTTAAACAGAAAACGTTGGCAAATTCATTTACACTTCAAGGAAAAGGATTACATACCGGAGTGTTTACAACCATGAATTTTTTGCCTGCCCCGGTGAATCATGGCTTTAAATTTAAACGCGTCGATCTTGAAAATCAACCTATCATCGATGCATGTGTCGATCTTGTTGTCGACACGTCAAGAGGAACTTTGCTCGAAAAAGACGGGGCCCGTATCGGTACGATTGAGCATACATTAGCCGCATTGATCGGGATGGACCTCGACAATGTTCTGATTGAGGTAAATAATGAAGAAGCCCCGATTATTGATGGCAGCTCGATTGAATTTGTGAAAGCCATTGAAAAAGCCGGCATTACAGAACAACCTGCCGAACGTGATTATCTGGTAATTAAGGATAAAATTGAAATAAACGATCCGAAATCTGGAGCCGAAATCGTTGCCCTGCCCGATGATGATTACCGTTTAAACGTGATGATATCCTTTAAATCAAGGGTTCTGAACAACCAGTTTGCAGTGCTTAATTCAATCCGTGATTTTAAAAACGAGATAGCCAACTGCCGAACATTTGTTTTTCTCCACGAACTCGAACTTCTCTTGAATCACAACCTTGTAAAAGGAGGAGACTTAAATAATGCAATCGTTATAATTGATAAAGAAGTAAGCCAGGCAGAGCTCGACCGACTTGCCGATCTTTTTGATCACAAACACGTTGAAGTAAAGCCACAGGGTATTCTGAATAATCTCGATTTACATTACGATAACGAATGCGCCCGCCATAAACTGCTTGACGTAATTGGTGACTTGGCACTCTGTGGCAAACACATAAAAGGCAGGATTATTGCATCGAAACCCGGCCACGGGCCGAATACCCTGTTTGCCAAAGCGCTGTTGAAATATATCCGTGAGAAGGACGAAAAAGTACCCCAATACGATCCTAATTTACCGCCTCTGATCGACATCAATAAAATAAAACAGTTACTCCCACACAGGTATCCGTTTTTAATGGTCGATAAGATTATTTCAAAAACTGACACCCAGATTGTTGGCGTTAAGAATGTTACAACCAACGAACCATTTTTTGAAGGACATTTTCCGGAAGAGCCCGTGATGCCAGGGGTTTTGCTGGTTGAAGCGATGGCCCAAACCGGCGGATTGCTGGTGCTGAGCGAACTCGAAGGTAAATACAGCACTTATTTTATCCGCATCGATAATGTCAGGTTCCGCAGGAAAGTGGTACCCGGCGACACACTGATTTTTAAATTAGTTTTAGCTTCGCCCATCCGGCGCGGAATTGCCAATATGAAAGGCACTACCTACGTGGGAGATAAAATCGTTGCCGAAGGTGATTTCATGGCACAATTAGTAAAACAAAACGAGAATAATTAAGATTCAAAAATATGATGAAACAACCATTAGCATACGTCCATCCCGACGCTAAAGTGGCTGACAACGTGGTAATCGAGCCATTTGTCACCATCGATCAGGATGTTGAGATTGGAGAAGGAACCAGAATTGGCTCAGGTGTTACAATCCTTCCCGGAACCCGCATTGGTAAAAACTGCCGGATTTTCCCCGGAGCGGTTTTGGGTGCGATTCCTCAGGATTTGAAATTCCGCGGCGAATATACAACAGTCGAAATCGGAGACAATAACACCATTCGCGAATTTGTTACCATAAACCGGGGAACAGCTGCCAATGGCAAAACTGTTGTGGGAAACAACAACCTGATTATGGCATATGTACACATTGCCCACGATTGCATTGTTGGTAACAATATTATCCTTGTAAACAATACCCAATTGGCGGGTGAAGTAACCATTGATGATTATGCTATTCTTGGCGGAATGTCGGCTGTTCACCAGTTTGTACATATTGGCCCGCATGTAATGATTTCAGGGGGTTCATTGGTACGCAAAGATGTACCACCTTATATTAAAGCCGGTCGCGAACCGCTTTCCTATGTGGGTATTAATTCAATCGGGTTGCGCCGGAGAAACTATTCAAACGAAAAAATCCGTGAAGTACAGGATATTTACCGGTACATTTACCAAAAAGGATTAAACACTTCTCAGGCCATCGAAATTATTGAAGCTGAAATGCCTGCTTCGCTTGAGAGAGATGAAATCCTGCTGTTTGTGAAAGATTCAAAAAGAGGAATTATCCGCGGCTATTTCCCGGATTAATTTTAATCAGGAGATATTAAATATCGGTGCGGTTGTAATTTCCATCATGAAATTACAATCGCATTTATTTTAACTTAAATTTCACCTTGCAAATTACAATGACCCGAAAGTTATTATTGGCCTCCATCATGGCCATACTTTCCCTCACAGCCTTTACCCAGGAAGAGCACGCACATGAACATCGTACTGATTTGCACAAAAATCATTTTGGAATTGGCATTGCAGCGGCACATCTTTCAACCGAAAATGTTTTTGCCCCCGGTTTTCATCTCCATTATATCAGACAATTCGGGCATGAAAAACAATGGGGAATCGGCGCGGGTTATGAAGCCATTCTGGATGAACACATTCACAATGGAGTAAACCTGCTGGTAAATTACCGCCCTGTACATTTTATCTCGTTGAATGTTGGTCCGGGCTTGGTTTTCGGCAAACATGAATCTGAATTTGAAGTTCAACCTGCCTTTCATACCGAAGCAGTTTTTGAATTTGATGTTTTGGGTGTTCATGCGGGCCCGATGATCGGTTTCGGAATTGATCCTGAAGAGACTCATTTTTCAGTGGGAATTCATGCAGGACTTGGTTTTTAGACTGATATTATTCAATCCACAAAACCGAGTTATCGGTCCCATATTCGTTTTCCTCGTAAAGTTTGTTGGCCGGGTCCAAAATCCATTTTCCATCTACAATGAATTTGTAAATATACTTTCCGGGACGCAGATTTAGCGGGAGAATCCATTTCCCGTTCTCCCTGCTCATTTTGTATCCGTCACGGTTCCAGCCGTTAAAGTTACCGGTAACAATCACACTTTTGGCATTTTCAAATCCTTTCAATTCGAAAATATAATTTGCTTTCAAGGCTATTAATGAATTTGTGTATTCGCCTTTCCCGATTGTGAACGGGTTTTCAGGATCGGGCATCCACTTCCCGTCAACAATAAATTTATATTCATAATTACCGGGAGCAACAACGTAGGGAAGTTCCCAGCCATTTTGTGTTTTATTCATCAGAAGTTCGTTTCGGCTCCAGTTGTTAAAACTGCCGGTCAGCACCACATTTTTGGCATCGTTAAATCCGTTCAGTTTAAACAGGAAAGGTTCCCCGATTTCAAGAAAAGAATTTTCATTTCCGTTTGCATCCTTTCTAACAGAAGGATTTGCGGGGTCGGTCATCCATTTCCCGTCCACCAGAAATTTATAGGCATAAGTTCCTTCCCGCAGATAAACCGGTAATGACCAGCCTTCTGAATTCCGCATCATTTCAACACCTTTCTGATTCCAGTTGTAAAAATTCCCGGTTACCACCACTTTTTTGGCCTTCATAAATCCTTTCAAATTGAAAACATGGTTTGTACACAAAAGAACCGAATTTCGGTTACCTTCCCAATCGCGCTCCGTTTTTCTGTTCACCGGGTCGGTAATCCAGCGGCCGTCAACAATATATTTATAGGTGTATTTTCCCGGATCGAGCGGAATATTGATCGCCCAACCCGAGGAAACTTTATTCATCGGTGTTTTTGTGGTACTCCAGTTATTGAACGATCCGGCAAGATAAACGCGGTTTGCCTTTTCAAATCCCGGAAGATAAAACGATGCACGCCCGCTTTTATAAACAAAAGCGTTACTGATGGAAAAATCATTCACGCCCCAAACCGCCTGATCTTCGGCAACTTTTCCGCCAAACTTCATCCACCGGTCGATTACCAGAAAAATATCATTTTCATTAATTCCATCCTGCGCCGCTGTTTGAACAGGTTTCGAAAGTTCAACCAGCGGATATTTCAATTTCTTCACTACCCAGGTTTCGCCTTCAAATTCAATGGTTGTTTTTCCGGCAAAAACCTGGCTGACCAGGGTACTGTCGAGATCAAAAAGATTTCGCAGCTCTTTCCGTTCATTTTCTGTCCATTTCAGGTTAATGGTGAAAACAACCTGTCCGTCGTCAATCCGGCAGATTTTGTCGGGGTTGAATTGTGCAACCGCAGTTAGCGAAAGCCAAACAATTCCCAAAATCAATATGCAACGAAATAACTTCATTTTTCGGCTCCTTTCGTAAATTGAATGCCAAACTGCTTTTTTACAAAATTGATGGTGATGACACCCTGTTCCAGAAAATTATACCCCAGCATTCCGTCGATAGTTGTGTCGTACGCCTCGTTTAGCGAACGAAGATTGGTGACGATGGTTTCCATGTCGCTGATTTTCTTCTCTCCCATCGTAAATTCGTTCATTCTTCAAAACAACACTTCCGATTTTGCGTTTCCGGCTCCCTTCAATTCAATACGGCGGGTGATGGTAAGCGTACTTAAAATACTTTTGTTTACCTCGCTGCTGATGGCATTGGTTTCGGCTCCCGTATCAAAACAAAAATTCAGGTTTTTACCGGCAATCACTCCTTTCAGAAACAGAATATTTCCGTTTCCCTCAATTGTTTGTGTATAATCCGGTTTTATTCCCGCTGATTTTGAGTTTGTCCGTTTCCCTTCTTTATCAACTTTATACAACCTGAGTTCGCTGCGGGAAGCGTCTAAAATTATCTCGACATTTTTCATCATGCCAAATCCAACCAGTCCCAGAACTTTAACGCCACGTTTGTTCTCAATATGCCCCAGGTTTGCTACATCGGCGCGCATTCGCTGGTAGGTTAGCTCACCAAATTCCATTTTTTCAACGTTAATCCGTTCAATCTTTCCCAGGCTGCCGGTAATACCCGAAGTTACTGTCGTCCCCGATCGGACATGGTTGCGAAAATAAGTGCTGTTCAAAACCAGGTTACTGGCGCCCGTATCGAAAACCAGGTTCCCAGTCTGATCTTCCACTTTGGCTTCAATCAAAAACAAACGACCTGCTTTTTTTAATGGAATAATTACCGAATCGGTATTGGCCGGAAAAACAGGATTGTAAGTTTCAGGAGCCGGTGATGCAATTGATACAAATAAGAATTCCTTCCGATTTTCCTCGCCACAGTTCTCAAACGGGACTGCTGCCGCAACCAGGATAAAAACAACCAGGAAAACGAAGATTTTCGCTATTTGAATTCTGATGACCATCAAACTTTATTTCTGAAAATAAAGATGCAAAAAAAAGAGAACTGGTTTTGTTGGCGGTAAGAAAATCATCTGAAAAGTTCTTCTGGTTACCCACACCAACAACTTTTTGTGAATGTATTCACCAAAAGTTATAACTATTAGCGAACGTATTCACCAAAAGTTATTATTTTTACTTATTCAATAAAAATGAAAAATGATCAATAGAATACTTTTTCAAATCATCAAATCGAAAACCCAAAAGGCAATTATTGTTTTAGGGCCAAGACAAACAGGGAAAACTACCTTGCTGAATTCCATCATTCAGGATTTAAGTAATAAATTATTCCTCGATTGCGACGATCCACTGGTGCGGGAATTGCTTGAAAATGCAAACACCGAAAAAATCAGGCAGATTATTGGAAATAACACTGTTGTTTTTATCGACGAGGCACAAAGGGTGCGAAATATCGGGCTGACCTTAAAAATCATAACCGACCAATTCAAACAGGTTCAGCTGTTTGTGAGCGGAAGTACTTCTTTTGAACTGGCCAACGAAATTAACGAACCCCTTACCGGCAGAAAATGGGAATACATTCTTTACCCAGTGTCATGGTCAGAACTCGAGGGGCATTTTGGGTATGTAAGTAGTCTTCAACAACTGGAACAAAGACTGATTTTTGGAATGTATCCGGAGGTAATCAGCAAACCCGGGGCCGAACAGGAAATTTTAAAACAAATCACTGACAGTTATTTATACAAAGACATTTTATCGTTCAGGGGTGTCAGAAAACCTGAAATTGTGATGAAACTTCTGAAAACACTTGCTTTGCAAACAAGTCAGGAAGTGTCGTACAATGAACTTGCAAACATGTTGCAAATTGATAAAAATACCGTAAGCAGTTATATCGACCTGCTTGAAAAAGTTTACATTGTTTTCAGAATGCAGCCATTGAGCAGAAACCTGCGAAATGAAGTTTCTTCGAACAGAAAAATCTACTTTTATGATAACGGCATTCGAAATGCGCTGGTTGCCAACTTCAACCCCGTTTCAATACGGCAGGATATTGGCATATTGTGGGAAAATTTTTTAATGAGTGAACGGATGAAAACCATTCATTACAGCCAGACATTTGTAAATCAGTTCTTTTGGAGGACCAAACAACAACAGGAAATTGATTACGTTGAAGAACGCGGTGGCCGTTTTTACGCGTATGAGTTCAAATGGAGTCCCGATGCGAAAACCCGTTTTTCCGATTCGTTTGTAAAAAATTATGCACCTGCTGAAACCAAAATCATCCACCGGAACAATTTTCAGGAATTCCTTTCCGGAACATTCTGATGTTTCTATTTCCCGTGGTTCCAACCCTGTGCAATCAGCGGAATTTTTGAACCGCCGGTGGTAATCAGGTTGGTTCCTTCCGAAGCTTCTGTCATGTGCCCAATGATGGTAATATCCGGGTCGTTTTTTATTTTATCGAAATCAGTTTGTGCAACCGTAAAAAGCAGTTCGTAATCTTCCCCACCGTTTAATGCTGCCACCAGCGGATTGATATTCAGTTCTTCCGCCATTTTCTTTGTCTGAAAATCGAGCGGAACTTTCTCTTCGTACAAATTACAACCCACACCCGAGTTTTTACACAAATGGAGAATTTCGGATGAAAGTCCGTCGGAAATATCAATCATCGAAGTGGGCTGAACCCCCGTTTTCCTGAAAATCCCGATCATATCAACACGGGCTTCGGGCCGTAATTGGCGCTGCAGAATATAATCGTATCCGTCTAATTGTGGTTGCACTTTCGGGTTTACTTTGAAAACTTCATTTTCGCGTTCAAGCAATTGAAGCCCCATGTAAGCACCGCCCAAATCGCCGGTTACACAAAGCAAATCATTGGGTTTTGCACCACTTCGCAAAACGGCCTTCCCTTTTTCCACTTCACCAATAACAGTAATGCAGATAGTGAGTCCGGTGAGCGAACTGGTAGTGTCGCCTCCAACCAGGTCAACCCCGTATCTTTCGCAGGCCGTATAAATTCCTTTGTAAATTTCTTCGACCGCCTCAACCGAAAACTTCGATGAAAGTGCAATTGAAACAGTCATTTGTCTGGGTACCGCATTCATGGCACAAATATCCGAAACATTCACAGCAACCGCTTTGTAACCCAAATGCTGCAACGGAACATACATCAGGTTAAAATGAATTCCTTCGGTTAACAAATCGGTTGAAACAACCACCTGTTTTTCGCCAAACTCCAGAATTGCCGCGTCATCACCAACCCCTTTTATCGTGCTTTTATTCCTGATTTTAATTTTTTCTGTCAGTCTGTCTATCAATCCAAATTCTCCCAATTCGGCAATGCTGGTGATTTTTTCTTTACTCATTGTTAATAAAAGACTAAAAAGTGTTTTATGTAATTCTCAAGGACAAAATTACCTTTTTGTTTTATATCTTTGCAACCGTTTTTAAACAGTATCTATTAACTGTTGTTATTTTAGCGAAAACAGGATTAAATGGCAGAACAGGATAAAATATTACAGGACGTAACCCAAAGCGATTATAAATACGGATTTGTCACCGATATTGAAACCGATATTATTGAAAAAGGCCTCAATGAGGAGGTAATCCGCACCATTTGGGAGAAAAAAAAGGAACCCGATTTCATGCTCGATTTCAGGCTCGATGCTTTCAGAAAATGGCAGAAAATGAAAATGCCTGACTGGGCCTATCTGAAAATTCCCCCGATTGATTTCCAGGCAATCAGTTATTACGCAGCACCGGTACAGAAACCAAAATACAACAGCATTGACGAAGTGGACCCCGAATTGATTGAGACTTTCAACAAACTCGGAATCCCGCTCGAAGAACAAAAAGTGCTGGCAGGTGTGGCCGTGGATGTTGTAATGGACAGTGTTTCGGTTAAAACAACTTTTAAGGAAGTGCTGGCCGAAAAAGGAATCATATTCTGTTCGTTCAGCGATGCCCTGCAGGAACACCCTGAACTGGTGAGAAAATATATCGGACAGGCAGTGCCGGTTGCCGACAACTTTTTTGCTGCGCTCAACTCGGCAGTTTTCAGCGACGGTTCGTTTTGTTACATCCCGAAAGGCGTTCGCTGCCCGATGGAATTGTCCACCTATTTCAGGATCAATGCAGCCAACACCGGTCAGTTCGAAAGAACGCTGATTGTAGCCGACGACGACAGTTACGTGAGTTATCTCGAAGGTTGTACCGCCCCGATGCGCGACGAAAACCAGCTTCACGCGGCTGTGGTCGAAATTATTGCGCTCGACCGTGCCGAAGTGAAATACTCCACCGTTCAAAACTGGTATCCGGGCGATAAAGACGGAATTGGCGGTATTTACAACTTTGTGACCAAAAGAGGCGTTTGTCGCGGTGTTTCTTCAAAAATCAGCTGGACTCAGGTTGAAACCGGTTCGGCAATTACCTGGAAATATCCGAGTTGCATTTTGCTGGGCGATAATTCAATCGGTGAATTTAATTCGGTGGCAGTAACCAATCATCATCAGCAGGCTGACACAGGCACCAAAATGATTCACATCGGGAAAAATACCAAAAGTACCATTGTATCAAAAGGTATTTCTGCCGGGAAAAGCGATAATACTTACCGCGGATTGGTAAAAGTAATGCCAGGAGCCATCAACTCACGTAATTTTTCACAGTGCGACTCGCTGCTTTTGAACGATACCTGCGGCGCTCACACTTTCCCGTATATCGAAGTCGGCAACAAATCATCGGTGGTGGAACACGAAGCAACCACTTCCAAAATTGGTGAAGACCAGATTTTCTATTGCAACCAGCGCGGAATCGATACTGAAAAGGCAATCGGCATGATTATCAACGGTTATGCAAAAGAAGTGCTCAATAAACTGCCGATGGAATTTGCGGTTGAAGCGCAGAAACTGTTGCAAATCAGCCTGGAAGGCAGTGTGGGATAATGGAATCCTGAAGATTAGAATATTAGAAAGTCAGAATTATTGAATAATACAAAATTGAATTTTTGAGGAGAACTCAATATTTAATACTAAAATCTCAGTACTATAAAATGCTATCAATAAAAAATTTATACGTCTCTGTTGAGGGACAGGAAATTCTGAAAGGTATCAACCTTGAAGTAAAACCCGGTGAAATTCATGCAATTATGGGTCCGAACGGCTCGGGAAAAAGTACACTTGCCAACGTGCTTGCCGGAAGGGAAGAATATGAAGTTACTGCCGGTGAAGTAATTTATCAGGGTGAGGATTTGCTTGGGAAATCGCCTGAAGACCGCGCCAAGGAAGGCATTTTCCTCAGTTTTCAATATCCGGTCGAAATTCCGGGCGTTCCGATGGTGAACTTTCTGAAAACTTCGGTGAATGAACACCGCAAACACCGCGGCGAAAAAGAACTCACGGCAGGTGAATTTTTAAAACTGATGCGCGAAAAAATGGATCTTGTCGATTTGCACCCGCAACTCACAAACCGTTCAGTTAATGAAGGTTTTTCAGGGGGTGAGAAAAAGAAAAACGAAATCTTCCAGATGGCGCTGCTGGAGCCCAAACTGGCCATTCTCGACGAAACCGATTCAGGTCTCGATATCGACGCCCTGAAAACGGTGGCACATGGCGTGAATGCACTCAAATCGCCGGAAACCTCCACCATTGTTGTGACACACTACCAGCGACTGCTCGATTACATTGTTCCTGATTTCGTGCACATTCTGTACAACGGGAAAATTGTTAAAACGGCAGGCAAAGAACTTGCACTCGAATTGGAAGAAAAAGGGTACGACTGGATTAAAAAAGACAATTAAGATGAGTGTACTGACAGAAAAAGCGGATGTTTCGCTTCAATATGTTTCGCTGTTTAACGAATCGAAAAGTAAGCTGAATGGCGGATCTTCCGATATTTTAAATTCCCGGAGGAACAAAGCTTTTCAGGATTTTGTAAAACAGGGAATCCCCACGAGAAGAAACGAAAATTATAAATACACCAATCTTCAGCCTGCGTTTGCATTCGATTACCAGGTTTCATTTCAGAAACCACAGACCGAAATCGCAGGCGAAGAAATTTTCAGATGCGATGTGCCCCAATTAGATACACACCATGCCGTTTTACTCAACGGATGGTTTGGAAACCAGAATCAATCAAAGGATTTGCCGGCAGGAATTATTTTCGAAAGTCTTGAAACCGCCGCCGTAAAATATGCTGATTTGATAAAAAACCTTTACGGATCGCTGGCCGACACTGCTGCCGACCCGCTTGTGGCACTCAATACCGCATTTGCGAAAGACGGTTATTTTCTGTATGTCCCGAAGACTGTTTATCTTGAAAAACCTCTCCAGATAATCAGTTTGCTGAAATCGGAAAACGGTGCATTCAGCACGCAGCGCAATCTGGTGGTTGTTGATCAGGGAGCAAAAGCGCAGATGATTCTTTGCAACCACACACTTAATCTGAACCGTTATCTCAGCAATTCGGTTACCGAAGTTTTTGTGGGTGAAAATGCACATTTTGAATATTTTAATGTGCAAAACCAACACAACAACTCAACCCTGCTTAACAATGTCTTTGTAAAACAGGAAAGCAATTCGGTGGTTTCTGTGCATACAGTTTCGTTACACGGTGGTTTGATCAGGAATAACCTGAAAGTTACGCTGAACGGCGAAAACGGCGAAGCAAACCTATTCGGGCTGGCATTTCCGGATAAAAAGCAACACACCGATAATTTTATCCAGGTTGAACATGCAAAACCTCATTGTCAGAGCAACCAGCTTTTCAAATATGTTTTGAATGATAATTCAACCGGTGCTTTTTCCGGCAAAATTCATGTGGCCCGCGATGCGCAGAAAACCAATGCTTTCCAGCGGAATAACAACCTGTTGCTCACCGACACGGCCTCGATGCAGACAAAACCGCAGTTGATTATTGATGCTGATGACGTAAAATGCAGTCACGGTGCAACCGTTGGCCAGATTGACGAGCTGGCTTTGTTTTATCTTCGTTCACGCGGAATTGAAGAAAAAATGGCCCGGCTGATGATGATGAATGCTTTTGCACACGAAGTGGTGCAGGAAATCAAAGTGGAAGCGTTGCGCGAAAGAATTGATGAACTGATTGAAAAACGATTGAATGGCGACGTGGCCCGCTGTCACGAATGCAACTATAATTGCGAATGCTCATAATTCAACATTTCGGGTAATATTTTAAATCACCCGAAATGTTACCAGAAACCAAAAACAACCATGACCATTTCTGAAATTCGAAGCTTCTTTCCGGTTCTGAATCAGAAAGTTTACGACAAACCACTGATTTATTTCGATAGCGCAGCTTCGGCACAAAAACCTGTACAGGTTTTAATGTGCGAGGAAAAACTTCACAACGATTTTTACGGGAATATCCATCGCGGAGCGCATTTCATGGCCGACAAAGCCACCATTGAGTTTGAAAATGTACGTACAAAAGTGGCTGAGTTCATCAATGCCCCTCATCGCGAAGAAATTATTTTTACAAAAGGCACCACCGAAAGCATCAATTTGGTGGCATTTTCGTTTTGTGAAGCATTTCTGAATGAAGGCGATGAAATCATTGTTTCGGAGATGGAACATCATGCCAACATTGTTCCCTGGCAGCTGGCAGCACAGCGAAAAAAAGCAAAAATTTTAAAACTGCCTTTTAATGACTCCGGTATTCTTGAAATTGAAAAGCTCGCGGAACTAATTTCAGAAAAAACAAAAATCGTAGCAGTTACGCATGTTTCCAATGTTTTGGGAACCATTAATCCGGTAAACGAAATCGTGAAAATTGCCCATCAGAAAAATGTCCCTGTTTTGGTGGACGGAGCACAGGCTGTTCCTCATCTCAAAATAGATGTTCAGGAAATAGGGGCCGATTTTTATGCTTTTTCGGCTCACAAAATGTATGGCCCGAATGGAGTGGGTATGCTTTATGGGAAAAAAGAGTGGCTTGAAAAAATGCCACCCTACCAGGGAGGCGGTGAAATGATTTCGGAAGTTTCGTTTGAAGAGACCACTTTTAACGAATTGCCCTACAAGTTCGAAGCCGGAACACCCCATATTTCGGGGGTGATCGCTTTTGGTGCCGCATTGCGTTTTGTTGAAGAAGTTGGTTTTGATTCTATCAGAAAACACGAAACAGAACTTCTGAAATTAGCAACAGCAGGGCTGAAACAAATTCCAGGGATCAAAATTTACGGAGAAGCTCCTGAAAAATCGGGTGTGATTTCGTTTAATATCGAAGGTATTCATCCTTACGATTTGGGGATGTTGCTCGATAAATCAGGAATAGCAGTCCGCACCGGCCATCTTTGCGCTGATACGGTGATGCAGCATTACCAAATAGGAGGCTGTTTGAGAATTTCTTTTGGCATTTATAATACAGTGGCGGAAGTGGAAACTTTTCTTGCCACATTCAATAAAATCAGACTGATGTTCTGAAATAAAAAGTCCGGCTCAGATTGAACCGGATTTTTTGTGTATTGCGGTTAGTAATTCGTTTCGTGAATTTCAAAGAATGCCTGTTCGGCCTGGCAAACCGGGCATTTTTTGGGTGCCACGGTACCTTCGTGCAGCAATCCGCATTTCCGGCATTTCCATACCACTTTTTCTCCACGTTTAAAAACTTTTCCTTCTTCGAGGTTGGCATGAAGTTTACGGTATCTTTCCTCATGTGCCATTTCAACCTTGGCAATCAGTTTAAAGGCATTGGCAACTTCCTTAAAACCTTCTTCCTCAGCAATTTTTGCAAACTCGGGATAAAGTTC
>JAJUGS010000293.1 GCA_029265875.1 Prolixibacteraceae bacterium
AACCGAGCGATAAATAATAGGCTGCCGGAACTGGTTTCGGGTGGAAGCCTTCAATGGGTATTGAAAACAAAAACAAAGTAATCCCGCCAATAAAAAGTGAAGTTGAACTGAGTACCATCGGCGAAATTTTCCGGGGTTGTTTTGACACCATTACGTTGGAATATCCGGAGAAAAGATTGTTGATAAACAGAAAGCCGATTCCCAGGTATTCAAGGCTGTTTTTCAGTTCAACTTTTGCCCGGCCCAAAGTAATAATGGCAATTCCCACCACACCGATCAGGATGCTGGTGGTTTTCAGTTTTGTCATTTTGTCGTTGTGAAGTGCAAAATGTGCCACCACTGCAATAAACAGGGGAGACGACCCGATAATCATGGCACCCAGCGCGGCAGGTACCAGTTCCATTCCCTTGTAAAAAAATGCATATTGCCCCGAAAATTGTGCAAACGACAAAACCAATATGAATTTCCAGTTATGTTTAAATTCGTTGAATATCATGGCTGGTTTTCCAATCAGCAAAAACAACATAATTCCTGAAAGGATAAAACGGATACCTGCAAACTGAAAAGGAGTGGAATACTGGAGCCCGATTTTAATGGAAGCAAAAGCTGTTGACCAAAGCCAGCAGGCAAAAATAGCCAGGAATGTGGTGCTTTTTAAAATGTTTTTCATGCAGTTTTATAATGGCTGCAAAGGTGTGAATTTTTTCGGAACGCCGGTTTCATTTAAAATTAGAACATACAGGCTAAAAATTCAGTGATGACTTTAGTTTTACAAACAATTTAAGTTTATTTAAAACGATATTGATTTTAGCGCGGTTTTTTCATTTTATCTTCGCCAATATTTTAAAAAGTTATGGAAAAACGGATCATCAATAATTACGAAGAATTTGAAGCACTGCTCGGACAGGTTATCGGGGTTTCGGACTATATAACCATTACACAGGAACAAATTAACAAGTTTGCCGAAGCCACGCTCGATTTTCAGTGGATTCACACCGACCCGGAAAGGGCCGCCACCGAGTCGCCGTTTAAGACCACCATTGCGCATGGTTATCTTACCTTGTCGATGCTTACTTACCTGTGGTACAACGTGGTTGACATTCGTAATGTAAAAATGGTGGTGAATTATGGAATTGAAAATCTGAAATTCCAGCAGCCTGTATTGGTGAATGACCGGATTCGGGCAACCGTATATCTCAACGATATTAAAAATCTTCGCGGTGTTGCAAAAGTGCAGGTGAAAATTATCGTCGATATCGAAGGACAAAAAAAGCCGGCGTATGAAACCCTGGCCAATTTCCTGTATCATTTCGAATAAAGTATCACGAAAGTTTTTCCAATAAGCCTTCACAGGCATCTTCGAGCAGGTCTAAAACCAGTTCAAAGCCTTCGTCGCCGCCATAATAGGGGTCCGGAATTTCTGAGTAGTTCCAGATTTTTTTGAAGTCGGTCATTTTACAGATTTTGGCCACATCTTCGGGGCTGCGGGCCATTCGTTTCAGGTTCGAAACATTTTCGTTGTCCATTGCCACTATCCAATCAAATCTGTCGAAATCAACAGCCGGATTGAATTTGCGCGAAATGCTGGTGAGGTTGAAGCCACGTTTCAGGGCGTGTTGCTGCATTCGTTTATCGGCTGGTTCCCCGGCGTGATAACCGGCAGTCCCGGCCGAGTCAATTTCGAAAGCGTGTTCGAGCCCGCGTTCATTTACCTTGTATTTAAATACGCCTTCGGCAGCAGGCGACCGGCAGATATTCCCGAGGCAAACAAAAAGTATTTTTTTCTTTTCCATAACCGACAGAGAATTATTAGTGATTTGTTGTCGTGGTTGTAATCGTTGTCGTGGTTGTCTTTGTTATCGAGGTTTTAAAACAATGACAACCCGATAACAACGACAACCTTCTTTCACTCTTCATTCCAGATTGCATACGATCTTTCCGCCTGCAGCAGCAACATTTCGTAGCCGTTTTTAACCGTGGCGCCTTTTTCAAGTCCCAGCGACATAAAACGGGTTACTTCCGGATTGTAAACCAGGTCGAAAAGAAGATGATCTTTTGTAAGGAACTGATACGGAATATTCGGACAACCTTCTGTTTTCGGGTAGGTTCCGAGCGGCGTGGCGTTGATGATCAGCAATCTTTCTGAAATAACTTTCTCGTCAATATCTTCGTAACGGATCTCGTTTTCCTTCAATTCCTCAATCGAGGCCGAAATAAATGCAATCTCCAGTTTTTTCAGTACATATTTCAGGGCTTTCGAAGCGCCACCGGTGCCGAGAATCAGCGCTTTTGTATGGTGCGGTTTCAGCAGCGGTTTCAGCGAATGTTCAAAACCATGCGTGTCGGTGTTAAATCCTTTCAGTTTGATGCCGTTTTCGCCCCGGATGATTTTAACAGTATTCACTGCGCCAATTTCGCTTGCCGAGTCATTCAGGTCGTCGAGATACGGAATTACCTGTTCTTTGTATGGGATGGTCACATTCAGCCCCATCAGCTCCGGATTGGATGCGATAACCTCCGGGAATTTGGTAATCGAATCAATTTCATAGTTTGAATAAACCGAATCAATCTTTGCGGTTTCAAATTTTTCGGTGAAATATCTTTTCGAGAAAGAATGGGTGAGCGGGTAGCCGATTAATCCGTATTGTTTCATTGATTGAATTTGAATTTATTTTCGATGCAGCCAAAAATAATAAAAATGGCGAATTGGATTTGTCCGGAATTGAAAAGGGATTTCAGATTATCCAACCCTTGCAGAGTTGTTTTTATTATTACCGGCTTCATACTAAAATCGAATGACTACGTCATTCTGCTAAAAAAAGGATTCGTTCGTCTGGTTTAGCATCATTATCATTTGTTTTTCAATGCCACGGCGTTGGTTGATTGTATCACCTACTGCCCAGCGTGATAAAAAGAATCCCGGCCAGGATTCCCAGTAAATAGATTCCCTTTTGTTTCAGGTTTTGTTCCCTGAAGATAAAAGCACCCAATGTAAAGGTGAGCAAGACGCTGCTGCGGCGGAGCGCCGAGATCATCGAAATCATCGAGCCTTCGAGACTGAGTGCGTAGAAATATAGAAAGTCGGCAATCACCAGCGAAACGGCAATGGCAACAATCGTCCAGCGCCATTGGAACGGTGTGCTGTTGTGGCGTTTCGGGTACCAGAGAAACAGCAGGATGGGAAACATGATGGCCGCCTGGTAAAACGAAAACCACGCCTGCACCGCAATCCTGTCGATATGTTTAATGATAAATTTATCATACAAACCGCTCACAGCGCCCAGAATGGTGGCCATCACAATAAAGAAAATCCATTTGTTTTTTCTGAATTCGATGCCCTCTTTTTTCCCGGCAGTGGAGAACAGGTAGAAAAACAGCAGCGTGAGCGAAACACCCAGCCATTGCAACAGGTTCAGTTTTTCATGAAAAATGATTAGTGCGCCAATCAAAGTCCAGAAAGGCCCGGTGGAACGAATGGGTGCAAAAATGCTTACCGGCAGATGTTTCATGGCAAAAAAAGCCAGGATCCAGCTCGACACCACAATTACGGCTTTCAGTAAAACATGCAAATGTTCGGTAATAGTAAGCGAAGGTGCAAAAAGCCCGATGGAATGAAAAAACTCCGGGTAAAACAAAGAACCGGTAACAACGGGCAAAAAGAGGACGGTGCTGGTGAGCGTGGAGAAAAACAGCACCGGGATCACCGCGTTCCCGTTGAGCGAGAACTTTTTGAAAATGTCGTAAATACCCAGGAATAAAGCGGAAAGCAGCGCTGCAAATGCCCACATCGGGAGGAATTATTATTGATTATTTATTATTGATTATTGATTATTTGTTGAATGCTGATTAACGAATGTCGATTAACGATTTTGATGACAGAGTATTAAAGATTCGTTTCCGGGTCTTCATCGGGCAGGTTGATGTTGTTTTTCTCCAGGAAATCGCTGATCAACTGGTTCACCCGTTTGTTTTTGATAGAATTCGGATAGATATCGTGCAGATAACTGAGCTGGACAAAGTCCTGTTCCAGCGCCTCCAGCAATATTTTCAGTGCTTCATTGGTTTTTCTTTTTTTCAGCAGCACCGCAACAAGCCGGTATTTAATCAGCGGGTCGTTATTTTTTGTGATGCCTTTTTTCAGAATCCGCAACGCTTTGTCAGCCTCGTTAAAATTCTCGTAAACATCGGCCCAGGTCAGCCAGATTTCTGTATTCGAAACTTCAAGCCGGGCGGCATTTTTCAGTGCCACCACCGCAGCGTCGTAATCATTGTTGTCGTTGTGGATTTTTGCCACTGTGAGCCAGTATTCAGGATTTGTGCTGTCGATTTTTATGGCTTTCTGGATATACCGGATGGCATTTTCGAGGTTCTGTTCAATCCAGAAAATCAATCCAAGGCCAAACCAGGCCGCATCGTTATTGATATTGATTTCGAGCGCACGTTTATATTTCAGCCTCGATTCGTCGTAATCTTCGAGATTCAGAAAACACTCGCCGAGATAGCAATAGGCTTCGTCGCTGTCGGGGTTCACCACGAGGTATTCATGGTATTTTTCCACAGCTTCGGCATATTTTCCGGCATTGGCCAGCGTATTCCCGATGTTCAGCAGTGCCATCTGAAAACCGCTGTTGATGGTGTAAGCAAAATCATAGGCTTCCACAGCCTTGTCGTATTCCCCGGTTTTGTTGTAAATCGTCCCCAGGTTAAACCACACATACTGGTTAAACGGGTCGATATCGAGATAGAGGTTGTAGTATTTTATGCTTTTGTTAAGATTTTCCTGCTGATCGTAAAAATAGCCCAGATCATACAATGCCAGGTCGTGATCGGGGTTGATTTTTACCGTTTTTTCGAAAT
>JAJUGS010000292.1 GCA_029265875.1 Prolixibacteraceae bacterium
ACGGCTGTTCCTGGTGCCGGGGCTTATTCTTTTGTTGCAACACGCGATTCGGAAGGTACTTACCTGATGGTTTATGTTCCGGTTGGACGCAGTTTTTCAGTAAAAACTTCGGTAATTAAAGGAAAAGAAATTGTGGTGTGGTGGTACAATCCCCGAACCGGAGAGGCGACAAAAGCCGGAAAGTATGAAAACCGCGGAGAACAGTCGTTTATTTCTCCAACACCCGGCGAAAATACCGATTGGATTTTGGTAATTGACGATGCATCAAAAAAATACAAAAAACCTGGTTCATTAAAATAATTGATTATGAAACGATTTGGATTCTTTTTACTTGTGCTGGTAACGGCCTGCCAACCTGTGAAACGACAGACCGAAACTTCAAAAATTAAAATTCTGATTGATTCAGACGCAAACAACGAGTTGGATGACCAGCATGCGCTGGCGTATGCATTTCTGAATTCAGAAGTATTTGATGTGGTGGGTGTTACGGTTAACAATACCCGCAACGGGGGAGGAATTCAGGGGCAATATGATGAAGCACTGAGAATACTGAAATTGTTCAATCTCGAAAATACAATTCCGTTGTTAAAAGGGGCAGAAAAAAATTATGCCGAGATTCTTCCCCAAATAAATGATTCGGTTTTTGATGGAAAACCAGCAGTTGATTTTATCATCAGCGAAGCAATGAAAACCGATACCGGAAAACTTGTGTTAATTCCTGTCGGGAAACTGACCAATATTGCGCTGGCACTCAAAAAAGAACCAGCCATTGCCGGTAAAATACGCATTGTGTGGTTAGGGTCCAATTACCCCGGCCCCGGCGAATACAATCTTGATAACGATACAACTTCTGTTAATCCGGTTATTGAATCGGGTGCACCATTTGAAATGGTCACCGTCAGGTACGGCGAACCGTCGGGTACCGCCGCCGTTGTGGTAACCCGCGAAGAAATTATTGATGCCATGAAAGAAAAAGGCCCGGTAAGCCACGAAGAAATTACCGGAAGGCATGGCGGCACTTTCAACCGTTTTGGCAATTATTCCGTGAATTTATTTGAAAATGCCGAAATGCATGGAAATCCACCCACAAGAGCGTTATTTGATATGGCTGCCGTGGCCATTGTAAAAAACCCGGAGTGGGCTTCGAAAAAAGAAATTCCTGCGCCAAGGTTAAACGGCATTGACTGGGTTGACCGGCCTGAAAACAAAAGCACTATCACTATTTGGGAGAATTTTAACCGGGAAGCAATCATTAAAGATCTTTTCAGCCTTATGCAAAAAGCGACTGTTAAATAAGCGCATGAATCACGCCTGATTTTGAGGTAATTTATCTGCTTTCAGGAAAATAAAACGGGCTGCTCAGAGCAACGCAGAACTGATTAGTTTTCCGTTTTGGTCGTAAAGAAACACAAAGCGGTCTAATTTTTCGTTCCTGATAATCATTTCATAAAACAGGTCGGTTCCTCTGAAAATTATAATCCCATTCATGATTTCGCCGAATTTAGCGCCTTCTTTTTTGATATTATCGGGCAATTCGGCTGGCCAGAGATTCTTTTTATATTCAAGCATTTCACCCTCTTTCGAAAACTTGGCAATGTGTTCAATATCATCGAGATAAAATATTGCTTCAAAAATATCTTCCTTCTGTTCCCATTCAATGTTTTTTGCCATCGGGAAAAGGCTCTTCAGCTTTTTCTCAACAACAGTTGGCAATTTTTTATCCGGATTCTTAAATATTTTTGAAAAAGGAAATTTCATCAGGTTTCGTGGCTTATATTAAACATCAAAAATTGTATCAGTAACCGATCTACCGTTTTTGTTTCAAAACTTTAGACGTTAAAAAGCTAAAAAGTAACATGTTTAATCATTACCGAACATCTTAAAATAGAGATACACAACCCTGGCCCGCGCCCGTTTGAGCCGCATTTTCACGGCATCTTCGCTGGTTGAAAGCGAAACGGCAATTTCCTTTATTGGCAATGCATCCTGGTATTTCATCATCAGAAGTGCTTTTTCCTCGGGGTGTATTTTATCAAAAACTACAAGCAGATTTTCATAACTGATCTCAGTCAGGTCGGTACTTGACTCATCAATAATTTCAGGGAGTTCGTTTTCCTGGTTCCAGTTTGGGTAGTGGAGTTGCTTCTTTTTACGCAAATAATCAATAACCGTATTATAAGTAATAGAATACAGCCACGACGAAAAAGATGATTTCCCCTGGAAACTTCCCAGCTTTTCAAAAGCTTTGCTTAAAATGTCGTTGGCAAATTCTTCCGACTTTTGTTTGTCCTTCAGAAAACTATAACATTTGTCTTTAACTTTGTTAAAATAGCGGCCAAACAAGATCCCATAAAGTTCGTTTTTACCTTCACTGATAATTTTTTCGATTAAAAGTTCGTCACTTAAGTAACTCAACTTCAGCTTGTTCATACAAAATAATTAAACGACCTATGGAAATTTTTGGGAAAAATACACTTTTTTTTTGAATCGGAATGTTACTTCGGGTTATCGCTCCGTCAAAATACATGAATGAAAGTTGAAATTGCATTCAAACAAATAAATTAACAAAAAAAAAGTGATTAGAGTTATGAAAAAGATTTTTTATGTAATGTCAATCTTTGCTGCAGCTCTTCTTTTTACAAGCTGTGCAAAACCACCTCAGGCTGAAATTGATGCTGCTAAAGCTGCGTTAGAACAGGCAAAAGCTGCTCAGGCCGACAAGTATGTTGAAGCTGATTTCCTCGCTGTACAGGATTCACTGAATGCTGTATTGGTTGAAGTGGAAGCTCAGAGCTCAAAACTTTTCAAAAACTACAGTAAAGCAAAAGAAAAATTAGTGGTTATTACAACAAACGCCACTGAATTAGTTGCTAAAACTGAAGTAAGAAAAGAAGAAATTAAAACTGAAGTTGCTGCTGCCCAAACTGCTGTTGCTGCTTTGTTGGAAGAAGACAACGCACTGTTGGCAAAAGCTCCTAAAGGCAAAGAAGGTAAAGAAGCTATCGAAGCTATTAAAGTTGACCTTGCTGGCATCACAGCATCAGTTGCTGAAGTTGACGGTTTGCTCGCAAGCGGAGACCTGCTTGGCGCTCAGACAAAAATCAATGCTGCAAAACAGAAAGCTACTGAAATCAACACTGAATTAAAAGCAGTACTTGACAAAGCAAAAATTAAATATTAATTTGCTTTTCGGAAAAAATAATAAGAATGCCGGGGCTAAAAACCCCGGCTTTTTTATAATATTATTATGAGGGTTAAAAAGATATTCCATTTTTTCGCTTATCTGTTGGCAACTGCTTTGGTAATTTCCATCGGGTATTCAGCTTATGTATATTTTACGAATAAGCCACCGGTTGAAGAATTATCAAAAGCACGCGAATCGCTGGCACTGGCAAAAAATAAAAGTGCCGGGAAGTATGCCGGAGAAACCCTGAAAGAGGCAGAAAGGCTGTACAAATGGTCGATGAAAGAATGGGAAACCCAAAACAAAAAGTTCTTTGTTTTCAGAGATTATTCATTAACCCGTGAACTGGCCCTGAAATCGATCAATAAATCGACCAACGCAGGTAACGAAGCCAAATCTACAAAAGACCGGCTACAAAACCGGGTTGAAAGCGAATTGGCAACATTGAAAAAGCAAATCGATAAATTCGAAAAATATTACGAACACCTGGCACTCAGCCAGTCAACTTTCAGGTCGTTCCACCGGGGTAAAACAAGGTACCTGGAAGCAAAAATTGAATACGAAAAGAAAAACTACCAGGAAGCGGCACGACTGACAAAAAAAGCTTCGGAAGGGATATCACCGGCTGAAAAAGCCGCTCATATTAAACTGGTCGAGTTTTTCAGCAATTATCCCAAATGGGAAAAGGACACAAAACTTGCTTTTGAACTTTCTAAAAAAGGGCAAACTGTAATTCTGGTTGACAAAATACAATCAACCTGTACCATTTTAAAAGGTGGTAAAGAATTTAAAACTTTCCCGGCAGAATTTGGGAAAAGCTGGATGGGCGACAAACTTTACGCTGGCGATAAGGCAACTCCGGAAGGTGTTTATAAGGTGACTGAGAAAAAAAGCAATTCGCGAACAAGGTACTACAAAGCTTTGTTGCTGAATTATCCGAACAATGAAGATCAGAAACGCTATGACAAAATGGTTCGAAACGGCGAAATATCAAAAAGAACCGGAATCGGCGGTCTGATCGAAATTCATGGCGACGGGGGAAAAGGGGTACATTGGACGGATGGTTGTGTAGCCCTCGCAAATAATGAAATGGATATTGTTTACAACCATTGCAGTGTAAATACACCCGTTATAATTGTTGGATCGAGACAAACGCTTGAAGATTATTTAAATTAAAAATGGAACAATTTAAGAAAATATTGGTCTGGCTGATGTTGTTTACAACATTGGCTTTGGTGCTGTTAACTTTTGCTTATTTCAACATTTCTGTCCTGCCTGAAATTCAATATAATAAATACCAGGCTGTGTTAAGCAAATCAGCAATCAGCGATACTGTTTCGGTAAACATAGAAGCCGAAAACAAAGCACTTGACAAGAAAATCAGCCAGTTAAACAAAAGGATGCAGCGATTAGTCCCCGGAAATGCCTTTCTGATTATCAATACCACCAACAACACTTTTGAACTTTATAAAAACAACCAGTTAATCAGGGAAGGAAGATGCTCTACCGGCAGTTTTATCAGCCTTGAAGTGGACAGTACAAAATCCTATCTTTTTGAAACCCCCAAAGGGGTGATGACTGTTCAAAGCAAAATAACGGATCCGGTATGGACAAAACCTGACTGGGCTTTTATTGAGGAAGGTTTGCCGGTTCCGCCTCCCGGTCACTCCTCTCGACGGGAAGCAC
>JAJUGS010000342.1 GCA_029265875.1 Prolixibacteraceae bacterium
GCACACCTTCCGGAATGGCGCGTGTCCCGTTGTCATAACCCAACCAGTCGGTTTTGCTGCCCTCGTGGGTTAACATTTTAGCGTTAAAAGTTGAATTCTGGATGTATTTATTTCCATAAGTGATGCTGAAAGCATTCTGGTCGGCCACGTTTTTTGTTTTTACTTCGATGGCTGCTCCGGCAAAATCGGCGGGCAGTTCGGGTGCCGGACTCTTATAAATCAATATATTTTCAATCATCCCGCTGGGAATGGCGTCGAACGAAAAAGCACGTTTGTCGGCTTCGAAACTGGGTGCCGTGGCGTTGTTCAACATCACCGAGTTGTAACGTTCCACAAGCCCGCGCACAATCACAAAACGCCCGTCGGTGATGGTGATTCCCGGAACGCGGCGCATTACTTCTGCAGCGTCCTTGTCCTGCGACTTGCCGATTTGCTGCGCACTGATACCGCTCATGATCAAATCCGACGATTTCAGTGACGAGAGCAGCGACATTTCGGTGTCATCGCGTTTCTTGGCTACCACTTTAACCTCACCCACATCAATTGTGGCGGGTTCAAGTTTCACGTTCAGCGTGGTTTCCTGACCGGCAACAATTTCAACTTTGTTGATTTGCGTTTGGTACGAAATAAACGAGATAACAATGTTGTAATTTCCGGGAGTGATGTTGGGCAACGTGTAATTTCCGTCGAAATCGGTGATAGTTCCGGTGGTGGTTCCCTGGATTAAAATGGTTGTTCCTACAAGCGATTCACCGGTTTTTGCATCGTGGATTGTTCCTTTTAGAACGCCCTTTTGGGCAAAAATGTAACAGGTCAAAATCAGCAGAACAAAGCTGAGAAAGATTTTTTTTAAGTAGAGTAAAAACATTTGCAGTGTTTAATAATCAATTCAGGGGCAAATAAACGAGGTGTTTGTTGCAGCGTGATTAATAAAGGTTTAAGGAGATATTACATTTGATTAATAAGAATGTAATAATAGCTGAAAGGCTTGATATTGTTGGTTTTCAACGAATAGAAACGATGTTGGTTGAGGTTGGGTTAACGAAATAATAATGATGGGTTAACAAATGTGGATGCTGGATAACTTTGATACTGGATGCTGGATGCCGGATTTTTCGGATACTGTATTCCTGATGCCGGAAGCTTTGAATGGTTAGTAGTTTTTGGTTTTGTTTCCATTGGCTTCAGCAACGGAGGTTGTGGGCAAACAAAAGAACCGGGCTTCAGCCCAAATTAATGTGGCTAAAGCCGGGATTTTTGAAATATTGGCTAACCGTCAGCTAAAGCAGACGGCAATAGTATAGTTTTTCAGAAATTATACATCCAATAACCTCGCATCAAAATAAAAAATGATAATTAACTATTTCGCCAATGTAAACAGAAACTCCACTCCGCCTTCCTCGCGGTTACGGGCGGTGATTTTGCCTTTGTGCAGCTGAATGGCATTTTTAACGATTGAAAGTCCAAGCCCGGTGCCGCCGGTTTCGCGGTTGCGGCCTGAGTCGACACGGTAAAACCGCTCAAAAATGCGTGGCAGGTGCTCCTCGGGAATGCCAATTCCATTATCGGAATAACTGAAATACCAGTACTTTTTATCTTCGAGGTAGTTTTTAATCTCGATTTTGATGTTTTCTCCGGCGTAATTCACCGAGTTCTCAATCAGGTTCTGAAATACTGATGCAAGCAGTGAATCGTTCCCGTTTACCACCACATCCTCGTCGATATTCAGTGTACATTTTATATTTTTTGCGAGCAGCCTGTTTTCAAGGTTTTCAATAACATCGGCTACAATCCGTTTTACATTCACGGGTTTAATTTCGAAAAGTTCGCCCGCATCTTCAATGTTGTTAATCAGCGAAATATCGTTTAAAAGCAACTGCAAACGTTCGGTCTGGGCAAAGGCGCGTTCAATAAAGTATTTCTTTTTTTCCTCTGAAATGGAAGGGTTGTTCATCAGCGTTTCAATGTAGCCGCGAATCGAAGCCAGTGGTGTTTTCAGCTCGTGGGCAATGTTCGATGTGAGTTGCTGTTTCAATAAACGGCGTTTTTCGGGTTGGGTAACATCGGTGATCAGTATTTCAAAACTTTTGTCGGCAAAAACGATACAGAGAATTTTGAAATACTGCTCATTTTTGTTGATGGTGTATTCAATCTGGGGGAGTTCGTTATTGCGGAATTCGGTGTCTTTGTGGAGTTGTTTTTCGAGAAATTTGTTCAGTTTTTTAAAGTCGGGGATATCAAAAATATTGTCGGTTGTAATTGATGAAGTGCCGGATAAAATACTGACATATTGAATAAAATGGCTGTTGGTGAGCATTCTTTCGCGGTTTGGGCTGTAGAAAGAAATGCCTTCGTTGAGCACATTCATATGGTTAAACAGGCGTTCTTTTTCGGCTGCCACATCATTGTTGGCAATACGCAAATTATTGTAAATTTTTATGATTTGCTTGCCTATTTCTCCTAATTCATTGTCTGGTAACTCGTTTTCGTTTTCAATGGGTTCGTTTCGTGCTGCTTTGATGGCAAAATCCCTGAGTTTTGTAATGGTGAGCGAAAGTCGTCTGGTTACAAAATTAATAACCAGGCCAACAACCAGGAAAATGAAGATGATAACAATGAAAAACAGGTGTTCAGCCTCCAGGAAATGTTTCAGATTGATGTCATAAAGAGCGGCAGCCCGCACAAAATAATCGCCATAATTGTGTGCGTAATAGTAATACTCCTGGTTGGTTGTTTCGGAGTGCCTGATATTGGATCCCGATTTTGCAAAAAGGGCACGCTGTATTTCCGGCCGCTGCAGGTGGTTTTCCATCCGCAGGTAATCTTTTACAGAACTATCATATAACACAGTTCCTTTTTTATCGACAATTGTAATCCTGATATTCTTTTGGGGAATTAGTTGTTTCAGCGTGTCGGCTTTCTGAAAATTACCGGTTCGTACAAGGTTATAAAACTCAATGAAATTGTGGGTCATTTCACTCACATTTTCAAGCGTGTTTTCAAGTTGCGCAGTTTTGTACCTTTTCTCCCGATTGAGTTGAAATATCAGAATTGCGGCTGTAAACAGCACAAATACAGCAATAAAGTAGATAAAAATTGTCCGTCGGAATGAATGTTGCAGTGGCACTTTTAGATGTTTTAAAATGTTATTAATTTCTTTCTTTTTAAAGGCTTTCACAAAGCAGGCAGCAAGAGACTTTTACACACTGAAGCAGTAACCGTAACCCGATTTTCCTTTGATGTAATCGCCATAACTGCCAATTTTCTTACGCAGACGGGCGATATTTACATCCACATTACGTTCGGTAACAATGATATCATCGCTCCAAACGCGGCTCAAAATATCCTCGCGGCTAATATATTGTCCCTGGTGCTTCATCAGCAATACCAGTATTTCGTATTCTTTCCGGGTGAGGTTTACATTGGAATTGTCAATATTAACTGTTTTATTTTGGGTATTAATTTCGAGGTTTTCAACTTTCAGAATATTGATGGCAGTCTGTTCACCGGCACTTCTTTTTAATACAGCTTTTACACGGGCAA
>JAJUGS010000255.1 GCA_029265875.1 Prolixibacteraceae bacterium
AAACAAAAAGTTCAGAACCTGATACTCGATCTTCGCGGAAACGGTGGCGGTTATCTGAACAGTGCCGTAGAAATTTCGGGACAATTTCTTGAAAACAACCAATTGGTTGTATACACCAGCGGCATTAACGAGCCACGAAAAGATTATAACGCTACTTCTGCAGGTGAATTCAAAAAAGGAAAACTTGTAATTCTGGTTGATGAAGGTTCGGCTTCAGCCAGCGAGATTGTGGCAGGTGCCGTGCAGGATTGGGACCGTGGAATTATAATTGGCCGCAGGACCTTTGGAAAAGGTCTGGTTCAGAAACCATTTTACCTCACCGACGGATCGATGGTCAGGCTGACAACTGCGCATTATTATACGCCGAGTGGCAGATGTATTCAGAAACCCTATGATGAAGGATTGGAGGAATACCGAAAAGATTACCAACACAGACTTTCGAGTGGCGAAATGTTCAGCGCCGACAGTATTCAGTTTGCCGATTCACTCAAATTTAACACACTGATAAATAAAAGGATTGTTTTTGGCGGCGGTGGCGTAATGCCCGATATCTTTGTTCCGCTCGATACTTCAAACCATTACGCATACATTAACCGTTTACGGCGGAATAATATTATTTACAACTATACACTTGATTATATTGACAAAAACCGGGAGCAAATCAAATCGAAATATCCGAAATTCAATGATTTCGATGCAAAGTTCAGTGTAACTGACGATATAATTGCAGGCATCGTGGAAAACGGCGTTAAAGAAGGGATTGAAAAAAACGCCGAAAGCCTTGAGTTTTCGAGAAACGACATGAAAAGGGAAGTAAAGGCGCTTCTTGCCCGCGACTTGTATGAGCGGGATGCATTTTACAAAGTTTATCTGAAAGACGATAAAGAAATACTAAAAGCGCTTGAAGTAATCAGAAATCAGAAAGATTATAATTCAATTCTGGTAACCACTCACGTAAAACAATGATTCATGCTGTTTACGAATGGATTACAGCGAATATTACCGAACTAACTGGAACGGTATTGGGCTTGATTTATATTGTTTTTTCAATCAGGCAAAATATTCTTACCTGGCCGGTTGGTTTGCTGAGTTCTGTTTTTTACATCGTAATTTTCTTCAGCTCACAGCTTTACGCGGCTATGGGACTTCAGGTTTATTACGCTTTTATCAGTATTTACGGGTGGTATTACTGGAAAAAAGGCCAGAAAAAGGATGATTCCAGTCAAGTTTCGTTTGTAAGGCGAACCGGGAAAAGTCTCTGGTTCAAAATACTGGTTACTGAAATCGCCTTGTTTATTTCGTTATATTTTATTTTGAAAAATCTGACTGATTCTGATGTTCCGGTTTTGGATGCTTTAACAACTTCAGCCAGTATAATTGCCACCTGGATGCTTGCCCGAAAGCTGCTTGAGAACTGGATTGTCTGGATCGTTACAGATTTTATTTGCATTTTTCTGTACATACAAAAAGGATTGTTACCTACCACGCTCTTGTTTTCAGTATATACAATTATGGCATTCGTGGGGTATTTTGAATGGCGAAAAAACTTAAATATTCAAATTGAAAAAAACACCTGAAATAATCGTAATTACCGGAGCTGAATCAACCGGGAAAAGTACCCTGACAGAGCAGCTTGCCAACCATTTCAAAGTTCCGTTTATTCCTGAAATTGCGCGGGAGTACATCGAAAAACTGGATAGAAAATACAATTACAACGATGTTGAGCAGATTGCCGGATTGCAGGTTGCAAAAATGAACGAGTTGAAGCAACTCGACATTCCGTATATCTTTAGCGATACCTGGCTGATAATTACAAAGGTCTGGTTTGAAGTTGTTTTTGGGAAAGTGCCTGGGTGGATTAAAGATGAAATCAGAAAAACAAAAATTGATTTATTTCTGTTGTGTGATACAGATTTACCCTGGATTGCCGACCCTGTGCGCGAAAATGGCGGCGAAAACAGGATAATTCTTCAAAACATTTATAAAGAGAATATTGAAAAATTTGCATTTCGTTACAAAGTGGTGAGCGGAACCAATAATGACAGATTTGAGATGGCATTAAAACATATTACAGCATTAAAACAACACTCGCCCAGGCAATAAATATTAATATAATTCAGATATTTGAACCACAAAAAATCTCGAAAATGACAACCAGGGAGTTTGAAAACATATTGGAAAAAACGGTTAATGAACTGAGTGACCCGGCATCCTATCAGGTGGTTTGTCATCAGCATAAAATGGGCGAGCCACTCCCGTCAATTGCAAAACTCAGTAAAGTGATTGACCTTGTTCGTGAAATACTTTTTCCCGGATACTTTGGGAATACTTCGTTAAGAACCAACACCACCCAATATTACATGGGCGTTTATGTCGATGAATTGTATGAAATTCTGAGTGAAGAAATACTTGCCGGGCTTTGTTTCGAATGCAAAGATGAAACGGTTGACAAAGTTGAAAAACACAAAGAAAAAGCGAACCAGCTTGCCATAAAATTTATCAGCTTTTTGCCTGAAATCAGAAAAAAACTGGTAGCCGATGTTGAAGCAACTTATCTGAATGATCCGGCGGCCAAAAGCTATGGCGAAGTGATTTTTTGCTATCCGGCAATCAGGGCAATTACCAATTACAGGGTGGCCCACCAGTTGTTAAAACTTGAAGTTCCGCTGATTCCGCGGTTTATAAGTGAAATGGCTCATGGCGAAACCGGAATTGATATTCATCCGGGAGCACAGATTGGAGAAAAATTCACGATTGATCACGGAACTGGTGTGGTGATTGGCTCCACTTGCATAATCGGTAATAACGTCAAAATTTTCCAGGGTGTAACTTTAGGTGCCAAAAGTTTTCCGCTTGATGAAAACGGAAACCCGATAAAAGGAATACCGAGACACCCGATTGTGGAGGATGACGTGGTAATTTACGCCGGGGCAACAATTCTTGGCCGTGTTAAAATCGGGAAAGGCTCCATGATCGGGGGTAATGTATGGGTTACAACCGACTTGCCCCCCTACTCCAAAGTGGTTCAGTCGAAGGCAAAAGAAACAACTTTCACACATGGTGGTGGAATCTGATAAAATCTCACGTTTTGAAAAATTTTAAACTGATTGCAAAAACATTCACAGGTCTGGAAAATGTACTGTGTGAAGAATTAAGAAATCTGGGCGCTTCAAACATTGCTCCCGGACAAAGAGCTGTCTTTTTTGAAGGCAATCTTGAAATGATATATAAATCAAATTATTTTCTCCGCACTGCTCTAAAAATCCTGAAAGAAATCGAATTTTTCAGTTTCAAAAATGTCGATCAGTTTTATTTGAAATGTAAAAAGATCAACTGGACCGATTATTTTGACATTAGCCAGACTTTTAAAATTGAAAGTACGGTGGTTAACTCGCCCGATTTTAAAAACTCGATGTTTGCATCGCTCAGGTTAAAAGATGCCATAGCCGATTACTTCAGGGATTATGCGGGGAAAAGGCCAAATGTTGATACCGATAATCCTGACTTTATCATCAACCTTCATATATTCAGAAACAATTGTACGATATCGCTTGACAGTTCGGGAGAATCACTGCATAAACGCGGATACCGGATTCACCAGGGCGAAGCGCCGTTAAACGAGGTGCTCGCTGCCGGAATGATTTTACTTTCAGGGTGGAATGGTAATACAGATTTTCTAGACCCGATGTGTGGATCGGGAACGCTCCCGATTGAAGCCGCGATGATTGCACAAAATATTCCGGCCGGACGATTCAGAAAAAATTATGCATTTGAGAATTGGCGTGATTATGATCAGTTACTTTTCGAAAACGTTACGAAAGATTTTGTAAAAAAAGATTTTAAGCATTCCATTTTTGCCAGCGATATTTCGGCAACGGCACTTTTAAATGCACAAACAAATGCAAGAAGAGCGCTGGTTTTCAACAAAATAAAATTCCAGAAAACCGATTTTCGTGATTTGAATATCGATTTAAAAAATGGCACGATTATAATAAATCCCCCGTATGGAGAAAGGTTAAAAGAAAAAGACCTGAATGATTTATACAATATGATTGGTGAGCGCCTGAAACATCAGTTTTCAGGAAACAAGGCATTAATTTTATCATCTTCAGCTGAAGCAATGAAAAATATTGGGTTGCGGCCATCGAAAAAAATGGAACTTTATAATGGCTCTTTAAAATGCCAGTATAATTTATATGAACTATTTGAAGGGAAACGAATTGATATAAATAATAAAAGGGATTAGAAACATTTTAATCCCTTGCAAATATCTTTGAAGCAGTTGACTTCCCAAAAATTAGTACAGATTTAACTAAGTTTTGCCTAACCAGTTTTTTAACCACTCCACCCAATCCATGGCCTCATCTTTGGAAGAAGCAGTTGATAATGAAGAAGATTGAACCTTTTCATCATCATATTCGTCTCGTGGTCTAGATATTGGTCTTACAGGTTCAGCTCCACCTCGAATATGAATCAAATCTTTATTACTCAGTCTATAATTTGGCATTTTCAAAGAAATAATCAATTTTCATCATCATATTCATCCCTAGGTCTTGATATTGGCCTAACTGGCTCAGCACCTCCACGAATATTCAGCAATTCACTTGCATTTAAAGTTTCGAAACTATTGTTATTTGACTCGCTTGCAACGAAAAGATCAACTAAATTTTTCATGATTAATAAAATAAATTGTAAAACTTAATAAACACACATTCACATTAATATTCCATAATCACAAAAAAGGTAACCCTACCCTAATAAGAAAAATTTATTCTTATTAAATTGCCAAAGGAAACGGACTACTAAATGACAAAGAGAATTGTTTTTATATTTTTAATATTCAATTTTTTAGCTAAAAATATCTGTTTAAGTCAAAATCAGGTTTTCAACGCCGATAGTATTCGGGCAATTGAACTAAATAGAAAAGGCAATGATTATGGAAGAAAAGGGTTCTTTAGCCAATCATTAAAATTACATCTTGAAAATTTATCACTTAGAAGAAAGCTATACGGGGATGATAGCGAAAAACTAGGACCAGCATTAATGGGGATTGGAAATGCTTATAAAAACTTAGGTCAAACTGATCTTGCACTAAAATATTACAAACTCGCTGAGACTAATTATGGTGAAAAAATCACAAGGTCACTTTTAGTTAATATTGGAGGACTTTATAGAAATAAATTGGATTTCACAAGCGCCTTAATTTATTATAATCAAGCTGTCGAAATAGCTAAATATGATAAAACATCAACGATTCAAAATATTGCAGGAATAAATTATAATATTGCTGAAATACATTATCAAATGAAGAATGATAATGAAGCACTTGCTATTTGTCTGGAAAATGTAAAGAATGCATACATAGAAGATCAAATTCTATTTTATGAACTTTTAGCATTAATTTATCAAGTCAAAGGTGATATTTTACAGGCAAAGAAAAATTTCCTAAGCAGTATTCAAATCACGAAGGAATTGTATGGGAAATCCAGTAATAACCTGGCAATCTCTTACATAATGTTTGCCAATTTTCTTGTAGCGAATGATCAGTTCGGTGAAGCAAGGAAGATTTTAAAAGAAATTGAAAATATTGCTGCACAACCTGAATTCTCAAATAAAAAAACATTATCTGACTACTTTAAAGCTGAAGGTTATTGGATTGAAAATTTTCCGGTAGCCACCAGTGACATCAACCTGTTTAAAAAACAAAAAGCACAGAATATCGAAACAGCCATTAAATGGTATTTAAAAAGCCTTGATGCACTCAACTTTAATACTGATTTCAAAAATTTTGACGTTTCTGATGCTGAAAATAGTATCTCGCTAAAAAATTCAATTGAGCTTTTAAAACTTATCGCCGATGCACATTTTGAATTGGAT
>JAJUGS010000368.1 GCA_029265875.1 Prolixibacteraceae bacterium
AACGGGCAGGATGCAGTGGAGATTTGCCGGGAAAATGAAGACATTGATTTGGTGATGATGGACATCAGGATGCCGGTGATGGATGGCTATGAAGCCACGCGACAAATCAGGGCATTTAACCGCGAGGTTGTGATTGTCGCACAAACGGCCTTTGCGCTCACGGGCGATCGCGAAAAAGCGCTGGAAGCCGGTTGCAACGATTATATCTCGAAACCCATTAAAAAGGATGAACTAATCAGGATTATATTAAAGTACTTTTGATAACCCGAGAAAATTAACTAGTATGGAAGCAGGATATTATAATGCAATTTTGATAGATGCCCCTTTCGGATATGCCAATCACCGTATTTTGCTCGATGAAAATGGAGTACCGGTTGATTATGTATTTCTTGAAGTAAATAAGGCGTATGAAAACTTTACAGGTTTAAAAGCAGCAAACATTGTTGGCAAATCAGTAAGACAGGTTTTGCCGGGTATTGAGAACGATCAATTTAACTGGATTGCTTTTTTTGGGAAAGTGGCTTTATCACAAAGCAACGAAGTGGTGGACCATTACAGTAATGTTCTTGACCGCTGGTACAAGGTATTTGTTTCGTCACCTGAAAAAGGCTATTTCTCGACCCTCTTTTTAGAATCGACCCACGAACAGGTTTTTGCCGAAGCTTCAAAAGAACTAAGTGAATTCCGGTTCGAAAATATTGACTATGAGAAAATTGCTGATTGGATGCGTACCATTTCCGGAGCAGATTATGTTGTGCTTAATAAATTCGACAAAAACGGGAAAGAGTTTACCACAATGGCAATTGCCGGATTATCTGATAATGTTGAATTTGCATCAAAGATTTTAGGTTTTAATTTTGTTGGTAAGAGGTGGGATTACGATCTTAATAGAGAGGCAAGAATTAAAGATAATAAAATAACAAATGTTGGTAACTTATACGACCTGTCAGAAAGTGTACTTGCCCACTCTGCTGTCAGGTTAATCGAAAAAAACTTTAATATTGGCGATCTGGTAATTGTAAAAACTACAAAAGATGGAAAAATGGTGGGCGATTTTACGTTGATTTTCAAAAAAGATCGTCACCTTCAAAACAAAGCAATGGTTGAATCATTTGCCGATCTGGCAGGAATAACCATGGCAAGGATTGATGTAGAAGAGCAATTGGCAGTAAGCGAAGAAAAATACCGGCTGATTGCCGAAAACTCCTCCGATGTAATCTGGATTGCTGATTTGAACCTGAATTTTACCTATTTAAGTCCTTCAACACAGAAACTTTTTGGTTACTCCATCGACGAACGAAATGAATTAACCATTGAAAAACTTTTCCCTCCCGAAGAGATAGAAATGATTAAGAATCTGGTTCAGGAAAATATTTCTCATTTTGCAAAAACCGGAATTCACGAAGGAATATTAATTGAAACAACCGGTATTCATAAAAATGGTTCGCCTGTAAATATCGAAGTTTCAGCTAAATTCTTATTTGATAATAATCAACAGATTACAGGTATTCAGGGAATTTCACGAAATATAACTGAAAGAAAACAAGTAGAGGATGAGCTCCGGAAAAGTGAGGAAAAATACAGGCTCCTTGTCGAAACGGCCACCGATTCTGTTTTTCTGATAAACGAAGAAGCATATATAACCGAAATTAACAATGCTGCATTAGTCAATCTGGGGTACCAACGCCACGAAATAATCGGACAAACCGTGCATTTTATCGATCCCGGCTTCACGGTTGAACAGTTCTTAAGTTTTTGGAACCAACAGCCATTTAATCATCCTATAATAATAGAAAGTATCCATCGGAGAAAAGATGATACGATAATACCCGTTGAAATCAGTACCCAGAAATTTCTACAAAACAATAAAACATTTTATTATGGCATGGCACGTGATATCAGCGAAAGAAAAAAAGCTGAAAAACGATTCCAGGCATTAATTGAAAATGCCCCCGATGGCGTGGCAATTGTGAATATGGAGGGAATGTTGGTTTATGCAAGCCCCAATGCCATTCGCCATTTTGGCTACGATTTTGATGAAATTGTTGGCAGATATGGAAATGAATTTACACACCCCGATGATCTTCCCGCTGTTTATGAAGTATTGGAAAATGTGATGAAAGACCCTTCTCAAAAAATAATGCTACAGTATCGGTTCCGAAAAAAGTCGGGTGAATATCGCTGGATTGAAACCACTTTTTCAAACCTCCTGCACGACGAAGCCGTTCAGGGGATTGTAATAAATTTTTCTGATATCACCGACCGTAAAAGAATGATTGAAGAACTGACACAAGCAAAGGAAAAAGCCGAAAAAAATGAGAATGCTCTTCTGAAAATAAATAATGAACTTAAGGAAAGGAATTTATTCATTCAAACAATTCTCGATAATCTGCCTATTGGGCTTTCACTGAATTATATTAATGAAGGGGATGTGATTTATATGAACCGCAAATTCGAGGAAATTTATGGTTGGGGAAAAGAAGACCTTAATTCGGTGCAGTCATTTTTTGAGAAGGTTTATCCTGATAAAAACTATAGGGATGAGGTGATGCAAAAAGTTATGGCCGATATACAAAGTGGCGATAAAGAAAGAATGCATTGGGAAAATATTTTTATTACGTGTAAAGACAAAACTAAAAAAGTTATAAATGCGGTTAACATTCCTTTGTCCGATCAGAATACGATGGTATCGACTGTTACAGACATTACAGATTTATACAATACCCAGGCTGATTTGATAAAAGCGAAGGAAAAAGCAGAAGAAGCCGACCGGTTGAAGACGGCATTTCTGGCCAACATGAGCCACGAAATCCGCACCCCGATGAATGGCATCCTGGGTTTTACAGAGTTGTTGGCCGATTCGCATTTTACAGGCGAGGA
>JAJUGS010000160.1 GCA_029265875.1 Prolixibacteraceae bacterium
ATCCACCAGCAATTCGCCAATAAAAAAGAAACTTCCCTGGTCAGTTGTAATCAGGTTGCTGTTTTTGCCAATCCATCCAAAACCTGCCTTTTTTGCCCAGGCCCGTTCCAGCACCGGTGCCGAATCGGTAAAAACACGGCCCGTGCAGGGAGTTATTTCTGTTTGGATAAACTCCAGCAGCACTTTGAGTTTGTGTTTTAACACAAAATGATAATCGATTCCATAAGCGTATTTCGACAAGACAGGAGCACCGGGGTCGGTTTGTGTTTTCGAAGGAAAATAATTAAGCAGCACAAGTATGATGGATTTGGCATTGTCGAAAAGTTTTGCCGGGTCGAGACGCAATTCGGTATTCCGCACCATGTAACTCATTTCGCCATGAAAGCCTTTTTCCAGCCATTGCTGAAAATGGTTTTCTTCTTCGGTTAAACGGGCAACCGGCAAAATGGCACAGGCATGAAAACCCAGTTCAACGGCTTTCGACCTGATTTTTTCGTTTATGCTGAAATTATTATCCATCATCTAAAAATAAAACCTTTTGCCCAAAAGCCAATAAAAAAACCTGCCTCGCAACAAGACAGGTTTTTCCAAAACTGAATATCAGTGTTTATTTCTTTTTCTTTCTGAGAACAACAAAAGCAATAACAGCAACTACTACAATTGCAGCAATTATAATCATTGTAGTGCTGTTTGATGACGACTGTTCGGTTGTGGTGGTGAGCGGCTGCATGTACGAACTGTCCTGAACATTCAGGCTGTCGATGTAGGTTCCGCCGTCCTGGGCCGATGCAACAAATGGAATGCTTAAAACAAGTGAGGCGATAATTGCCATCAGGTTTTTTACTCTTTTCATTTCGATTTTCTTTTTTGGTTATTGTTATTTATTATCGTTCAATTTCTTTTTTACCTCATTCAACATCGAAGCCGCCACGTTATAATACGGATTAATAGTCAACACTTTATCGAGAACCGTTTTTGCCTCGTTGAGTTTTCCGTTGGTAAAAAGCTGTTGCGCCTCTAATAAAAAGAACGGTTCGTATTCCGGGTAAACCGCACGGCCTTGCTGCAAATATCTGTTAAAACTTTCAAAATCGTTCTGCTTCAGCGAAATTTTTGCCAAATATGAAATCAACCACACATTGTTTTCATCGGCTTTCAGCGCTTTTTCAAGCAATTCTGTTGCTTCGGGATAATTGCCGGAATCGGCCAGGTTGATTCCTTCAAAATCCGATTTATCGGTTCTTTTCATCAGCACCACAATCGGATTTCCGTGGTGATAATACGTTTTTACGATCTGCGACGATTTCCATTTTCCTGATTTCAACAAGCGCGGATGGATGTAGTTGACGCCAAAAATTCCATAATCCCAATCTTCGGAACTGCGCTCCAAAAACCGGACATACCGGAATGAAGCATTGGGCAGTTTTTCGAAATAGTTGGAAAGATTGCAGTTGGAAGCCACAATTATATTATTGCCACCTGTTTGAGCAATCAAATCCTCGGCTGCTTCTTTCACACCATGAAAATAGTAGTCGTACTCATAATTGGCCCAGGCTTTTTTGTTTCCGCCCGAAAGCTGGTTAAAGTAAACGTAATCAACCGGGAATGTCAGAACCTGGTGTTTTACAGGTATTAAAACCATGATAAACAGGGCAACCGAAACTCCGGCAAACAGAAACCTGTTTTTTAAAAGGGTAAACAGGTTATAAAAACCTAAGGCTGCAAGAATGACCAGGACCGGGACCACAAAAAGCATTTGCCGATATCCGCTGTATAGATTTGCCCCGATCAACATTACATAAACAACCGGGAACAGGAGTGTAAAAAACAAAAACAACTCGGTGAAGAGTTGTTTTCTGTTGGTTTTAAGTTGAAAGAAAAAAAGACCTGAAAAAACCGCGAACCCCGTTAAAAGGAATCCGGGCGTTGCTATCAGCAGCCATTTCGGCAAATAATACCAGGGCAGTTGGGTGCTCCACAACCACTCTCCTTCGAACACCTGCCGGATGCTTACTTTGTAATGCTCCATTACACGGAGACTTTCAAAAGGATTTACAAAAACATTTTGCAAGGCAAAGGGCCAGAATACCAATCCGGCAAAATAACCGGTAAGCACAACTGTCAGCATCTGGCCCGATAACCTTACAAAATTAGATTTAGTTGAAAATATTTGTTTAAGTAAAAAAGGTTTCAAAAGAATAATCAATACCATGGCAATTGCCAGATAACCAAACAAAACAAGTCCGCCAATCCGCACCGAATTGGTAAACGCAATTGCCAAACCCAGCCACACCGCCGTCGTCCAACGCGGTTGCGGCAATTCCTGAACAAACTTTATCATAAAAAAGATGGCAGCCAGGTAACCGGTTGCAAACGGAATGTCTTTCAGGTTCCCGAAAGCCTGTCCGAAAAGCCGCGGAGTTGCCAGCATAAAAACCACAATCAATGCCGAAACATAATAAGAACCGGTCAGTTGTTTTCCGGTTAACCCGGCAAAAAGTAACAGCAGCCAGAAAAAGAAGGCTCCGGTAAAGTGACGTGTCAGAAACTCATTATCGATCTGAAAAACACGGTTGATCAGGGCAGTAAAATTATCCACCGATTGTCCGTAGTATTTCAGGTTGGTAACCGGGGTTTCGAGACAAGTTTTATCGGCACCGCCGGTAAAATACCAGTTTACCACTTTTTGGGCGTGTGGATAATGAAGCTGTTCATCCACATTCACCGCGGCACGGGGCGCGAGGAATAACAGGATGATTGCAGCCAGCCCAAGACTTGCTGCAAAAGTATTCCTGCCGGTGAATATGTCTTTCAGCTTATTCATACACTTCTTTAATAATATAGACCGGGCGGTTTTGCACCTCTTTAAAAATGCGGTAAACATACTCGCCTATCAAACCCAGGAAAGTAAGCTGTACCGAGCCAAAAAAGCTCACCGCTAAAAACATCGACGACCAACCGATGGGTGCCAATCCCATGATTTTTGAGAAAAACGTGTAAACAATGGCTGCCAGAAAAATAAAAATCCCCAATAACCCAAAATAAAGACAAGCCTTTATTGGCCATTTGGAGAACGAATAAATGGCATCGGCAGCCAGGGCAAACAGTTTTTTGCGGCTCATTTTGGCCTTTCCGCTCAAACGGTCGGGGCGATCGTACAAAATCACCTCTTGTTTAAATCCCACAAAATTCCGGATTCCCGGTAAATAGCGGTTCCGTTCGGAGAATTTCAGGATAGCCTGGTGTGCTTTCCGGCTCATGATACTGAAATTGCCCGATTGTGCAATCTGCTCACTTTCGCTTACACTGCTGAAAACCTTGTGAAAAACACCGGTGTAAAGGCGTCGTGAAAATTTTTCGTTTCGCTGCTCGCGCACCGCCGTAACAACATCGGCCCCGGTTTCCTTTATTTTGTTGAACAAATCCGGAATCATTTCGGGCGGGTCCTGAAAATCGCCATCCATCATAACCACAAAATCGCCTTTGGCAAAATCGAGCCCGGCGGTTAACGCAGCCTGCAACCCGAAGTTGCGTGAAAGCGAAACAATCTTAACATTCGGATCCTGTTTTCTGAACTGTAATAATTTCTGAACTGTATTATCGGTGCTTCCGTCGTCAACACACACAATTTCGTAAGCTTCCCCGGTCAGCTGAAGATTTTCGGCTGTTTCCCGTATCAGGTCTGATACCAGGCTGCTTTCGTTTAAAAGTGGTATTATTACGGAAATCATTTTCTTATTCTTTGTGTTGAGATCCCGGAACCGGAACCGGGAATTCCATGGCAACCGGCCCCATTTCGTATTTTTCAGGCCCCAGTTTCATGGTCGAATTCATCATTTCGTCCCAGGTAACTTTCTGCCCGGTGTAAGCGGCTGTTCTTCCCATAATTGCCGTCAGGGTTGAAATGGCAGTCCGCTCGGCTTCCACCACCGGTTTATTGGTCCTGATGGCTGTCACCAAACTGATGTGTTCCTGAACATACGGCGAAACAGCCACCACTTCGGTTGATTTTCCTTCCTTATCTTTTGGATATTCATATTTCCATTTAACCGAACCATCGAGATTGTAAACCGTGTTTTTGCAATTGGTGTAACCTTCGGTTCCCACAATCAGTTCGCCAAGCGTGTTGGCACAATCATCAATCTGGCGCGACATGCTGTGTGAAAAAACGCCGTTTCCGTAATCAAAATCAATACTGAAAAAATCGTACTGGTCGCCGGTGAGCCTTCTGGCCCTGCCGCCAAAACCGATGGCTTCAACAGGATGTTTGCCTAAAAACCAGTTAATTATATCGATATTATGAACGTGTGTATCCAGAATATGGTCACCACACAACCAGCAGAAATTGTTCCAGTTGCGGAGCATATATTCCATGTCGCTCCAGCCTTCCTCGCGTGTGCGGAACCAAACGTGGTTCTGCAGCCACCAGGCTTTTGCCGAAGTAATCTGTCCGATGGCTCCCGAAGCTATTTGTTTGTAAGTTTCGAGATAATCGCGCTGGTGCCGGCGTTGCGTACCTGTAACAACCGACAGGCCGAGGCTTTCTGCTTTTTTGGCAGTTGCAATAATCTGGCGGGCCCCAACCGGATCGACACCAACAGGTTTTTCCATGAAAACATGTTTTTTGGCCTGAACACAAGCATCGAAATAAGCCGGACGAAAATGAGGAGGTGTTGCCAAAATCACAACATCCAAATCAACATCCAAAAGATTTTTATACGAATCAAAACCCCAGAAACAGTTTTTCTCGGGAACTTCCACTTTTTGTTTGCTGAGTTTGTTACGGCAGTCCCACACTTTGTCTTCAAAAACATCGGCAAGGGCCACAAGCTCCAAATCGTTTCCGGCTGAAAGGAAATTCAGTGCCGCCCCGGTTCCACGGTTTCCGCATCCCACGAGGCCGGCCCTCAGTTTTTGTCCATCGGGCGCTTTATCCAATTCGGGAGGGAAAGCATAATCCACAACCTGTACTTTTTTTGCACATGATGTCAAAGCATTCATCCCGATAATCCCGGCAGCCCCGATTATTGCCGACTTGCCCAGAAAATTCCTGCGGGAAAACTGATTCTCATTCATGGTTTTATGTTATTTATTTTCGGTTTTTACTAATTCTTTATCATACTCGCAAACAACCCTGAACCCAACATTTTTGCTGTCGGAATACCACCAGATGCTTTTCGGAATCTGCGGGTCGGTAACCAGCCATTCTTTTGTGCGGGTGTAATCCCGACGTCCGGCGCGCAAATCTTTAGCACTATAGTTGTACGCACCCCCCCTCACAACATGTTCCATACCGTTACGCGGCCCACGCGGATTGGATACAACTCCTTTCGGATATTTCGAATAAACTGCCGGATCATAAAAATCGAGACAAAACTCAGCAACATTGCCCAGCATATTTTTCAAACCAAACGGATTGGCTTTCACTTTTGCCGGATTTTGTGTTTTAGAAGAACTGTTTTCGGAATAAATCGCATAGGAATTGATTGTTGTGGTATCGGCCCCGAAAATTTTTCTGAAAAAACCTGTTGCTTCATAATGCTCCGGCGATCCCTCAAAAAAGTACGGTGTATTTGTGCCGCCGCGGGCAGCATATTCCCATTCTGCTTCGGTTGGCAAGCGGTATTTTTTGCCGGTTACCTGGCTAAGCCAGCGGCAATATGTTACTGCTGCATGGTGGCTCATGGTTATTGCCGGGAAAGTTCCCTTTCCCCACCCCTGATCGGGTGCTCCCCAGGGCGGAGTGGGTCCCGAAACCGCGTCAAGATCGTCAGTTGATTCCTCAGCCACAGCTTCTTTTCTTCCCTGAGAGCTGGTGGCACTGAAAAACGCCAGGTATTCGCTCCACGAAACTTCAATTTCACCCATCCAGAAGCTGTCAACCTTTACATTAATTTGTGGCCCTTCATCAGCGTTCCGGAAAGGTTCATCTGGCGGAGTTCCCATCACAAACTGCCCTCCGGGAACGGCCACCATTTTAAAGGAAACCGATGTGCCCGGAATTTTTTCTTCAAATGTTGTAAATCCTTTAACAGTGGCTGGTGAAGTATAAATCTCTTTTGCACCGGCAATTTCATCGCTTACTGTCAATCCTTTTTTGCCCCGGTAATGCCCCACATCCAAATGACATTGCAAACAGGATGTATTTTCAGGGTTACGAATATATTTTAAATGCGATTCTGCACCCAGTGCATTTAAGGTAGCAGGGAACAGGTTTGTATGACATTTTTTACAACCCTCTTCGTAAACGAACCGTTTGGCGGCTTCCATCGAGCGTTTATCCGACCAGGCAATTTCAGCCGAATCTTTGGTCATGTAAATATACAAATCATGAAATCCGTGATAAGCTTTCCGGGTGATGTATTGAAAGTTTTGTTCCCTGGGGGGGAGATGACAATCGACACAATTAATTGAAACACCGGTGCGGGTGTTGTGGTGAGATGAAAGTTTCCAGGTAGCATCGGCATGCGGATGAACGTGACAAGCGCTGCACGACTCGTTGGTGGACGTATAATCAAGTGTTTTATCGAACATTGTTAGCAACAAGAGGGCAGTAAGTCCGCCAATAATTAGCAGCAAAAAATATTTCAATCTGATCGTTTTATCGGTCATTTCATAAATTTTACCCTAATACTAAGAGCAACCTATTACAGAAAACTTAACCAACCATCATACAACCGTTTAACCGAAACTTAATTTTGTCTTAATTTATTCATCAAATTATTGTATTACTGCTATTTATACAAATGTTATTTTTTTGAAAAAAAATTCTTTCTTTGCGATGTTTTTATATTTTTGAGAAAAAAATAATCTGAAATTAAGAAGCAGGGGATGACAAAACGGAAATATGGTACAAATTTTAAGTTATTAAAAATTAACCTGACCTGCCTGCTTCTTGTTGTTTCTTCCTTCACGTCCTTCTCAGGGAACATTGCAGATAAAACATTCCTGATATCTGCCGTAAACTCACAAAACTTCAATAATGAATCGCTTTGGGAGCTATTACAAAAGAATAACAATTCAGGCATCGGGATCGAAGTAGCAATAAAATCGGGCGATTTATTTCTGAAGAACACACCAGTAAAGTTTTCATATTTCCTCGAAAAACTTAACTCACTGATTCAAAATGATGCTTCAAAAATAATCCCCGTCTTTATTCAGTTTGATGATAATATCCATCTGCTTGATTCGGTAATCAATGCGTCACAACTTGCATCTCATATTTTCTATCTTCCCCAGGGAGAAGCCTGGCCATCAGAAGAATATCTTATTCAGGCAAACCGTAGGGTGATATTTTTTGCCAGGGGAAATTTTAACAAGACCAGCAGAATACTTCACCCGGTAAAAAATTATGCACTTGTCATATCGGCCGAGGAACCGGCAAAAAACAGTTTCACAAATACAGAAATTGAAGTTGTTTCGCAGGAACTGATGGTGGTTGATAACTTTGAAAAGCTCAACACAAAATCGTCGGGGAGGTTAAGTATGACACTTGTTCCCGATTACATCAACTTCCTGCTTGAAAATTGGAAGAAATATGGGAAACGCCCCAATTTCGTATTTGTAGGCAATGAAATTTCGTATTTCGGATTTATTGTCGATCAGTTGAACTCTTTTACATGGATAAAAGGTACTGTAAAAAACGCCGGAAAGAATCTGGAGAAGGTTTTCTGGAGAAATCCTGAAATTCTTGTAACCGGCGGACATTTCAGTTTTCCTTACCGCGGAGGCGAAGAACTGATACTTACTCCTTTTGCCCCTGGATTTAAGATGACCCCCGAGCAGATTATCGTGACCGGTGAAATGACCATTCCAGAAAATTACCAGATTCTGGCCAATCCTTTAAATATCAGCGATAATCTCACCGGCAGTTTTGATTTCGACGGATTGGTGATGAACAATGTTTCGCCCGGAAAAACATTTGAAGGAAATAGCTATTCGTTTGTTCAGGACATAAAAAGAGGAAGTGTTCTCCGGTTGCCCGAAAATGCCAGTATCAATCTTGGAAATCCGGAGCAATATGGTTTCAGAAACAGCAGTTTTACGGTTAGCTGTTTTGTAAAATTCACTGATATACTTGAGTTTGGTGATAACGCCATTATCGGGAATTATGAATCGGGATATCGACGCGGATTACATTTAATATTACGTTCGGGGCACCCCTATTTCGGATTGTGGGCAAATGACTATATATCAAACGAGAAGCTGGAACCTAATACCTGGTACCACCTTGCATGGCGATATATTATTGAAACCGGGGAACAGTCGATATTCCTGAATGGCAGGTTTATCGGGGGTTCCAACGGACATCCGCCATTTTCCGGTACGGGCGATATTCATCTTGGCAGTGCTTTGTCATCGGGGGCCAGTCTTCGCGGGTATATCGACAATCTTTTTATCTGGAACCGTCCACTCGGGAACGACGAAATAAACCGGCTTTCGCTCGACGAAAATGTGCATCCTGTCAAAAAAGCCATTCAAAAATCCTTCTTCACTCACAACATTGTTTATTTTTTAATCGCAATTTTAATAATCGCATCCGTTGCTGTTTGGATATTCGTTTTCAGGAAGCGTAAAAAGAAACAGTATTTTACCCAGGCAGAAATGCAGGTTAAAGACCTGAAAAATTGCATTGAACTTTTTGGAGAATTTAAAGCCGTTGACAATAGCGGAGAAGAAATCACGGAGTTGTTTACCCCAAAAGTTAAGGAGCTGTTTTTGTTTACGCTGATTTATACTTTAAAAAGTGGAATTGGTGCGGGTATTAACGAGATAAATGAAGTTTTATGGCCTGGAATTCCGGCAGATAAAGTTGCCAATAACCGATCGGTGACGCTGAATAAACTCAGAAAACTACTGGTTCGTTTTGACGGTATCGAAATTATCTCGACAATCGGGTACCTGCAAATGAAAATGAAAGCACCATTTTATTGCGATTTTGTGAGTGCCTACAAACTTTGCCAGATTCCTGAAGGACTTTCAAAACCACAACTTGTTTCGTTTTTTGAAATGGTGAGGCGTGGCAGGTTCCTGAAGGGAACCCACTGGCCCTGGCTCGATGATATTCGTGGATATACGGGCAACCAGGTAATCGATACTTTATTGAATCTTGCCACCATTTACCAAAAAGAAATGAATCTGACAGGTATTGAAAAGATTGCCCAGCGGATTCTTGATTATGACGACCTGAATGAGGAAGCCATTTACTTACAGGTTTGGGCGCTGCAAAAAGCCAATAACCTGAATCTTGCCAAATTCAGTTTTAATTCGTTTACTAAAAAATACGAAACTAACATGGGAGAACCTTATCCCCTGAATTTTCAGCAGTTTAACCAACATTTCGAAAAAGGGTTCAAATAATTTCCTGAACACTTTTTTGCAAAAAATCGCGGGTATAGTAGTCAGCATCTACAATTTCTCCATTCCATACCACAATATCCAAATCAATACATCGTGGCCCGAATTTAGGAACCGAACGGTCACGTCCCATCTGATCCTCAATTTGTTTGAGCAGTTGTTCAAGATTATTCTGATTTTCGGTGGTTCTGATTTTTACGGCCCCATTTGTAAAATCGGGTTGTTCCGTTATCCCGATTGGTTTTGTTATAACAAATTCAGATACTTTCAGCAATTCAAATTTTTCTGTTAGAATCTCCAAAACTCTCCGGATATTGTTTTCAGCATCAAGATTGGAACCGATTCCAATAATTACTTCGTTCATCGTTCCCTTTCCAATTGCACCGAAACCGACTCTGCAAATCGCAGTGCATGAGGTTTATCCACTTCCACCCGGGCTTTTTTAACCCGCAAATCTTCCATAACCAGATCCAGAACATTTTTAGTAAGTACCTCCAGTAATTTAAATCGCCCGTCCTGGACCAATGCAATCACCTTTTTTGTGATTGTTTTATAGTCAACGATGCCATCCGGTTCGTCGGTTTCAAGTGCTTTTTCCGGAATATCGGTTTCGATTTCAATATTAATAATTACATCCTGTTTATTGACCAACTCTTCGGGATTGAACACAATGAAAGTTCTGAGCAGCAAGTTTTTAATCTGTATTGTTGCCATTTTAATCTATGCATTTTGTACC